>NZ_JBFALK010000027.1:0-110283 GCF_040656155.1 Microtetraspora glauca
TCCAGGAGGCCCTGGCCGGCTCACGTGGTCCTCGACCACGTCGGCGCCGCCACCTGGCAGCGCTCGCTCGACTGCCTGCGGATCGGCGGCCGGCTGGTCATGTTCGGCAACACGACGGGCGACGAGGTCTCCCTCTCGCTGGCGAACGTCTACCACCGCGGCCTACGGCTGCTCGGATCCGGCGCCTACACCGCCGACGATTTCTCCCTCATGCTGGACACGTACTTCTCGGGTGGCCTGCGCACCCTCGTGGCCGCCGAGTGCGGGTTCGAGGACCTGCACCCGACCTTCGGCCGGGGCGACTCCCGGTCCCTCGTCGGCCGGGTTCTGGTGCGGCCATGACGGCACCCGACACGGCGCCCGACACAGCACCCGACACGGCGCCCGCGCCCGGAGACGGCCGCGCGGACCTGCTCGTCGTGGGCGGCGACGTGGTGACGATGGCCCCCGGACGCGAGGTGGTCACCGGAGCCACGATCGCCGTGGCCGCCGGGCGCGTCGCCGCGATCGGCCCGGCGGACGAGCTGCGGGCCCGATTCCCCGGCGCTCCGGAGCTGGACGCGCGGGAGTGCGTGGTGATCCCCGGACTGGTCAACGCGCACCAGCACACGACCGCCGATCCCCTGGTACGCAGCATGATCCCGGACGACATCGCCTCCGAGGAGGCGATCTTCGGATGGATCGTTCCGCTGCACGACCAGGTCACCGGCGATGACGACGAGCTGTCGGCGACCCTGACGGCCGCCGAGTCCCTCCTCCGCGGCGTCACCACGATCCTGGAGCCCGGTACGGTCGCCCACCCGCTGAGGGTGGCGGCGGGCCTCGCCTCGGCCGGGATCCGCGCCCGCGTCGGCCGCTGGGGCTGGGACGTGCCGGGTGTCGCCCACGCGCTGCCCGCCGCGGAGAGCCTGGCCCTCCAGGAGGAGACCGTACGCGCTCTCGCGTCGGGCGGGACCGTCACCGGCTGGGTCACCCTGGTCGGGCACGACCTGGCCGGCGACGAGCTGTTCGTCGGCGCCGCGGAGCTGGCCGAGCGGCTGGACGTGGGGCTGACCTGGCACGTCTCCCCCAGCGCCGCCGACGCGCGGGCCTACGCGGAGCGGGCGGGCACCCGGCCCGTGCTGCACTTCCGGCGGCTCGGCGTGCTGGGTCCCCGGCTGCTGCTCGGCCACGCCGTCTGGCTGGACGACGCCGAACTCGACGCCGTCGTCGAGACGGGTACGGCCGTCGCCTCCTGTCCCGGGGCGTACCTGCGGCTCGGCCAGGGATACGGCCGGGCAGGACGGCACGGGGAACTGGTCCGCCGGGGCGGCAGGGTCGCCCTCGGCTGCGACTCCCACAACGCCGGTGACGTGCCCGACCTGCTCGGCGCGGCGCGGTTGCTCGCCGCGCTGGAGCGCGACCGGGACGAGGCGCCCGTCCTGCGCGCCGACCAGGTCTTCGCCCTGGCGACGATCGACGGCGCCGAGGCGGTCGGACTCGGCCACCTCGTCGGCTCGATCGAGGTCGGCAAGGCCGCCGACCTGGTCGTACTCGACACCCGGGACTTGTCCTGGACCCCCAGGGGCGACCTCGCCACGCACCTGGTGTGGGGCGCGCCGACGCACACGGTCCGCGACGTGCTGGTCGACGGCAAGGTCGTCGTCCGCGACCGCGGGCTCACCACCGTCGACACCGGCGCGCTGCGCCGCGAGGCCGCCGAGCGGTCCGCGGCGCTGCTGCGCCGGGCCGGCCTGGACGTACCCCACCGCTGGCCGTCGATCCCGGCGGCGGCGTACTCCCGAAGATCATCCTGACCACACCCCCTGAAGATCACTGCCCGGAATCACGACCCCGACAACTCCCCTACGAACTCCCAGCAGATCGAGCCCCCAGAAGATCGAGAGGATCGTTATGGCCGGAAACTACCGAGCGGGCAAGGCCGCCGGTGCGATGATCGCCTGCCTCGGCACGATCGCCCTGGCCGGATGTGCCAGCAACGACGCGACCGCGGCGAAGGCTCCGGCCGCGACCGCCGGAAGCACCTCGGGCGGCGGCACCCAGGCCGGCCAGCCGGACGTCAACGGCGACGGCAAGGTCGTCATCGGGGTGCTCAGCCCCGGCGACATCAACGACGGCGGCTATTACCAGAGCTTCGTCGACACCGCCGAGAAGTACGCCACGTCACAAGGCTGGACGCTCATCAAGCGGGGCAGCGTGAACACCAGCGAGGCGCTCAGCGCCGCGCGGGCGCTCTGCCAGCAGAAGGTCGACATGGTGGCGCTGGGCGCCTCGGAGCTGAGGGACGCGATCCCCGCCTCCGAGGAGCCGGTCTGCGCCAACACGGCGTGGTACGTGCCGTCCGCCGACAACATCCCGCAGACGCCGAAGATCATGCTGTCCGTCGACGACGCCAACCAGAGCCTGCTGGCCGCCGGGTACGCCGCCGGCCTGCTGCTGCAGGAGCGCGGCGACACCAAGGCCGGTTTCATCACCGGTCCCGAGGTCGACTTCACCACCTCGGCGGTGCGGGCGTACCGCGCGGGCATCCGCCTCGTGATCCCCGACGCGAAGGTGGTGACGACCTTCACCGGCGACCTCAACGACTCGGCCAAGGCCAAGGAGGCGATGCAGGCGCAGATCAGCCAGGGCGTCAAGGTGGTGTACCCGTACCTCGGGGGCGCCACGAACGCCGCCACGGAACTGGCCAACGCCAACGACGTCTACACCCTCACCCCGGGCACCGACCAGTGCGCCTCCACCAAGCCCAAGTTCGACGTCTCCGTGCTGTTCAGCCCGGGCGACTACTTCGCCTCCGCGCTGGAGAGCTTCGCCGCGGGCAAGCTGCAGATGGGCGTCAAGAAGGTCTGGCAGCTCGGCGTCGACCCGTACCCGACGGTGAAGCTGTGCGGTGACAAGCCGGAGGTCAAGGAGAAGCTCGACGCGTTCATCGCCGACGTCGGCGCCAACAAGTTCGACCCCGCCGCGGAAGTCAAGAGGCTCGGTTCCTGAGATGACAGATGACGAGCGGGCGAGGGAGCTGACCCCGCCATCGGCCCCCGCTCTGCGGCTGCGGGGCATCAGCAAGCGCTACGGCCCGGTCGTCGCCTCCGACAACGTGGATCTCGACGTGCACCACGGCGAGATCCACGGTCTGCTCGGAGAGAACGGCGCGGGCAAGTCGACGCTCATGAAGATCCTCCTGGGGCTGGTCCAGCGGGACTCCGGGACGATCATGCGCGGCGAGACGCCGGTGGACGTCCACAACCCTCAGGCGGCCGTGGCGCTGGGCATCGGCATGGTGCACCAGCACTTCAGCCTGATCGACGCGCTGACCGTCTGGGAGAACGTCATCCTCGGCGACACCGGGAAGATCGACCGCGCCGCCGCGTGCCGCCAGGTGGAGGAGGTGTCCCGGCGGTACGGCCTGCCGATCGACCCCACCGCCCGCGTCGACCGGCTCTCCGCCGGAGAACGGCAACGGGTCGAGCTGATCAAGTGCCTGCGCCGGGACCCGTCGGTGCTCATCCTCGACGAGCCGACCTCGGTGCTGACGCAGGCCGAGTCGGCGGAGCTGTTCACCGTCCTGCGCCACGTCGTACGCGCCGAGAACCGCGCGGTGATCCTGATCAGCCACAAGCTGGCGGAGATCACCGCGGCCACGGACCGGGTGACGGTGCTGCGCAAGGGGAAGGTCGTCTTCCACAGCGAGACCTCCGCGACCACGCCGCCGGAGCTGGCCCGCCAGATGGTGGGGCGGGACGTCTCGCTGCGGGCCGAGGGAGCCGCGCTCGGCATGCTGCCGGTGGACGGCGCCCCGGCCCCCGCGGACCCCGGCACCGGCACCGACGCGGCGGCGCCCGGGACGGCACCGGCGCTGCGGCTGCGCGATCTGACGGTGACGATCGACGGCGTGGCCGTCCTGTCCGACCTGAGCCTGGACGTCGCCCCCGGCGAGATCGTCGGTCTGTACGGCGTCGAGGGCAACGGCCAGTCCACCCTCGGCGACCTGCTCTCCGGGCTCGTCCTCCCCACCTCGGGGACGGTCGAACTCGCGGGGCGTCCGGTCGAGCTGGACCGTCCCGGGGCGCTGCACCGGGCCGGTCTCGGCATCATCCCGGAGGACCGGCACAGCTCCGGCGTCGTGCTGGACATGAGCGTCGCCGAGAACCTGGTGATGAAGTCGATCGGCGACGTCAGCGGCCGCGGTTTCATCAGCCGGCGCAGGATGCACGCCATCGCGCGCCGCCTGGCGGCGGAGTTCAACATCGTCACCCCGTCCATGGACACGCCGGTCCGGAGCCTGTCCGGAGGCAACCAGCAACGGGTCGTCCTCGCCCGCGAGCTGTCGGCCGGGCCCGGCGTCCTCATCGCCGCGCAGCCCACCCACGGGCTGGATGTGGGGGCCATCGAGGACATGTACCAGCGGTTGCGGGACGCGGCGTCAGGAGGTGTGGCGGTGTTGCTGATATCCACCGAGCTGGAGGAGGTCATGGCTCTGGCGTCCCGGATCGCGGTGATCTCCTCGGGACGGATCACCGGCGTACTCTCCACAGGGGAGGCCACGGCGGAGCGGCTCGGCATGCTGGTGGGCGGGGTGGCCGCGTGACCGCCTCCTCGCCCGCCGTCCCCTCGGGGACCGGCCGCCGCCTGCTCCGCCACCTCAACCCCGGCCCGTACGGCTGGCAGACCACGGCGGCGACCGTGCTCGCCCTGCTCGTGGCGCTCGCCCTCTCGTCCGCGCTCATCGCGATCACCGGGGGCTCGCCCGCCGCGTCGGTCCAGGCCCTGTTCCAGGGCAGCATGGCCGACTGGACGGCGTGGACGTCCACGCTGCTCTACATGGCTCCGCTGCTGCTGGTCGCGGTCGGCGCCTGCGTCAGCGCGCGCTCCGGCCTGTTCAACATCGGACAGGAAGGCCAGGTGCTCATCGGCGCGCTCGCCGCGGCCTGGGTCGGCCTGCGCCTGGCGATCACCGGCCCGGTGCTGCTGGTGGTCATGCTGGCGGCCGCCGCGCTGGCCGCGGGCGCGTGGGCGGGCCTCAGCTCGCTCATGTACCGGCTGCGCGGGGTCAACGTCGTCGTCAGCACGATGCTGATGACCTTCGTCGCCCAGCAGGTCGTCGCGTACGCGGTGAACATGCCGTGGCTGCTGCAGGAGTCCCGGGTCGGCAACGCGCCGGTCTCGCCGCAGTCCAACCCGCTGCCTCCCTCGGGCCTGCTGGGCTCGTTCGGCGAGTACCCCGACCTGCAGATCAACGGCGGCCTGATCCTCGCGGTGGTCGCGGCCGTGCTCGTCGCGGTGGCGATCACGCGCACTCCCTGGGGATTCCGCCTCACCATGCTCGGCCGCAACCCCCTCGCCGCCAAGCACGCGGGCGTACGCGTCAACGCGCTGGGCGGTGCCGCGCTGGCGATCTCCGGAGCGCTGGCCGGCCTGGCCGGGGCGGTCCTGCTGGCCAGCCCGGTGGGAGTCAACCGGCTCCAGCCGGGCATAGCGATGAACATCGGCTGGGACGGCCTGCTGGTCGCCCTGGTCGCGCGCAACCGGCCGCTGGCCGCCATGCCCGTCGCCCTGCTCTTCGGCGTGCTGCGCTCGGGAGGCGGCTTCCTGGCGGCGACCGGGGTGCCCTCGTTCCTGGTGGACGTGGTCAAGGCGCTGCTGGTGCTCGCCTTCGTCGCGCCGCCCGTGGTCGTCGCCCTCGTCAGGCGGCGCCGTTCCAGCGACCGAACGGCGGGATCCCGCCGTGAGGCCACTCCCGTCGCAGAGGAGGCGATCGCGTGAGCGCCGCCGACGACATCTCCACGATCCTGTCCAGCGGGATCCGGCTCACGGTGCCGCTGGCCTTCGCCGCCTGCGGCGAGTACCTCGCCGAGCGGGCCGGGACGATGAACATCTCGCTCGAGGCCATGATGCTGGGCGCCGCGTTCGGCTCGGTGGCCACGGCGTCGGCGACCGGCAGCGCCACCACCGGACTGGTGGCGGGCGTGCTGATCGGGCTGCTGATCGGCTTCGTGCACGGGAACCTCGCGCACCGCCTGGAGGTCAACACGTTCGTGGTCGGCCTGGTGCTGAACGCCCTCGTGCTGGGGCTGACCAGCTTCCTGATCACGATCAGCTCGTTCGACTCCCACCAGGTGTCGCAGGTGAGCGTCCCGTGGCTGCGGGACATCCCCCTGATCGGCCATCCGCTGTTCGTCGAGCGGTGGCCGGTGTACCTGCTGATCCTCGTCATCCCGCTGACCTGGTGGCTCGTGGAGCGCAGCAGGTGGGGGCTGGAGTTGCGGGCCGTCGGCGAGCAGCCGCAGGCCGCCGACGTCACCGGCATCCACGTCAACCTGCGCCGCCGCCAGGCTCTGCTGTGGTGCGGCGCGCTGGCCGGCCTCGGCGGCGCCTACCTGGCGGTGGGCGAGGTCGGCTCGTTCAACCAGAACATGACGGCGGGGCGCGGGTACATCGTCATCGCGGCGGTGATCTTCGGCGCCTGGCGGCTGGGCCGCACGCTGCTCGGCTGCGTGCTCTTCGGCCTGGCCGACGCCATGCGCCTCGCGCTTCCCGCCCTCGGCCTGACGCTGAACTCGCAGCTCCTGGTCGTCGCGCCGTACCTGCTCGCGCTGCTCGCGATGCTGGTCTTCGCGACCAGGAACCGCGAACCGAAGGCGCTCGGGCAACCGTTCGTACGGGGTTCCACCTGACGGACGGCACCATGACCCACCCCTTGATGGATCAGACAAATCGGAGGAAGAAATGAGCGGTCTGTCCCAGGCACGCTGGACGCACGTGGCCCTGCCGACCGGCGACCTCGACAAGGCGATCGACTTCTACACGGCGCTGACGCCGCTGGTCGTCGTGGAGCGGTTCCGGGACGCCGACGGTGAGAGCGCCTGGTTGTCCAACGACAAGCAGGTCGAGACGCCGATGGTGCTGGTGCTCGTGTCCTTCAACAAGGACAAGGGCGGGCAGCTCGGGCTGCTGACGCCGTTCGCGCACATCGGCATCGAGGTGCCGGAGCGCGGCGACGTGGACGCGATCGCCGAGCGGGCGCGCGACCTGGGCTGCCTGCACTGGGAGCCCCGGGACATGCCCGACCCGGTCGGCTACATCTGCGCCCTGAAGGACCCCGACGGCAACGTCATCGAGATCTCGCACAACCAGCAGGTGTTCGACACGGTGCGCAAGCTGTGGGCGAACCCCTCCTGAGCTCCGAACTCACCCGGGCCGCGGTCGCGCGGTACGTCGCCGCGCTGAACGCGCACGACGCCGACGCGATCGCGGCCTGCGTGAGTCCGGACTTCGTCAACGAGCACACGTCCACGCTCGGCCGTGACGTCACCGGCCGCGATCGCTACCGCGCGAACCTCGCGGGGTTCCTGGCCGACTTCGCGGACCTGCACTACGCCGTCGAGGACCTGATCGTGGAGGACGGCCGGGCGGCGCTCGCCTACCGGATGTCGTTCACGCTGGTCTCCGCCGGGCGCAAGCCGGTCCGGATACGCGGCGTCTTCCGCTTCCGGGTGGGCGCGCACGGCCTGATCACGCACCGTACGGACTACTGGGACAGCGGCGAGGTGCACCGGCAGCTCACCGAGCCGTCGGCGCCGTCGGCCTAGGAACACGTACACGAGATGCCCTGGGGACCGTTCCCCAGGGCATCTCCGTTTTGGGGAGAAGCGGCCGGGACCGGCCGGGCGGACAGACGGGAACGGCCGACAGGGGGGCGATCCCTGTCGGCCGTTCCGTCGCGGGCCGGACCAGCGGTCAGTTGCCCCAGTCCTGGTTGGGCACGACCGCCTCGGCGATGTGGAAGGCGCCGCCCTCCACTATCTTCTTCTCCTCGGCGCCGCGCGCCTTCACGACGTTCTTGCCGAAGCCGTCCACGAGCGGGCGGCCCACGTCGCGCTTGAGCCAGAGGCGGAGCAGGTGGCGGCGGCGCTCCGGCTCCGGCCAGTCGATGTACTCGGTGCGCGAGTGCAGGGCGGCGTAGTTCAGCAGCCACTGGACGTCACCCGGCTGGAAGTCCATGTCGAGCGCGAGTCCGGGCTCCTGGGTGATCTCGTCGTAGAGGTGCAGCAGCTCGATCTGGTCCTCGGTCAGCCGGGGCACGCCGTCGTACTTCTGCGCGGAGAAGATCATCGTGCTGCCCGCGTACGTGCTGAAGATGCCGTCGACGTAGCTGCAGATCGGGGACACGTAGGTCTCGGACAGCGCGTCCGGGTCCTGGCCCCGCCAGTCCCAGTGCCAGGGCTCGAACAGCAGGGGGGCGAGGTCGGGCCGGCGGCGCAGGATCTCGTTGTAGATCGTCGTACCGCTCACCAGGCTGCTGGCGCCGCCCTCCTTCGAGGCGCGCAGGCACATCAGCGCGACGACGTCGGAGCTGTCGGAGTGGAACGGCAGCCGGTCGCGCACCCGCGACGGCAGCGCGCCCGGGTCGTCCAGCGTCTTGTTGGACGTCGCGATGACGTGGTCGAGCACGTTGCCGAGCTGGTTCTGCTCCATCGGCGTGCCGAGGTGCAGGCCCATCAGGAAGAAGATCGCACCTGCCAGCGCGTCGCCGTACTCCTCGGTGCGCAGACCGCGGACCAGGACGAACCCGCGCCCGGCGTCCATCTGCCGCGCGCACTCCTCCATCAGACCGGTCGCGGCGGACAGCGGATAGTCGGCCGCGACCACGGTGCGCAGGTCGGGGTCGTCCGCGACGAACTTACGGCCGACCTCCTCGAGCTCCTCGCGCTCCGCGTCGCTGAGGAGGTAGATCCATTCGGTGGATCCGGCCAGCTCGTCGCCACGCCATGCGGACGGGCCGGTGATCGGGGACAGGGAGACCTCTGTGGTCATGATGATGCACTCCGAGTACTTTGGGGGTCGCGTCTCAGAAGGGCGGTGACAGCTCGAAAAGGCCGTCACAGCCGGGATGCGGGAGTCCGGACAGGCGAGGACGGCGGACGACGCCGCGGGACCGCTCGTGCGGCGCCGCTCGCCTCTGATGCGGAGATCAGAAAGGGGTCTGCGGATCTCCCGCGGCGGTGCCCGGGCGCATGCCCTTCCGCGGCGGGCGGACTCGCATCGGTTCCTCCCAGCCGGACACGATCGCCCCGAAGCCGGGTACGGCAACGTGGATCATGGCGCTCTCCTGCGGGTGGTCGTCTTTCCGCCACGCTAGACCTGCGCCAAAGGTTCCGTCAATAGAGATGACGTCTCGCATTCCGCTACATGGGTGGGGGTTGAGCGCCCCGACCGGCCGCGGCATCAGCGAAAGGCATCAGCGAAAGGCCGCGGCATTGCGCCTGGCCCAGTCGGCGAAGGTGCCGGGGGCGCGACCGAGGATCTTCTCGACGTCGGGGCTGACGGTCTGCTCCCGGACGGTCGGGGTGCCGAGGATGTCAAGGGTGGTGTCCGCCACCGGGGCGGGCATGAAGGTGAGCATCTGGGCGCGGGCCTCCTCTCGGGTCTGGTCGACGAAGGTGACGGGCTCGCCGATGGCGTCACCGATGGCGGCCGCGCGCCCGCGCGGGGTGATCGGCGCGGGGCCGGTCAGTTCGTAGATCGCCTCCGCGTGGCCCGGCCGAGTCAGGGTGACGGCGGCCACGGCGGCGATGTCGTCGGGATCGATGACCGGGAGGCCGACCTCGCCGAAGGGGGCGGCGGCCGTACGGGACGTTTTGATGGACGGCGCCCAGGCGTAGGCGTTGGAGGCGAAGCCTCCGGGCCGCAGGATGGCCCACTCGGCGCCGGAGTCCATGACGGCCTGCTCGTAGGCGGCGAACGCCCGGCCGTGCGACAAGGAGTCCGGGCGGGTGGCCACCCCCTGAGAGGAGAGCAGGACGATCCTGCCTGCGGCCGCCAACGGGGCGACGACCCGGACCGGGTCGCCGACCATCATCAGCTCTCCGCCGACCAGCAGGAAGACCGCGTCCGCCCCCGCGAACACGTCAGCGTGCGGCTGCGAGAGGTCGGCGGCGACCGCGCGGACGCCGGACGGCGCGTCGGCCTGTGCCATCCGGCGGGAGACCGCGGTCACCTCGCGACCCTGCTCGGCGAGGATGCGGACCAGCGTGCGGCCGACGTTCCCGGTGGCACCGGTGACAACGATCATGAGAGGCCCTTCGAGTTGTTAGTTAGTTGACTGACTGAGAAGGACCCTAACACATGAGAGACATATAGTTAGTGAGGTGACTGACTTGAAAGAGTCCGGCCGAGTCCGGGCGGCTGACGCCAAGCGGCGACGACTCATGAGGGCCGCGGCGGAAGTCCTGCACCGGCAGGGTGCCGAGCGCACCACCATCGCCGACATCGCGCGGGTGGCCGACGTCCCCGCCGGCAACGTGTACTACTACTTCAAGACCAAGGACGATCTGGTCGCCGCCGCGCTCTCCGAGCACGCGCGGCGACTGGAACTGCTCACCGGCCACCTGGACCGGCTCACCGATCCCCGCCTGCGCCTCAGAGGCCTCATCGAGACCTGGATGGGCCAGCGCGACCTCGCCGCCCGCTACGGCTGCCCTACCGGCACCCTCGCCGTCGAACTGGACAAGCGCGACGAGGGCGGCCTCGACGTCGAGGCGGGCAAGGTCATCCGGCTACTGCTCGCCTGGGTGGAGCGTCAGTTCCGCGAACTGGGCCAGCCGGAACCAGACGGCCTGGCCCTGACGCTGGTGGGCGCCTATCAGGGCATGTCCCTGCTGGCCAACGCCCTGCGGGACCCGGGGGTCATGGACCGCGAGGGCGCCCGCCTGCTGGCCTGGCTCGACTCCCTTGATGCCGCCTGAAGCCGCCCCGGCCACAGACGCGGAGCCGGGGGCGGCCATCACGGCGTCGCGCGGCTCATCACTCCGAGCGCAGCGACATCGCCGCGTACTCGACGCGGTCCTCTTCAAGCAGCGACACCTGCTCGACGCCGGAATCCAGCAGCTCCCGCCAGTTCTCCCCGAGCCAGGACTCGGCGTCGGCCTGGCTCGTGAAGATCTCCCTCGGCAGGTCCCGGTTGGTCACCTCGCCACCGTTCGCGTCCTCGTAACGCCATCGCCACGTCATGACTTACGCTCCTTTTCCGGGTCCGGCCGACACCCGCCCCGGCCGCGATCCGGTGGTTCGCGATCTCCGAGCAGGTCCCGCCGACCATACAACCGCTCAGGACGGCGATCCTTCCAGTACGTACCGGGAACGGCCTTCCGACGCCCCGCCATCCGCCGCGGGCGGGCGGCACGGGAAGATGGCGTCGCGCGGACCCGGCGTACAGGACCGGGAGGAGCGAGCGACGGCCTCAGCAGGACCCGGCATCGGGCGGGCCCTGCGGCACGGAGGGGACGAAATGAGGATCTTCCTGGAGGGAACGGCCGGCCCCGAAGGATGGCCCTCCCCCGGCTGCCGCTGCGCCTCCTGCGGACGGACGAGCGCCCTGCCCCGCCGCCCCCTGTCGGTCGTCGTCGACGACGTGGTACGGCTCTCCCCCGATCCGTCCCCCACCCCCTCCCGCACGAGTCCGCGGCCGGGACCGGACGGCCACGCCATGGAGCACACTCCGGACGGTCTCGCGGTGACCGGCCCGGACGGAGGGCGGCTGCTCCACACGGGCATCCGGCGCGTAGGGCGGGAGGGGCCTCCGGACGAACAGGCGCCCGCGCCGTACGACGTGGTGCTCCTCGACCCGCTCGACCGGCCCGAGCGGCTCGGCGACCTGCGCCGGAGGGGCCGGGTGACGCCGCGCACCCGCGTCGTCGCCGTCGGCCTCGACCATCGTGTCCCATCCGAGGCGGAGCTGGCCCGCCGGCTCGCGTTCTGGGGGGTGGAGGCCGTGCCCGACGGCACCGCGCTGGAAACGCGGGAGCTGCCCTCACCCGCCCGGTCCGCGCCACGGCGCACACTCCTGCTCGGCGGCGCCCGCTCCGGCAAATCGGAGGAGGCGGAACTTCGGCTCGCGGCCGAGGCGGAGGTCACCTATGTGGCGACGGGCCCCTCGGGTGGTGACGATCCCTCCTGGCTCGCCAGGGTGCGGGCGCACCGCGACCGTCGTCCCGCGCACTGGGGGACGGTGGAGACCACCGACCTCGCCGGGCTGCTCCGCGCGTCGTCCGGAACGCTCCTCATCGACGGGCTCGGCACCTGGATCGCCGCCGTCTTCGACGAGTGCGGCGCCTGGCCGGGCCAGGAGAGCGCGGCCGCACAAGGGCGGAACACCCTCGACGATCAGGACTCCCCACACGAGAACGGCGGCCCCCGCGAAGGCGCCGCTCCCCGCCGGGGTGACGACCCCCACGAGGATGAGGGTCACCGCGAGAACGACGCCTCCCGTACGACCGAAATGGAGCCGTCCCCGCTCGACCGGGTGGCTCTGCGGTGCGACGAGTTGGTCGAGGCGTGGCGGCGGACATCGGCACGGGTCGTCGCCGTGAGCGACGAGGTCGGGTTCGGCGTGATCCCGGCGACCGCGAGCGGCCGGCTCTTCCGCGACGCTCTGGGGCGCCTCAACCAGCGCCTCGCCCGCGAGTCCGAGGAGGTGGCGCTCGTCGTGGCGGGCCGCGTGCTGCCGCTCCCGATCTGAGCCGTCTTCCGTGGCTCTCGGGGGAACTCCCGGTGGAGAGCGACAGCGTGAGGACCCGGCGGGCGAACCGACGGACGCCTCCTCCGCCTCGGACCGGTCCGCGTGGGGCCGAGCGACGGGCGGCGGGGAGCGCACACGTTCCAGCCTCGGCACGCCACTACCATCACCCGTTGTGTCCGGAACACCAGAGCAGGACCCCGCCTCCACGGCGGCGGCATGGCGGTTCGCGCTGGGAACCCTGAGCGTGTTCCCGGTACGCGCGATCGAGGTGAATCGCCGGATCGCCGGACGCGGGATGCTCCTGGCCCCGCTCGCCGGGCTGGTGCTCGGGGTCGCCGCCGCCGCCGTGTCGATCGGTGCGCGCTGGGCGAGCGGTTCCGCGCTGCTGGCCTCCGTGCTCGCGGTCGGGGCGCTCGCCTGGCTGACCCGCTGCCTGCACCTGGACGGGCTCGCCGACCTGGCCGACGGCCTGGGCAGCGGCAAGCCCGCCGATCAGGCGCTCGACATCATGAAGCGCTCCGACATCGGGCCGTTCGGCGTGGTCACGCTCGTGTTCACGCTGCTCGCGCAGGTGGCCGCGCTGACCCGGATGGACGGCTGGGGACCGCCCGCGCTGATCGCCGCCTGCGTCACCGGACGGCTCGCGATCACCTGGGCCTGTCGCGTCAGCGTCCCCGCCGCCCGCCCCGGAGGGCTGGGCGCCTTCGTCGCGGGCACCGTACGGCGTGGCCCCGCCATCGCCGTGACCGCGGCGGCCCTTCTGTGCGCGGCCGTCCTCCTGCCCGCACTCGAGCCCTCGCCGCTCCGGTCGGTGTTCCGGTGGGCGCCGGTCGCGTACCCGCTGGCCGTGCTGGCCGGCCTCATGGCCGCGGCGCTGCTGCGGCGGCGGGCGGTCCGCAGGCTCGGCGGGATCACGGGGGACGTGCTCGGCGCGCTGGCGGAGTGCGCGACGACCACGACCCTGCTGCTCTGCGCCTTCCTCCTCCGCTGAGGCGGTCTACGCGCCCTCACCGGCGCGGTACGGGGAGCGCAGGGCGACCACGACGACGGCGAGTACGGCCCAGCCGACGACACCCGTGACGCCCGCGAGCGCGAGGTTGGGCGGGTGGGCCGCGTCACCGGCGAGCAGGATCAGACCGGCCGAGGCGTTGAACGCCCCGTGTCCCACCACGGCCGGCCACACGCTGCCGGTGCGCAGGCGCAGCCAGCCGAGGATCGCGCCGAGCAGGACGCAGACCCCGACGAACATCGGCGCCGCCCACGGGCCGAGGTCCGGATAGTTGTAACCGAGCAAGGTCAGCGGCGCGTGCCAGAGCCCCCAGATCACACCGGACACGAGCATGGCGCGCCACACCAGCCGGGCCGGCCGGGGCGAGGCGTCGAGGGCGGGGCCGCCGAGGAGCCGCGGCAGAAGGTACCCCCGCCACCCCCACTCCTCGCCGAGGGACGGGATCGCGTTCAGCAGCGGCGCGACGACGACCGCAGAGACGAGCTGGGTCACAGCCAGCGTCTCCGGCTCCAGCGGAGCCCCGCCGGCCGCCTCCAGCTGTCGCCGGAAGAGGCTGAGCCCCCCGACGTCGAGGTCGACCGCGCCCGTGAGCGCGCTCACGGCCAGCGCGACCAGCACGAGCAGCGGCACGCCCAGCCAGGTGGCGGCGACGAGGCCGAGCGTCCTCCTGCGCACCGGCCCCCATGTGAGGCCGGTGAGGCGGGCCCATTCACGGAATGGGGTCCCGCGACGGCGGACCAGCCAGGCGGCGAGCACGCCGAGGGACGGAGTGAACATCATCGCCGCCGCGACGGGCGTCACGAGCGGCGACCGCAGCCCCGAGCCGTTCAGCCACAGCGGGAGTGCCAGCAGCCACGCGCAGCCGAAGGAGACGACGAGAAACAGCAGAAGATCACCAGATCGGCGCATCGACACTCCATCAGTCTCAGGAAGCCACACCGGAAGCCACAAGAGCGTTGAGCAGGGCGGCTCCCTGAGCCGCGTCGTCCACGCTGATGCCGAGCTCGCCGCCCGAGGTGTAGCGGACGACCAGGCACTCGCCGCCACGGATCATGATCGTGCTCTGGCCGGGAAGCCCGCGATAACCCCAGCCGCCCACGTCGGCGGGGGCACGCCGCTCGGTCCAGGCCCGGTCGAGCTTGGCGAGCGGCACCGACCTGGAGGGCCACCGCAGCGGGCCGTAGGACACCGTGAGGCCTTCCGGGCTCACCTTCACCCTTACCGAGGAGAGCCATAGACCGGCCAGGCCGACGACGGCGAACACCCCCGCCCCGATCCACAACTCGGCGGGGAGGCCGAAGAGGGCGCAGGCGGCGAGCGACACGGCGGCGGCGAGTGCGGCGAGGGCGAGTCCCACGGCGACCGGCGAGGACACGCTGGAAACCCACACGGGCCGCTCCCCCGGGCTGAGCACGAGAGCCGGCGGCGTGGCCTCGGCGGCAGCCGGCCGCTCGTCGGGCCCCGGCCGTCCGGCGAGCCAACCGAGCCAGCCGGCCAGGAACGCGACGGCGATCACGATCGCCGCCTGCCAGCCGAGGGACGCCGCGTCCTCCCAGCGCCGCCGGTCCATGTTGGCGCCGATCGTGAGGATCTGCAGGCCGAGTATGAAGGCGGCGCCCCAGCCCAGCCCGGCCGTGATCCAGCGGCGTGCCGCGCGCCGGTTCACCGCGCGGCCGCCGGCCGCCGCCCCCAGGCAGGCTCCCGCGAGGACCACCCACAGCAGGGCGACGCAGACGAACACGGTGAACGGCATCGTGCCGTCCGGTTCTCCGGAGGGCCCCCAGTGCGCGGCCAGCGGGTCGGGCAGCCGGTCCCTGAACCAGAGCGGCACGGCGACCAGCACGGCGGTGACGAGGACCGTCCACGCTCCGGCCGCCAGGAGGAAGCGCCCGCGGAAGGCGGCGTCCCGTACGGACAAGTCGTTCATGAGATTTCCTTGATCAGTTCAATGACGTCGTGGGGGCGATAGCCGTACCGGACGGCCTCATGGAGCAGGTCCCTCACCATGGCTCTGAGCGCCTCGCGGGGGTCGGGCCGGCTCAGGACCGAGACGCCGCGGCCGCGGCGGAACTCGAGCAGGCCTTCGTCTCGCAGGTCGCGCAGTGACCGCAGGACCGTGTTGGCGTTGACGCCCAGCGCGTCAGCGAGGTCGCGGGCCGGGGGCAACCGGTCCCCCGGAGCCACGTCCCCCTGAACGATCGCCTGCCGGATGGCGTCGGCGACCTGTTCATGGAGGGGCCGCGGATCGTTGAGATCGAGCTTCAGCAACATGATGCTAGCGACATTAGCATCATCATCCAGATGGTGCTAATTCCATCAGCACCATCTCCCCCACCCATTGGTAGGACGAACCCTCGTTTATGCGTACGCTGAAAGCGCGACTAGCATCGGCACCCGTGACCACAGTGCGCGTTCTCGCATCTGACACGGTCTCCATCGAGACCGGTGCTCTCGTAGTCGGCATCCACGCCTCATCGGACGGCCCACAGGTCGCCCCGGGCGCCGACGACCTCGACCAGGCTCTGGGCGGCACCCTCGCCGCAGCGCTCGGCGCGGTCGGATTCACCGGGAAACCCGAGGAGATCGCCAAGATCCCTACTCTCGGCGCCCTGCCCGCGCCGCTCGTGCTCGCCGTCGGCCTCGGTGAGCGGCCCGACGACGGATACGACCCGGAGACGCTGCGACGCGCCTCCGGCGCCGCGGCCCGCGCCCTCGCCGGTACGGCCTCCGCCGCCCTGGCCCTGCCCGCCTCGACGGCCGACGAGGCCGAGGCGGTCGCGCTGGGCGCGCTGCTCGGCGCCTACGAATTCAGCAGATACCGCACCGGCGAGCGCAAGGAGCCGGTCGGCGAGCTGACCGTGCTCTCCGCCGCCGACGGCGCGGACGCCGCCGTGGAGCGCGCGTCGACCGTCGCCGAGGCGGTGAGCCTGGTGCGCGACCTCGTCAACATGCCCCCGTCGGACCTGTGGCCCGCGAAGTTCGCGGACATCGCCGAGGACGCCGGGACCAAGGCGGGCCTGACCGTCGAGGTGCTCGACGAGACCGCGCTCAAGGAGGCCGGCTACGGCGGCATCTCCGGCGTCGGCCAGGGCTCGGTCAACCCGCCCCGCCTGGTCCGTCTCGCGTACGGCCACCCGGACGCCTCGCGGACCCTCGCCTTCGTGGGCAAGGGCATCACCTTCGACTCCGGCGGCCTCTCGCTCAAGCCGGCCAACTCGATGGACTGGATGAAGTCGGACATGGGCGGCGCGGGCGCCGTCCTGGGCGCGCTGATCACCATCGCCAGGCTCGGCCTTCCGGTCAACGCCGTCGGCTATCTGTGCCTCGCCGAGAACATGCCGTCGGGTACGGCGATGCGCCCCTCCGACGTGCTGCACACCTTCAGCGGCAAGACCGTCGAGGTGCTCAACACCGACGCCGAGGGCCGGCTGGTGCTGGTCGACGGCATCGCGCGCGCCGCGCAGGACAGCCCTGACCTGATCGTCGACGTCGCCACCCTCACCGGCGCGCAGATCGTCGCGCTCGGCTGGCGGACCAGCGGCGTCATGGCCAACGACGACGCGATCCGCGAGGAGGTCGTCGAGGTCGCCGTCTCCCAGGGTGAGGCCGCCTGGGGCATGCCGCTCCCCGACGAACTGCGCAAGGGCCTGGACTCGCCGGTGGCCGACATCGCCAACCTCAATCCCGACCGGTGGGGCGCGATGCTCGCGGCGGGCATCTTCCTGCGCGAGTTCGTCCCGGACGGCGTTCGCTGGGCGCACATCGACATGGCGGGCCCCGCCTTCAACAAGGCGGAGCCGTACGGCTACACACCCAAGGGCGGAACCGGGGCGATCACCCGCACGCTGGTGGCCCTGGCGGAACGCTACGCCGCCGACGGCGGACGCGCCGCCGACTGAACCACGATCTTCATAGACAAGTGAAAAGATGCTGTCGGGTCCAACCGGCGGTGTGGCAATCCAACGAGGAGCATTCCTGTGGCTGATGGCAGCGGCCCCTATGACATCGTCGTCCTAGGCGGCGGCAGCGGCGGTTACGCCTGTGCACTGCGGGCGGCCGAGCTCGGCATGAACGTCGTCCTCATCGAGAAGGACAAGGTCGGCGGCACCTGCCTGCACCGTGGCTGTATTCCCACCAAGGCCCTTCTTCACGCAGCCGAGCTGGCGGACCAGACCCGCGAGAGCGAGGCGTTCGGCGTCCGCGCGCGGTTCGACGGCATCGACGTCCCCGCGGTCCACTCGTACAAGGACAAGGTGATCAGCGGGCTCTACAAGGGCCTCGCGGGGCTCATCAAGAGCAAGAAGATCACCGTCGTCGAGGGCGAGGGCCGGCTGGCCGGCCCGAACCGCGTCGTGGTGGGCGACCAGGTCTTCGAGGGGCGCAACGTCGTCCTCGCCACCGGCTCGGTGCCCAAGTCGCTCCCCGGCCTGGAGATCGACGGCGACAAGGTCGTCTCCAGCGACCACGCGCTGGTCCTGGACCGCGTCCCCAGCTCGGTGATCATCCTGGGCGGCGGCGTGATCGGCGTCGAGTTCGCCAGCGTGTGGCGGTCCTTCGGCGCCGAGGTCACGATCGTCGAGGCGCTCCCCCACCTGCTGCCGCTCGAGGACGAGTCCAACTCCAAGCTCCTGGAGCGCGCCTTCCGCCGCCGGGGCATCAAGTACGAGCTCGGCGTCCGGTTCGAGAGCGTCAAGACCACCGACACCGGTGTCGTCGTCACCCTGGAGAACGGCAAGACCCTCGACGCCGAGCTCATGCTCGTCGCCGTGGGCCGCGGCCCGGTCTCCGCCGGGCTGGGCTTCGAGGAGGCGGGCGTCACCGTCGACCGCGGCTACGTCAAGGTCGACGAGTACTGCCAGACCGGCGTTCCCGGCGTGTACGCCGTGGGCGACCTGATCCCGACCCTCCAGCTCGCCCACGTCGGCTTCGCCGAGGGCATCCTCGTCGCCGAGCACATCGCCGGTCTGAACCCGGTCCCGATCGACTACGACGGCGTGCCGCGCATCACCTACTCCGAGCCCGAGGTGGCGTCCGTGGGCGTCAGCACCGCCGTGGCCCGCGAGCGCGGCCACGACGTGGTCGAGCTCAGCTACAACCTCGCCGGAAACGGCAAGAGCAAGATCCTGCAGACCCAGGGCGAGGTCAAGGTCGTCGCCGAGCGCGACGGCCGGGTCCTGGGCGTGCACATGGTGGGCAGCCGCGTCGGCGAACTCGTCGCCGAGGCCCAGCTGATCTACAACTGGGAGGCCACGCCCGGTGACGTCGCCCAGCTGATCCACCCGCACCCGACCCAGTCCGAGGCCCTCGGTGAGGCGATGCTGGCCCTGGCCGGCAAGCCGCTTCACGTCCACAACTAAGGCCCTCACAGGAAACGCGAGAGAAGAGAACCATGCCGGTCTCCGTAACCATGCCCCAGCTCGGAGAGAGCGTTACCGAGGGCACCGTAACCCGTTGGCTGAAGAAGGAAGGCGAGCGCGTCGAGGCCGACGAGCCGCTGCTCGAGGTGTCGACGGACAAGGTCGACACCGAGATCCCTTCGCCGTCCGCCGGCTACCTCACCAAGATCGTCGTCGCTGAGGACGAGACCGTCGAGGTCGGCGCCGAGCTCGCCGTCATCGACGCCGAGGGCGGCGCCGCCGCTCCGGCCGCTCCCGCCGCCGAGGCGCCCGCCCCGGCTCCCGAGCCCGAGCCCGCTCCCGCGCCTGAGCCGGCTCCCGCCCCGGCGCCCGCTCCGGCTCCGGCTCCGCCGATCTCCTCGATCCCGCAGCCCGCCCCCGCCCCCGCTCCGGCTCCGGCTCCGGCTCCCGCTCCGGTCGCCGCGCCCGCTCCGGTGGCCCCGGCCGCCGAGGTCGCCCCGGCCGGCGAGAGCCCGTACGTCACGCCGCTGGTCCGCAAGCTGGCCGCCGAGCACGGTGTCGACCTCGACGCCCTGACCGGCACCGGCGTGGGCGGCCGCATCCGCAAGCAGGACGTCGTCGAGGCGGCTCGCGTCCAGCGCGAGCAGGCCGCTGCCGCCGCCCCTGCCGCCGCTCCGGCGGCTCCGGCGGCTCCGGCGGTCGTCGCCCCCGTGGCCGCGCCCGCTCCCGCCGCGGCCCCCGAGCAGGTCCAGGTGGACACCACCCTGCGCGGCACCACCGAGAAGATGTCCCGCCTGCGGCAGACCATGTCCAAGCGACTGGTCGAGTCGCTGCAGACCGCGGCCCAGCTCACCACGGTGGTCGAGGTCGACGTCACGAAGATCGCGCGGCTGCGCGCGCGGGCGAAGGACGAGTTCTTCCGCCGCGAGGGCGTCAAGCTGTCGTTCATGCCGTTCTTCGAGATGGCGGCGATCGAGGCGCTCAAGCAGCACCCGAAGCTCAACGCGACGATCAACAACGAGACCATGGAGGTCACGTACTTCGACGTCGAGCACCTCGGCATCGCAGTCGACACCGAGCGCGGCCTGATCGCGGCGACGATCAAGAACGCCGGTGACCTCAACCTCGCCGGTCTCGCCCGCAAGACGGCCGACCTCGCCGAGCGGACCCGCGCGAACAAGGTCACGCCGGACGAGATCACCGGGGCCACGTTCACGCTGACGAACACCGGCAGCCGCGGCGCCCTGTTCGACACGCCGATCCTCAACCAGCCGCAGGTCGGCATGCTGGGCACCGGCTCGGTCGTCAAGCGTCCGGTCGTGCTCGACACGCCGGAGGGCGAGGTCATCGCGGTCCGCTCGATGGTCTACCTCGCGCTGACCTACGACCACCGCCTGGTCGACGGCGCCGACGCCGCCCGCTTCCTCACGACGGTCAAGCGCCGCCTGGAGGAGGGCCGCTTCGAGAACCAGCTCGGCCTCGCCTGAGCGGTTCCCGGCGCGGAGCCGTACCGATCGGCGTGGATCCGCTGTGATCCGCTCCGGCCGGTGACGGACGTGCACTGAGCTGTACCGGAGCCGCATGGTTCCCGGGGGCCGTTCCGCGTGTCAGCGGGGCGGCCTCCGCCGTTTCCCGGCTCGCGACCTACCGTGGACGGCATGACCATCGTTGTGACCGGCTCGTCGGGGTTCCTCGGTTCGGCCCTTGTCAGCGCTCTCCGCGCCGACGGCGCCCGGGTCCTGCGGCTCGTACGGCGGGAGCCCGAGGCGTCGGACGAGGAGTTCTGGGATCCGGAGCGCGACCTTCTCGACCCGTCCGTCCTGGAGGGCGCGGAGGCCGTGGTCCATCTGGCCGGCGCCGGGATCGCCGACCGCCGGTGGACGGAGTCGTACAGGCGGGAGCTGGTCGACAGCCGCATCGTGGGCACGCACACGCTCGTCGAAGCGTTGGGCCTGCTCAGGAGCAGGCCCCGGGTGCTGCTGTCCGCGTCGGCGATCGGCTACTACGGCGACACCGGTGACCGAGAGGTGGACGAGTCCGCCCCCGCGGGGACCGGCTTCCTGGCCACGCTGGTCCGCGACTGGGAGGAGGCGGCCGAGCCCGTCGAGCAGGAGGGCATCCGGCTCGTACGGCTGCGCACCGGCGTCGTGCTGAGCAGCCGCGGAGGGGCGCTGGCCAAGGTCCTGCCCATCTTCAAGATCGGCGCGGGCGCCCCCCTGGGGAGCGGGCGGCAGTACGTCTCGTGGATCTCCCTGCCCGACTGGGTGGACGCCGTGAGATTTCTCATATCAAATGCGGATATTTCCGGGCCGGTCAATCTCACCGCGCCCGAGCCGGTGACCAACGCCGAGTACACCAAGGCCATCGGGAAGGCCCTGCGGCGGCCGACCATGCCCATCCCGACGCCCGCGTTCGCGCTGCGCATGGCCCTCGGCGATTTCGCGGACGAAGGGGTCCTGACCGGCCAGCGTGTCATCCCCCGCCGCCTGCTGCGGGCCGGTCACCGGTTCTCGCATCCCACCCTCACAGAGGCGCTCGCCGCCGTACTCTGATGACTCCCTGTTTCCCGATATTGGAGTGACCGATGAGCCGGATCGGGCAGTCTCACATCGTCGCCATCGGTGGCGGGTCGTTCCGGCAGACCGAGCGGCACGGGTTCATCGAGCCGACCGGACTGCTGCGCTACGTCCTCGACCTCACCGGCCAGGATCGGCCCAAGCTGGGGCTCCTCGCCACCGCCACCGGAGACGACGCCGACTGGCTGCTGAAGATGTACGGAGCGTTCCGCGAGTGGGACGTCGAGGTCAGCCACCTGACGGTGTTCCCGATGCCGAACGTCGCGGAGCCGGGCGAGTGGATCCTGGAGCAGGACGCCATCTACGTGAGCGGCGGCAGCGTGGCCAACCTCGCGGCGCTGTGGCGCCTGCACGGGCTGGACGAGGCGTTCGCCGAGGCCTGGCGGTCGGGTGTCGTCCTGTCCGGCCAGAGCGCCGGAGCCCTCTGCTGGCACGTCGGGGGCAACACGGATTCGTTCGGGCCGAAACTCCGGCCGTGGGCCGAGGGGCTGGGTTTCCTGCCCTACTCCTGCGGCGTGCACTACAACTCCGACCCGCAGCGCAGGGAACTGCTGCACGCCTCGGTGGCCTCGGGTGAGCTGCCCGACGGGTTCGCCGCGGACGAGGGCGTCGGTCTGCACTACGTGGGGACGGACTTCATCCAGGCCGTGACGGTCGACCCCGGCGGCTACGCGTACCGGATCGAGAAGGACGGTGCAGGCGGTGTCAAGGAGTTCCGTATCGAGCCGAGACTCCTCACGTCTAACCTGGACGGGTGAACGAGAGCGACCCCGAGCCGCTGGGCGAGGAGACGTCATGAGCGAGCGGAGCGAGCGAATCGACAGGCACAGTGCCCTTCGCGAACGCGACTCCGAGCCTCTGGGCGAGGAGGAGTCATGAGCGGGCTCGCCGTGGTGCGGCTGGGTGTCGACGTTCCGTACGAGCAGGCGTGGAGTCTCCAGCGCCGGGCGCACCGGCGCCGGGCGGCGGACGAGATCTCCGATCTGTGCCTCATGCTCGAGCACGCGCCCGTCTACACGGCGGGCAGCCGCACCCTTGCGCACGAACGGCCCGCCGACGGCACGCCCGTCATCGACGTGGACCGCGGCGGGAAGATCACCTGGCACGGTCCAGGGCAGCTTGTGTGCTATCCGATCATCCGGGTCTCCGACGTCGCGGGGTACGTCCGGCTCCTCGAAGAGGTGCTGATCCAGATCTGCGCCGACTTCGGGCTGGCCGCGCGGCGGATCGCGGGCCAGGGCGGCGTGTGGATGCCCGGAGACGCCGCGAGCGGCCTGCCGGACCGCAGAATCGGCACCATCGGCATCCGGATCACCGGCGGCGTGACCATGCACGGCTTCGCCCTCAACTGCGTCAACGACCTGAGCTGGTACAACCGGATCGTGGAGGGCGACGCGGGCGTCACCTCCCTGTCCGCGGAGACGGGCCGCCGGATCACGGTCGACGAGGTCATCCCGTTCGCCGAGAAGCGCCTCGCGGAGGCCCTCGGCACCGAGCCGTACGACATGTACGAGGAGGACCTCGCCTGACGGCTCATCCTGGGGCGGGTAATAAGCTGGACAGCGTGTCCGTTGCCCCAGATGGCCGTAAGCTCCTCCGCCTGGAGGTGCGCAACAGCCAGACCCCGATCGAGAAGAAGCCGCCGTGGATCAAGACGCGGCTCCACAACGGCCCCAACTTCAACGAGATCAGATCCCTGGTGAAGGATCAGGGCCTGCATACGGTCTGCCAGGAAGCGGGATGTCCCAACATCTCCGAGTGCTGGGAGGACCGGGAGGCCACGTTCCTCATCGGCGGTGACCAGTGCACCCGGCGCTGCGACTTCTGCCAGATCGACACCGGCAAGCCCGCCGAGTACGACCGGGACGAGCCGCGCCGTGTGGCCGAGTCGGTCAAGCAGATGGGCCTCCGCTACGCCACCGTCACCGGTGTCGCCCGTGACGACCTGCCCGACGGCGGCGCCTGGCTGTACGCCGAGACCGCCCGCCAGATCCACGCGCTGCTTCCCGGCTGCGGCGTCGAGCTGCTGGTGCCCGACTTCAACGGCATCGACGAGCAGCTGGAGGAGGTCTTCTCGGCCAGGCCCGAGGTGTTCGCGCACAACATCGAGACCGTGCCGCGGATCTTCAAGCGGATCCGGCCCGCGTTCCGTTACGAGCGCTCCCTCGAAGTGATCACCAAGGCCCGCGCGGCCGGGATGGTCACCAAGTCCAACCTCATCCTCGGCATGGGCGAGGAGCGCGAGGAGATCGTCCAGGCGCTGCGTGACCTGCACGAGGCGGGCTGCGACCTGATCACGATCACGCAGTACCTCCGGCCGAGCCCGCGCCACCACCCGGTCGACCGCTGGGTCAAGCCCGAGGAGTTCGTCGAGTTGCAGCGGGAGGCCGAGGAGATCGGCTTCGCCGGTGTCATGTCGGGCCCCCTGGTCCGCTCGTCCTACCGGGCCGGCCGCCTGTACCAGCAGGCGATCACGGCGCGGCAGACCCTCTAGCCCCTGCCGGAAATCCGCTTCGAAACCACCCGGACCCGCCCACACGGCTCACGCGTGAGCCGTGTGGGCGGGTCTCGTTTTCATTAATTCACCCTGGGATTTGTATCCTGCAGAGCATGGCGAAAGACCCTGCGACTCCGGGACGGCTCAAGCAGATCCGGATGGTCGCCCAGTTCGTTAAACAGGCCAACCCCAAGGGCATGCCGATCGTCTACGGGTCGGCGCTGGGCACCCTCGCCGTCTTCGTCGTCCTCGGCGTCTTCTTCGGCTGGACGTGGTACGTCTTCGGCGTGCTCGCCGCCGTCCTGGTCGGCCTGATCGTGTTCAGCCGGCTGGCCCAGCGCGCGCAGTACACCATGCTCGACGGCCAGCCCGGCGCGACGTACGCGATTCTCCAGGGCATGCGCGGCAACTGGTACGTCGAGGAGAAGCCGGTGGCGGTCAACCGCGACCAGGACCTCGTGTTCCGGGTGGTCGGCTACCCCGGTGTGATCCTCGTCTCCGAGGGGCCGGGCAACCGCGTGCAGCGGATGCTGGTCGCGGAGAAGAAGCGGGTGCAGCGGGTCGCGCTCGACGTCCCGGTGTACGACGTCCAGTGCGGCGACGGCGACGGGCAGGTGCCCCTGGCCAAGCTCCAGCGTCACCTGATGAAGCTGCCGCGCAACCTCAAGAAGCCCGTCGTGTCCGAGATCAACAACCGCATGCGGGCGCTGACGCCGGCGATGCCGATGCCGAAGGGCCCCATGCCCAAGGGCGTACGCATGCCGCGTGGCCCCAAGGCCCGCTGAGCCCCGGATCCGACGTGGGTGTCACCAGGAGGTCCGTCACCCGCGCCGAGACCGCACAGGCCAATCGTGGCTGGTGGGACGGCGCGGCGGACGAATACCAGGCGGAGCACGGCGAGTTCCTTCGCGACGACGGGTTCATCTGGTGCCCGGAGGGACTGGACGAGGCCGACGCCCGGCTGCTGGGCGATGTGGCCGGTCACCGGGTGCTGGAGGTCGGCTGTGGCGCCGGACAGTGCGGCCGGTGGCTGCTCTCCCAGGGCGCCTCTGTCGCGGCCTTCGACCTGTCCTGTCGGCAGCTCCAGCACTCGCGCCGCATCGACGAGCAGACGGGGGCGTCCCTGCCGGTCGTGCAGGCCGACGCGGAGGTCCTGCCGTTCCTCGACGACTCCTTCGACCTGGCCTGCTCGGCGTTCGGGGCGTTGCCGTTCGTCGCGGACGCCGGGGCCGTGCTCGCCGAGGTGCGCCGCGTGCTGCGTCCGGGCGGGCGGTTCGTGTTCTCGGTCAGCCACCCGGTCCGGTGGGCGTTTCCCGACGATCCCGGCCCGCACGGGCTGACCGCGGACCGGTCCTACTTCGACCGCGCGCCGTACGTGGAGTTGTCCGACGGCGGGGTGCCGGCCTACGTGGAGCACCACCGGACGCTGGGCGACTGGGTGGGCCTCATCGCCGCGTCAGGGTTCGCCCTGACGGGTCTGGTCGAGCCGGAATGGCCGGAGGGCCACGAGGGTGTGTGGGGCGGCTGGAGCCCCCTGCGCGGCCGGCACCTCCCCGGCACCGCGATCTTCAGTTGTCTGAATACCTAGCCGCCATGGCGTGGAAGATCTCCCTCGGCTTCCAGCGCACCTCGTCGATCATGCTGACGACGCCGTACGAACCGGGGTCGCGGTCACCGCGCCGCTCGTATCCGGCGAAGGTGAACCAGAACGCGCTGTCCACTCCCTCCGCCTCGAAGGCGGCGAGCAGTTCCTCGAAGTAGCGCACCTGCTCGGACTCGTCCGGCACCAGGTCCTCCACCTGCTCGATCGCCCACGCCATGCCGCCTCGCTCGCCCGCGCCCCGGTAGGGGCAGGTGCCGAACTCGGTGACCGCGACCGGCTTGTCGTGCCGGAAGTGGCCACGGATCTCCTCGCGGAAGTTCGCGGCGTTGTAGGCGCCGCGGTACGCGTCGACGCCGACGACGTCGAACGGCGTCCAGTCGACGAACTCCCAGGGCGCGGAGGCGTAGGTCAGCCGCCCGCCGAACCGCTCGCGGGCGACGCCCGCCGCCTCGGCCAGGAAGGCGTTCAGCCGCCCGAGCATCGGCCCGATCGACGCCCAGTCCTCAACGGTGAACGACGCCAGGGCGCCCAGCCGGTCGTAGAGTGTCTCCCCCGGCAGGAAGCCGGGCGCGAAGCCGCTGATCTCGCACCCCATGACGTAGACCACCTCGGCACCCGCCGTACGCACCCGTTCCGCCCTGGCGGCGCAGTCGGCGAAGAAGGGCAGCATCTCCTCGGTGGTGAGCTCGCAGGGGAAGGGTGCGAACCACACTTCGAGGCCCGCGGCGGCGGCGTGCTCGGCGGCCACGCTGAGCCGCTCCGGGTCGCCGCCCGACACGCGTACGGCGGTGCAGTGCAGGTCGTCGGCGATGACGCGCATCTCGCGGCGTACCACCTCGGGGTCGAAGTGGGGCCGGGAGGCGCTGCCGGGGAGGAACCCGGTGTCGTAGTTGATGCCCACAGCTCTCATGTCACAACTCCCATGTCGGGGGACGGGGCGGGAAGGCCACAGGTCGATAGATCGCGAGGTCGCCGATCACGGGTCGGGGATCACGGGTCGGGGAGGTCGCGGCTCGTGCCGGGCGGCACGGCTAGGGGCCGAGACGGCGGGCCAGCCCGTTCTCGAGGAGGTCGAAGGCGAGGTCGACGTCGCCGGCCAGACGGCGTCCGGCCTCGTGGAGCGGCATCCCGGAGGCGATGCGGTGGAAGAACGTCTCCTGGATCGTCAGGACGGCCGCGCTGATCTGGGCGGCCGCCAACTCCGCCGCCAACCCGGCGCTGTGCTCCGCCGGCGGCTCGGCGCCGTCTCGCTCGGCGGCCTGTCCGGTGGGGTGCGTGGTGGCCGGCCCCGCCGGGAGTTCGGCGGACCGCTGGGCCGCCTGGGCGCCTGCCCGCTCAGTCGGCTCGCACGGGGCAGACGGCCCGTGGTCTCCGGACAGGGCGCGGGCGAGGGCGCGCCGCTGGCCGTACTGGAGCCGGTTGGCGGCGGCGGTGAGCGCGGGGCTGTCCACGATCACCTTCATCTGGGCGACCAGCCCGTCCGTGTCGGCGATGCCCGGTTCTGCGGCGAACGCGAGGAAGTGCGCGCGCAGCGCCTCCAGGGGCGACTGGCCGGGACGTCGGCCCGCCACGATCCCCGCCAGGTCCTCCTCCTCGATCGCGTGCAGGACGAGGGACTCCTTCGCCGGGAAGTACTTGAACAGGGTGACCTTCGCGACGCCGGCCGCCTCGGCGATCTCGTTGACGGTGACCGCCTCGAACCCGCGCTCCGCGAAGAGGCGCATCGCCACGTCGGCGATCGCCTGCCGCGTCCGCCGCTTCTTGTCTTCCCTGAGTCCGGCCATACCGGCACAATAAATGAACCGGGTTCATATGCAAACCCGGTTCATCTTTTCCGCGCTCAGCGCGCGGGCGTCAGAGGCGGACCACCACGGTGTTGGACGCCCGATCGTGCAGACCCCTGCGGTCGCGGTCCCAGATCAGCGCGGGTACGGCGAGGCACAGCAGGAACGTGCGGACCAGCACGGAGACGAAGGGCGGACGTCCACCGTCGAGCGTGGCGACCCGGAGGCCGAACAGCCGCATGCCGAGCGTCATGCCGATGGTGCCGACGAGCAGGACGTTCTCCACCGCGAAGACCGCGAGGCCGACCCAGCCGCCGTCCGGCCCGTGGGCGCCGAACACACCCCCGGCGATGGCCCAGGTGCACAACAACCAGTCGACCAGGATCGCGCCGAAGCGCCGGCCCCAGCCGGTGACGGAACCGCGCCCATCGGCGGGCAGGCCGAGCCGCTCACCCGGATAGCCGAGGTCGATGCCGGCCGACCGGACTCCTCCCAGCCAGGTCTGCGTCCATCGGGGCTGCTGGTTGCTCATGACTCCACAGCGTATCCGCGCTCGTCACCGGTCTTCCGCTTGGAGGCCGCGACGACCATGATTGACCCTGTCTCCTGACTTTTCAGCCCTTGGAGTGATCTGTGCGCTCGGCGGACCCTGACGACATCGACGCGCGCTTCGAAGCGCTGGTCGCGCAGTTCGGCGAGGAGGAAATCCTCCGGATGGAGGCGATGGCGGCGCGACTCCCCCGCTCGGGGCGGCGCCGTACGCCGGTGGTGATGCTGGCCATGCTCGGGGTGGTGGCCGTCGCCGGGGCGATCATCAGCCTCCGGCCGGATCTGCTCGGCGGCGACACGACTCCGACGGCGACACCGCGTCCCTTGACGCCCGCCATCATGCGCCCGGCGGGTGAGGCGACCGATCCGTCGGTGACCGGCCCTCCCCCGGCGACCGATCCGTCGTCCGGCGCGGAATCGCGGGACACCGCCTCGTCGCCGTCGCCCGCCCTGTCTCCCGTGCCGTCCGCCATCACTTCGTCAGGGCGCTGACCCGGTCCCGGCCGCCCGGGATCGAGAACCTCGACATCGATTTCATCTGCCGGGGCGCGATTCTCCCATCGCCCCCTTCCGTATCATCACCTCGCCGCGACGACGCCCGATTCGCAAAGATATTCACAGAGTGGGCAATATTTCCACAGGAAATGCGGCGGCAGTATGGCGGCACTTCCATGATGGATTCGATCCGGTCCCGCGCGGCCGTCGCGTACGGGCCGTCAGGACGGACGGCGAGCCCGCGCGACCCGGCGGGGTCCCGATGATCGTGCCGGCGCGCCGACCGCGAAACCCTTGGCCATGCGGGGTTGAAACGCCGACCTGCGGGACACGAGAACATCGTTTCACCTGCGCCGATACGGCGTTAGTCGTCCGGGCGCGGTTACTGTCGGAGGGCGCTTCCATTAACACGCGCGAAACAAACGAGACATGGGGCGGAAACGGCTCGGGCCTATTTTCGGGTTTGCTAGCCCATGCCCCTGGGAGGTTCAAGAGTGTTTAACTCTGCCGACGACGTCCTGAAGTTCATCCGGGACGAGGGTGTGCAGTTCGTTGACGTCAGGTTCACGGACCTGCCGGGGACGACGCACCACTTCACTTTCCCCGTCGAGAACTTCGGCCCCAATGTTTTCACTGACGGGCTCATGTTCGACGGCTCGTCGATCCGCGGTTTCCAGGCCATCCACGAGTCGGACATGCTGCTGCTGCCCGACCCGTCGACCGCCGTGCTCGACCCGTTCCGCCTGCACAAGACGCTCAACATCAACTTCTTCGTGCACGACCCGCTGACGGGTGAGGCCTACAGCCGGGACCCGCGTAACGTCGCCCGCAAGGCCGAGGAGTACCTCAAGGGCACCGGCATCGCCGACACGGCCTACTTCGGCCCCGAGGCCGAGTTCTACATCTTCGACGACGTCCGGTTCGAGACGAAGTCGAACGCCGGTTACTACTACATCGACTCGATCGAGGGCGCCTGGAACACCGGCAAGGCGGCCGAGGGCGGCAACCTGGGCTACAAGCCGCGCTACAAGGGCGGCTACTTCCCCGTTCCCCCGATGGACCACTTCACCGACCTGCGCTCGCAGATGGTCCGCAACCTCATCGAGGCCGGCATCGAGACCGAGATGCAGCACCACGAGGTGGGCACCGCGGGCCAGGCCGAGATCGACTTCAAGTTCGGCACGCTGCTCAAGACCGCCGACAACCTGATGCTGTACAAGTACATCATCAAGAGCACGGCGCTCCAGCACGGTCACACCGTCACGTTCATGCCCAAGCCGCTCTTCGGTGACAACGGCTCCGGCATGCACTGCCACCAGTCGCTCTGGAAGGACGGCGAGCCGCTCTTCTACGACGAGGTCGGCTACGCGGGCCTGTCCGACATCGCCCGCTACTACATCGGCGGCCTGCTCAAGCACGCCCCGTCGCTGCTGGCCTTCACTAACCCGACGGTGAACTCCTACCACCGTCTGGTGCCGGGCTACGAGGCTCCGGTCAACCTGGTGTACTCCCAGCGCAACCGTTCCGCGTGCGTCCGCATCCCGATCACCGGCTCCAACCCCAAAGCCAAGCGCCTGGAGTTCCGCGTGCCGGACCCGTCCTGCAACCCGTACTTCGCCTTCGCGGCGCAGCTCATGGCCGGCATCGACGGCATCCGTAACAAGATCGAGCCGCCGGAGCCGATCGACAAGGACCTCTACGAGCTTCCGCCCGAGGAGGCCCGCCAGGTCCCGCAGGTGCCGGGCTCCCTGGAGGAGGTGCTCGACGCCCTCGAGGCCGACCACGACTACCTGCTCGAAGGCGGCGTCTTCACGCCCGACCTGATCCAGACCTGGATCGCGTACAAGCGGGAGAACGAGATCGACCCGATCCGTCTCCGCCCGCACCCGCACGAGTTCGAGCTCTACTACGACGTGTGATCCCGTAAGACGTTGCCCTGAGCAGATGGCCTCGTGCCACCCGCTCAGGGCACATCCAGGGCACTCGCGTTCAATGGAAGGCCATCGGCCGGCACTCCACCGAGGGCACGATCGATGGCCTTCCGCATGCGCTGCTCACCCGACGGCATGAGGTGTGTGTACGTCCGAAGCGTGGAGCTCGGGGTCATGGTGCCCGAGGAACTCGGCACGACTCCGGACAGCAACCCCAGGACGCGACCGGGCCGGACGGGCGTCCGGCCCGGTCGGCCCGATCGCTTAGAGCCGCATGCCCTTCGGCGGAATTCCGGCGTCCACCAGAAGCCGGCGCGCTTCCTCTTCCCGGGAATCGTCGACGAGCACCCTTCGGGGGAAGGCACCGATGCCGCCTTCAAGAATGCTCATGTTCTGATCCGCGATCTGATAGGGGATCTCGGCTTCCAGCAGCAACGCTTCGACAGCCGAGATCAGCGCCGGATCGTTGGCACGGACCACCTCGCGCACGTTCCCTCCCCTGTTGACATGGCAATAGAGGCCGATACGTTCAGAATACGAAGTCGGTTTTTTCGGCGTCATGGTGCCGTCGTGCTGCTGTTTCCCGTCGGGCAACGGTCGAGGGCAGCCCGGCGGCCACACCCATTCTCGATTGGAAGCATCCACGGGTACAGGGGTTGGTGGATGAAGTCCAGGACGGGAGCGCCAGGACGGACCGGGATCTTCTGGTCACGGCCCACCGGCTCATCGCCGGCCTACAGGGCGGCTCGAGGTCAGGCCTGACCCTACGTCGCCGGCGCCATCAGGCGTCGAGGTCGCGGAGCCCGACGGCGTCGTGACGCCAGAACGGCTCGGAGTAGACCAGCGTCCCCGTCATCCACGGCTCGTACGCCGGAAGCCTGATCACCTGAAAGGCGGGGTCGGGGATGCGCAGGGACGGCTTGCGGAAGCCCAACTCGGCCCCCGGGGTGAACCCGAAGCGGGAGTAGTAGCCGGGGCCGCCTTCCAGGAAGACGAGGGGGCTCTCCCCTTCGGTCAGAGTCTCGAGCCCAGCGCGGACCAGGGCCGAGCCGATGCCCTGCCGCTGACGCTCGGGCAGCACACCCAGCGGGCTGAGCACCCGCACATCGACCAGCCGCCGCGGAGCATCGAGCAGGCTGCGGGTGAACATGACGTGCCCGACGACCTGCCCGGCGTCCTCGGCCACGAGAGCGAACCCCCCGCCGGAGCGGATCCCGTCGCGCAGGCTGTCGACCAGATCGGCCACGATTCTTCCGTGATCGCCGAACGCTCGCAGATGGACATGACGCACCGCGCCCGCATCGCCCGGCCGCTCTTCTCGAAGCTCCACCCCCGCAGGCTAAGCGGTCTGTCCCGCCGCCGACATCTGTTTTTCACCCGCCTGCCCCGCGGCTGGCGTCGACGACGAGGCGCAGCGCGAGACCCGGCATGGCTGTACAGCAGCCCATGCAGCAGCGCCGTCTTACACGAGCGCACCCCACCGGCCCGCGTCTACCGACCGAACAGGGCGGCGAGCTCTGCGAGGGCCTGCCCTTCCCTTGCTGCGGGCTTTCCGCGTTGCACGCTCAAGCTTCCCTGGGCTGAGGGCTGAACGGAGACGGAACACGATTGCTCGGGCCGATCACGGCTCGGGGGATCTTTCCCTGTGATCGCCACGGCAGCGGCAACGAGGGCAGTACCGCCTAGGCCGGCCGCGCTGCCATCGTGCGCCGGCCGAAGGTGATGCTGCCAATCAGGAGCACCACCCCCGGCAGCACGCCGCCGACGAACGGCACCCAGGCGACGGCGACCGTCGATGCCAGGACGAGTCCTGTGGCGCCGAGCAGGGTGAGCGCCACACCGGGTACGGCGATGCCCCAGTCCTTCCAGATCGGCGCCAGCGCGATGAAGTGCACACCGACCACGAACGCCACCCAGGCCACGTTCGCCTGCTCAGGACGTCCCCAGGCGGCCAGCACGCGGATCCCCCCGAAGATCAGGATCGCCTCCGCGGCGACGACGATCAGGTAACCCCGCCCGAACATGTTCCGCCGCCGCCCCTCGGCGGACCGCTCCCTCCGGGCGGTGAGAAACCACATGGTGAGAACGCTCGCGGCCCCCAGGCAGGCGGACACCCGTAGAAGATTCACCACCACGGCGCTCAGCGGGCTCTGTGCGTTGACGAGGACGAAAACCGCGCCGAAGACGGCGCCGACCAGCAATCCGGTTATTCGCTGCATGGCGTTCATTGAAATCGGCGCGGGATCGCCTCCGCATGGGGGCCAGGGCGAGGACGAGGTAGGCCTGGCACTACCTCGCCGCGCCGCGCAGATGGGCGAGCACCGCCAGCACCCGCCGGTTGTCGTCCTCCGTGGCGGGTAGCTCCAGCTTGGCGAACACGCTGGCCACGTGCTTGCCGACGGCCGCCTCGGTGATCGACAGGGCGCGGGCGACGGCGCTGTTGGAACGTCCTTCGGCGATCAGCGCGAGCACCTCGCGCTCGCGCGGCGTCAGGCGCTGAGCGGGCTCGGTGACCTCCCTGGCCCTGGTCCAGGTCTGCTCGAACAGGTCGACGAGGGTGGCGATCAGGCTCTGCTGCCTGATCACCAAGGCACCCGGAGCGTAGGCGACGGGGGTGATCCGGACGAACGCCACCGCACGATCGAAGACGAGCAACTGCTGAATCGGCTCGTCGACGACACGGTGCAGGTCGCCGGCGGCGTGCAGTTCCCTGATCCTCGCGGCCTTGCGGGGGTCATCCAGCACGCTCGCGTGGACGATCGTGCGCATCGCCACGCCGCGCCGCAGAGCGTCAAGCACGTCGCGCCTGCTCTTCTGCTCGTGGCGATCCTTCTCCGGCGAGCCCACCGGGTGCATGGCGCGCAGCTCACCGGCCGAGCGGGCGGCCTGCGCGATCTGCTGCCGAACGAGTTCGCTGTCGTCCAGCCGCTCGACGTCGACGGGGATGCCGCGCAGTTCGCCCACCACCTCCTCCAGCCGATGAGCCAGCTGGGCCAGCGACACGCTCTCGTCCACACGCCTCCCTCGCCGACCGCGCCGGTTTCCTCCCCGGGAAAGACCATCGGATAGGTTACGCGCCGCCGGGCCACTGGGTCAGGGCCGGCTTCGACGGCACAGGACGTCCGCTGTCCCACGGCGCCGCCCACCACCGTCGGCAGGGCTTCCGTCCACGGGCGGCAACGGTCAGCCGATTCCAAAGTGTCCAACCGGCCATGGCGTTGAGACGACCCGGAGGTGGCAAAGGCGCGCTTATCCGCGACCAGGGCGGCAAGCTCGTGATACGACGGCCGCTCAGCCCCGCCCGCGACACCCGACGACCAGTCCAGGGGCGGCGTCACACGACTTCCGGGAGCGGATGAACTCGGCGAACGAAGGGTGATGGGCACACCGCCCCGCGATGGTCCGGCATCCGGGACACCCCTGGGAGCGCGGACCTATGCGTGACGAAATCCACCACGGATCCATAGGGGGACGAAGTGGGTGAACGGAGCATTCGACGCATTACCGCACACGCGGCGCCGGCTCTGCTGGCGGGGACGCTGCTCGTCGGCTGCGGCGGCGACAGGACCACCATCCCGGCGCCCCAAGGAGCGGCCGCCACAGTCGCGCAGGTGATCGCCGCGCCGTCCCCGACCACCGGGCCTGAGTACAACGCCCCATGCCCGACGGCGGGCAACACCAGGCGGTTCGCCAAGACCCGCTTCGCGCTGCACGCGGGTCTCGCGCTGGGCGCCTTCCATCGCTATGTCTACAAGCCCCTGCGCAGCGGCGGCTTCGAGGCCGGGGCGGAGAAGCGGAAGCGCGCTTTCGTGAAGGCGGCGGTGGCGGGTGCCTTCGCCCTGCACCAGTTGAAGGTCGCCAAGGGCTTCGCCGTGGGTAATCCGACGCTGTGCAAAGCCGTCGAGGCCGCCAGCGACCGGTTCACCAGCCTCACCGACAAGCTGAAGGGCGGCACCGCCACGAATGCCGACGTCGAGGCCGGCAAGACGTCGATGGACGGCCTGCAGCGTGACGCCACGAACACCGGCTACCCGTTCAAGGAGCAGAACGTCACCATCCCCGGCGCCGCCTGACCGGCCCCGGGCGCGCGTACCGGCGCGCGGTTAGGCTGCGTATATCGACGGGCGACGGGAGGCGATTCTGTGACGGAGCGCAAACCACCCGGGGTCAGCTTCGAGAGCTGGATCGACCGGCAGATACGCGAGGGCACCGAGCGCGGCCTGTTCGACAACCTGCCCGGCGCGGGGAAGCCCCTCCCCGACCAGGGCAAGCCGTACGACGAGATGTGGTGGATCAAGCAGAAGCTGCGCGAGGAGAACCTGACGCTTCCTCTGCCCGGCACGCTCGCCCTGCGCAAGGAGGCCGAGGAGGCCCGCGCCGCAGCGGCGGGAGCGAGGTCGGAGGCCGAGGTACGGAAGATCATCGCGGACATCAACGAGAAGATCGTCGAGGGGACCCGGAAGGCGATGTCGGGTCCGCCGCTGAATCTGGCGCCCTTCGACGTCGACGAGGTCGTACGCGACTGGAGGGAGCGGCAGCCGGCCCGGACGCCGCCCGCCGCCGCTCCCCCGGAGCGACGGCCCAAGGAACGCTCCCTGTTCGGATGGCTACGCGGCAACAGGTGACGCCGGGCCCGGTGCCATCGTGATCAACTGACGTACGCACCGGCGCGGGCGACGGCGGCCTCGGCCGCACGCTCGTCACAGATGGCGGCCACTCCCCTCGTGGCGCTGGCCGCCGGTGCCGTAACTGCTTGGCCGGATTCTGGTTCGTCGAGAGGAACACCGCCGCGCCGCTCGTGCCCGTACGCATCATGAAGCGGCGCACCGTGATCCGGGGCAACGTCACAGGGCTGGTCGCCTTCGCGACCGAGACCTCGCTGGTCTTCCTGCTCACCCTCTACCTGCAGAAGGTCCTCGGATACTCCCCGACGGCCACCGGCCTCGCCTTCGGCGTCCTCGGCATCGGCACCGTGGTCGGCGGCATGTTCGGCGGCAGAGCCGTCGGCCGCTTCGGCAACATGCTCGCCATCGTCGGCTTCATGGTCACCGCGACGTCCGGGGTGCCGGACGAGGAGCAGGGCCTGGCCACCGGCCTGGCCACGATGACCCAGCAGGTCGGCATCACCATGGGTATTCCGATCATGAGTACGCTCGCCACGGCCAGGATGGCCGGTCTGGGCGCCTCCGGTCCCGGCGTGGTCCTGTCCGGCGTCGGCTTCGCCATCCTGATCAACTCCGCGGTCGTCCTGGCCGGAACGCTGCTCGCCGGAACCCTCCTCCCCACCCGCCGCACCCCCACGACTGATACGCCCACCCCCTGACTCGCATCGCGCCGACTGGCGGGACACGCGCCGGCTTCGTCCGGCGAAGAAGGAGGCGCTCGGAGTGCGAGATCGAACGCGCCCGACGCCGTGGACGACGGAGACACCCAATCGGACGAAGAGCCACGAAGTATGCTCGGCAACGGCTGATCGCACACAACGATGGGAGAGGGCATGCCGGAAAGCGCCGGGTTCACAGAGTTGGTGGAGATCACTTCGGAGGCCGAGCTCCGCGAGCTGCTGGGCGATCCGATGCCGAGGGCGGTCACCAAGGAGCGTGTGTCGCTGCACGAACGGGACCGGGAGTGGCTGGCCGCCTCGCCGTTCTGCCTGATCGCCACCGCCGGCGCGGACGGGACCTGCGACGTCTCCCCGAAGGGCGACCCGGCGGGGTTCACCCTCGTCCTGGACGACACCACGATCGCGATCCCGGAACGGCCGGGAAACCGCAGGGCGGACGGCTTCCTCAACGTGCTGGCCAACCCGCACGTCGGCCTCATCTACCTGGTGCCGGGCCGTACCGAGACGCTGCGGATCAACGGCAGGGCCCGGCTGGTACGCGAGGCGCCGTTCTTCGACCAGATGATCGTCAAGGAGCACCGGCCGCAGCTGGCCCTCATCGTCGAGATCGAGCAGATCTTCTTCCACTGCGCGAAGGCGTTCCTCCGCTCGTCGTTGTGGAAGCCGGAGACGTGGAATCCGGACGTGCTGCCGTCGCACGCGCGGATCGTCAAGAGCGTCCAGCAGACGGAGGAGACGCTGGAGGAGCTGGAGCAGTACTACGGGCCCGGATACGCCACCCGCCTCTACGAGCCGGGTACCCGCCACACTCGTTGACCGCGGGAGACCGGGCCGTACGGAGGAGCCGTCGGCGCACGAAGGTCGTCCGGCCTCGGGCTTATTGGCTGGACAGCCTGAACGCGCCCATGAAGGATGCGACGCATGACACGCACCGACATGCCCTCGTCCTTCGATGAGCGCACCATGCTGACGACCTTCCTCGACTACGCCCGTGCCACCGTTCACGCCAAGTGTGAGGGGCTCTCGGACGAGAACGCCGCCAGTGCTCCCCTCCCGGGCTCGCCGCTCATGACGATCTCCGGGTTGGTCAGCCATCTGCGCTGGGTGGAGTACTCCTGGATACAGGTCGTCCTCCTCGGCGAGGAGGACGAGGGCCCGTGGACGCGCGAGGACCCCGACCGCGAGATGCGGATCGGCCCGGACTTCCCGATCGCCCAGCTGCTGGCGGAGTATGAGGCCCAGAGCGCCCGTTACCGCGAACTGGTGGCGTCCATGGAGTTGGACACCCTGGCGAAGCGCCCGGTCCGGGACGGCAAGCACGTCGAACTGCGCTGGATCATCATGCATCTGATCGAGGAGACCGCCCGGCACAACGGGCACATCGACATCCTCAGGGAGATGGCCGACGGCGTCACCGGCGACTGACCCCGTCCCCGTGCGCGTATCCCTGCGCCCCATGCGGTGCTGAACGAGCACGAACGCGGGCGCGCGCTTCGTCATCGGTGTTCTGACGGGGAAGCTCGACGCCGTCGGCCTGGGCGCGGAGCGGCACACGCACCTGCTGCCCGGCGTGGCCGACCTGCCCGCCCTCCCCGGCCTGCTCACGCGCTGACGGTCACTTCTCCGGGGTGGAGACGCGGGAGCGGATGCCGGTGACGCGGCGCAGGATGTCCCACCAGAAGGGCGCGCCGAACAGCAGCGCGATCAGGGTGATGAGATAGCCGGGCCAGTGGGCGGGGGACGACACCCGGCTCCACCAGTCGCCGCCGCGCCACGTCCAGGCCGGTCCGGCGTCGGCGCTCATGTCGACCGCGACCGGCGCGTGCGTGAAGATCTGCACGAACGCCGGCGTGCTGAGCACCTCGGTCACGCAGGAGTACGTGTCCTGGCCGGCCGCGCACCGCTCCTTCAACGGTGCCAGCGCGTCGGGGCCCGACTGGGCGAACGCCGCCACCGAGCTGCGGTAGGCGCTGTCGTTCAGCAACGACTTGCCGTACTCCAGGGCGTCCATGCCGAACAGGACCGTGACGGTGAGGCTGAGCACGGCGATCACCCAGCGGACGTACCTCCGGTAGAGGATCGTCAGCCGCTCCATCTCGCCGTCGAACCAGTCCTCGACACCCTTGCGGAACGCGTCGACGTCGTGGGACGCCCGGTCCCATACGGCCTTGAGCGGCCGGTAGAGCGGACTCTTGAGCATGTCGAGGTCCCGCATCATCCGCTCGACGCCGCCCATGTCGGTGGCGATCTCCATCATCGCCACGGCGAAGCGGGAGGGAGGGATCTGGGCGATGTTCGTCCTGCCCCGCGTCGAATGGTCGATCTCCTGCAGCCGCTCGTGGAGGAGCTCGGCCAGGGACTTGCCCTCCCCCGCCGGAACCACCGGCTGAGCCCCTGACTCAGTCCCTCCCGGAACTCCCGCCTGTGCCCCCGCCTGAGCCGGGTCGGCGGACGGGGAGGGGGATGGTCCGGTCTCCTCCGGGTCCGCCTGCCCCGGCCCGTGCGCCGGATCGGCGAGCCCGACGCCGGCGATGTCCGGTGTCGCGATCCCCTGCGTCGATCCGACGGCGAGGCCCGACAGGCCGTGGGCCGGTGCCGCCGTCATGTCCGCCGTAAGATCCGCCGTCATGCCGGCCGTCATGTCGGCGGCGACGGCCTCGGCGGCGACCGTGCCGGGAGCGGGCGCGAGCGGCGGGCTCTCCACCGGCGCGGGCTGGGCGCTGAAGGCCGGTCGAGGATCCCGGCCGAACGGCAGCATGGCGAACACCCCGAGCACGGTCGCGGGCAGCCTGGACCGCCCCGTGCCGGACGGCGGGAGCAGGTCGGCCAGGCGGTTCCGCAGCCAGCGCCCGACGCCCTTGAACCGGTCGAGCGCGCGCATCAGGAACCGGAGCACCGCCGGGGCCCTGCCCGCGACCTCCGCGCCGTCGAGCGTGTCGCGCAGGTACGCCCACAGGAACTTGCTGCGGATGCCGAGCAGCCGGACGATGCCCTCGTTGAGGCCGCTGACCAGCAGTGACAGCAACAGGAAGGCGAGCACCAGGCCGAGGGCGAGGTCGGTGTAATACGAGATCAAAGAGATCACCGGGAATCTACAGCGCGGAGGCCTTCAGGCCGGGGGGAAACGCGGAACGGTCGTGCACGTCGATCTCTTCACGAAGGGGAGGACGTCAACCGGACTGTTGATACACCCGCGTGTCGTCGGGGCGCAACGGACTCGGCACATCACGGCACGCGTCACTGCCGCACCAGAAAGATCACGCGGTCCGGTCCTGACGATCAGTCCTCGTAGAACACGCGCTCCGCGACCGCCCTCGCCCGGCGGGTGACTCGGCGGTAGTCCTCGATGAAGTCCTCGGAACCGTCCGGCGGGTAGCCGAGCGCCCGGGCGATCAGCGCCCGCTCCTTGACGGCCGTGGGGATCATGTCCCCGGCGCGGCCCCTGACGAGCATGATGGCGTCCCTGATCCGGGAGACGAACCGCCAGGCCCGGTCGAGGGCGGCCTCGTCCTCGCTCGACAGCAGCCCCTCCGCCACGGCGGCCCGCAGCGCGTCGAGCGTCCGCGTCGTGCGCAGCGCGGGTACGGCTCCCGCGTGGCGGAGCTGGATGAGCTGGGCCACCCACTCCACGTCGGAGAGCCCGCCCCTGCCCAGCTTGGTGTGCAGGGCGGGATCGGCGCCGCGCGGCAGCCGTTCGGCCTCCATCCGGGCCTTCAGCTTGCGGATCTCCCGTACCGCGTCGGCCGGGATGCTCTCGGCGGGGTACCGTACCGGGTCGATCATGTCGATGAACTCGGCGCCGAGCGCGGCGTCCCCGGCACAGAACCGGGCCCGCAGCAGCGCCTGGGCCTCCCAGTGGGACGACCAGCGGTCGTAGTACGCCTTGTAGGACGCGATCGTCCTGACCAGCGGCCCCTGCCTTCCCTCGGGACGCAGCCCGGCGTCCACCAGCAGCGGCGGATCGGGGGCCTGCAGGGCGAGCAGCCTGCGCAGCTCCTCGGCGACGGCGTGGGCCGCGTCCGTCGCCTCCCGGTCGGCGGCTCCCGGCAGCGGCGCGTGGACGAACATCACGTCGGCGTCGCTCGCGTACGAGCTCTCCATGCCGCCCAGCCGGCCCATCGCGATCACGGCGATCCTGGTCGGGGGCGCCTCCCGCCGCTCGACGCTCACCTTGTTGATCGCGGCGTCGAGCGCGGCCTGGATGGTCACGTCGTTCAGCGCGGAGAGCGCCTGCCCCACCTGCTCGATGTCGAGCAGTCCGGACAGATCCGCGCACGCCGTACGGAGCAGTTCCCTGCGGCGCAGCGCGCGGACCGCGGCGACGGCGGTCTCCGCCTCCTCGCCGTGCCTGTCCACCGCCGCGGCGGCCTCGCCCGCCAGGGCCGCGGCGGGCCGTACGGCGAGCTCGGCGTCGGAGCCGAGGATCGCGACGGCGTCGGGCGCGTGCAACAGCAGCCCGGTCACATAGCGGCTGGTCCCGAGCAGCCGGGCGAGCCGCTCGGCGACGGCGGTCTCGTCGCGCAGCAACCGCAGGTACCACGGGGTGGCCCCGAGCTTGTCACTGATCTGCCGGAACCCGAGGAGGCCCGCGTCCGGATCCGGGGCGTCGGCGAACCAGCCGAGCATGACCGGCAGCAGGGTGCGCTGGATCGCGGCCCGGCGGGACACTCCGCTGGTGAGGGCGGCGATGTGGCGCAGCGCGCCTTCGGCGTCGGTGTATCCGAGCGCTTCGAGCCGGGCCGTGGCCGCCGCGGTGGACAGCCGCGTCTCGGTCTCGGGCAAGCGCGCGACGGCCTGGAGGAGGGGCCGGTAGAACAGCTTCTCGTGCAGCCGCCGCGCCTCCAGCGCGTGCCGCTTCCACGTCGTGGTGAACTCTCCGACGGGATCGCTCGTCATCCCGAGACCGCGCCCGATCCTGCGCAGGTCGGCGATCTCCGACGGCACGACGTGCGTACGGCGCAGCCGGTGGAGCTGGATCAGGTGCTCGACCTGGCGCAGGAAGGTGTACGCCTCCGCGAGCGCCTTGGCGTCCTCCCGTCCGACATATCCGCCTCTGGACAGGGCGGCGAGCGCGGACAGCGTGGCCCGGCGACGCAGCAGCGGGTCGGATCGCCCGTGCACGAGTTGGAGGAGCTGGACCGCGAACTCGATGTCGCGCAGGCCGCCGGGCCCGAGCTTGATCTGGCGTTCGGCGTCACCGGCTCTGACCTGGGCCTCCACCCGGCGGCGCATCGCCTGCACGTCCTCGACGAAGTTGTCCCTGGCCGCGGCCTGCCAGACCAGCTCGTTGACCGCCGCGACGTACTCCTGGCCGAGCTCCAGGTCTCCGGCGACCGGCCTGGCCTTGAGCAGCGCCTGGAACTCCCAGGTCTTGGCCCATCGGCGGTAGTACGTCAGGTGGCTGTCGAGCGTACGGACCAGCGGGCCCATCCTGCCCTCGGGACGCAAGCCCGCGTCGACCTCCCAGAGGGAGCCCTCGGGGGTGCTCTCCGAGCAGGCCCGCATCATGGTCTGGGCCAGCCTGGTCGCGATCTGGAGCGCCTTCGTCTCGTCGGCACCGTCCCCCGGCTCGGCCACGAAGATCACATCGACGTCGGAGATGTAGTTGAGCTCCCTCGCGCCGCACTTGCCCATCCCGATGACGGCGAGCCGCACGTCACCCGCGTCGGCGACCTCGGCGCGCGCGATGGTCAGGGCGGCGTCGAGCGCCGCGCCGGCCAGGTCGGACAGCTCGGCGGCGGTCTCCGCGAACGAGGACTCCCTCATCACGTCGCGTGCCGCGAGGTGCAGCAGCCTGCCCCGGTACGCCACGCGGAGCGCCTCGATCGCGGCCCGGTGGTCGTGCGGGAACGGGGAGACCGCGGCCGACAGTTCCTCCCGCAGTTCGCGGTCGGTGGGCCGGTCCGGGCTCTCGGGGGTGTTCTCCAGGAGCCGCAGGTGCTCCGGGTGCCGGACGACGTGGTCACCGAGGGCGGCGCTCAGGCCGAAGACGCGGAGCAGCCTTGCGCGCAGCGCCGGATCGGCCCGGAACGCGCCGAGGACGCTCGGGTCACGCTCGACCAGGCGGCTCAGCGACGTGAGCGCGAGATCGGGGTCGGCGGTCGCCATCAGGTCGTCGAGCAGGCCGAGGTCGCCGACCGCCTCCGGGCCGAGCTCGTCCAGCAGCCGCTCGGCCCTGGCACCGTCGGCGAATCCGAGCCTGGCCAGGCGCCCCGCGGTGGTCTGCATCCGGGAGTCGGCGTTCACCGTGCCTTCTTCCAGCTCGACGTCGATCATCACATCGGCCATCGTGGACGGGCCTTCCCAGCAACGGTACACATGGCGGGAGAAGCCTCCTCGCTAAGATCGGCTCTGGCGCGCCGGACCGCGCGCCGCCCCCGGCGCACACGGTAACCCGTGGGCTTGTGCGCCGTCCTTAGCGGTTTCTCTGCGTAATCAGGCCATCACGCGCTTTGGGCGCGGGCCTCCCGCCTCACGATGTTCCCGTCAGGCGCTCCCGCACCAGCGCGGCGAAGCCCTCGGCCAGTGGGCGCCACGCCGCCTGGAGGTTCGCCTCGCCCTCCTTCACGCCGCGGTCCAGCTCCGCGACGTCCTGATCGGCCAGCTCACCCTCGGCGGTCCAGCTCATGAAGATCTCCGCCGTCGCCTCCGGGTGGAACTGCACCGCCCACGCGGATTCGCCGAGCCGGTACGCCTGGTTGGGGTAGGGCGATCCCGTCGCGAGCCGTACCGCGCCGGGGGGAAGCTCGGTCATCGCGTCGTAGTGGTACTGCACGGCCTCCGGCTCCGGCATCGCCTCCGCGACCGGGCCGAACAGCCGGTCACCCGCCGCCTCGGGGAGCAGCTCGATGGAGCAGAGCCCGATCTCCAGGCCGTCCGCTCCGCGCTCGACCGTGCCGCCGCACGCGATGGTCATGAGCTGCGCGCCGAGGCAGATGCCCAGCGTCGGGACGCCGCTCTCCACCGCTCCGGCGATCAGGTGCCGGACGTCCGGCAGCCAGGCGCACCCCTCGTCGTCCCACGCCGACGGTGATCCGCCGAGCACGACCAGCCCGGCTCCAGGGTCCGTGGGGACGGCCTCTCCCCTGTGGGGCCGGACGATCTCGTATCCGATCCCCGCGTCCTCCAGCCAGCCTGCGAAGAATCCCAGGCCCGCGCCGACCTCATGCTCGATCACGACGACACGTTCGCTCATGCCGACGAGCATAAGGGGGGAGAAATTACACGTCTGTCACTGGACGTACCTTTTGTGGTGTCGCTGCCGTACAGTGCCGGAAACAGTGCCAGAAAGATCTTTCATTGCTGGAGGAGCCGATGCGGTTCGACGAGGTCGCGGTACCGGGTGGAAAGCTGCGGATCGCCACGTTCGGCGAGGGACCGCGCCAGATCATCGCGGCGCACGGCATCACCGCCTCTCTCATGGCCTGGCGCGCGGTGGGCGAGGCGCTCCCGGCCGGATGGTCGCTGGTCGCCGTCGACCTGCGCGGGCGCGGCCACAGCGCGGACGTCCCCGGCCCGTACGGCCTGCCGCGGCACGCGGAGGACCTGGACCTCGTCGCCGAGCACGTCGGCGCGGACGACACCGCGGTGCTCACCGGCCACTCGATGGGCGCGTACGTCGCCGCCCTGCACGGCGCGAGGCGCGACTACTCCAGGGTGGTCCTGATCGACGGCGGGCTTCCGCTGCCGATGCCGCCGGGGGCCGACCCGGACGCGGTGCTGGAACTCACACTCGGCCCCGCCATCGCGCGGTTGAGCCAGACCTATCCGAGCGTGGACGACTACATCGGTTTCTTCAAGGTCCACCCGGCGTTCGCCGGAGGCTGGTCTCCCCTCGTGGAGGAGTACGTACGGTACGACGCGACCGGCCCGTCCGACGCCATCAGGTCCCGCGCCCAGGAGGACGCCGTACGGCAGGACGGCCGGTGGCTGCTGACCGGCGCGGACGAGGTCGGCGCGGCGCTGGAGAGCATCACGGTGCCGCTCAGCCTGCTGCGGGCGCCGCGCGGCCTGCTGAACCAGGAGGTCGGGATGCTCCCCGACGATCTCGCCGCGCACTGGACCGGCCGGCTCCCCGATCTCAAGGACGAGGTCGTCGAGGACTGCAACCACTACACGATCGTCTTCGACGGCCGCTGCGTCCGTACCGTCGTGGACCGGCTGACCACCGGCTGACCACCGTTCGGGCGGACCACCCTCGGGAAGGCCCGCCCGGGAAACGGACGGCGGCCCGTGGTCTCACCCGCTCTCGCGGGGACCACGGGCCGCCGGACGCTCGTCGGGCCGGATGTCACCGGCTCAGGCGCGCGGAACGATCCAGGTGGCCTTGGCGGCGGCGACCAGGGTGCCGTCGACCTCGTAGACCGCGCTCTCGCCGAAGAGCTTGCGCCCCTCGCGGCCCGAGACCCGGCCCACCACCGAGTACCTGCCGAGGGGGTAGACCCGGCGGTAGACCTGCGCGGTCAGGCGGCCGAGGAGGGCGGACTGGCCCGGCTGGGGGTGGTCGTCCGGCGACGCGTCCGGCCCGCCGAAGTGCGCCCAGAAGGTCACGCAGTCGAGGGCGGACCAGATGATCGAGTCGGGTACGACGCCGTCCTCGTCGGTCACGTTGACCGGGACCCGCCAACCGGCGGCGACGGCGCCGGTCTCCGGGACCGGGCCGGGGAAGATGCGCAGGCCGTCGCCCGGCTCGCGCAGCCCGCAGGCGAAGCATCCGGCGATGGCGTGCCCGCGCAGACCGGCGAAGCCCGCCTCGGCCCGCGCGGCGTCGGTGAACGGCACGAACGGCGGCGGCGTCAGGTGCTCGGCGACCGGAATGGCCTCGGCGAGATGCCGCTCGGCGTCGCCGAGGGCGAGGGTGTTGCCCACGTGCGCGACACCGAGCTCCGTCTCCAGCGGCACCGGTCTATGGAGGGTGACCTCGACGGCCGAGTCATGACACGCGCCGGTCAGAAGACCGGCCAGCGTTCCCGAGATCCAGCCGCCGTTGGCTGTTCCCTCGGGGCCCCGGAATCGCTCCGGAACGGTCAGAACGGTCTGCAGCCCGGCAGCCGTCGTCATGCAACACCCTCCAACGTTACGTACCAATTACGGCCCATCCGCATCGGTCGTAACCAACTATCCGATTTTACGCTTCTCCGATTAAGAGAAGTTAAACAGACCCGGATGTCGGCCATGTTGGCCGTGCGTAACGGAACGATGACGCGACGGACCCATCGCGCTGACCGGATCGTGACGCGAGGTAACGAGGTTACGAGGTGACGAGGTGACGACGCCGGACGGCCGTCAGAGGATCGGGAGGTACCGTCCGAGTTCGAACTCGGTGACCTGGCGGCGGTACTCGCTCCACTCGCTCCGCTTGTTGCGGAGGAAGAAGTCGAAGACGTGCTCTCCCAGCGTCTCGGCCACGAGCTCGCTGTGCTCCATCACCGAGATCGCCTCGTCCAGCGACTGCGGCAGCGGCTGGATGCCGAGCGCCCTGCGCTCCCCGCTGGTCAGCGCCCAGACGTCGTCCTCCGCGCCGGGCGGCATGTCGTACCCCTGCTCGATGCCCTTGAGCCCGGCGGCGAGGATCACCGCGAAGGCGAGGTAGGGGTTGCACGAGGAGTCCAGCGACCGGAACTCGATGCGGGTCGATCCGCCCTTGTGCGGCTTGTACATCGGGACGCGGACCAGCGCGGACCGGTTGTTGTGGCCCCAGCAGATGTAGGAGGGCGCCTCGCCGCCCGCTCCGGCGATCGCCTCGGCGCCGCCCCACAGCCGCTTGTACGAGTTGACCCACTGGTTGCACACCGCGGTGATCTCGGCGGCGTGCCTGAGCAGGCCGCCGATGAAGGACCGGCCGACCTTGGAGAGCTGGTAGTCGGCGCCCGGCTCGTAGAAGGCGTTCCTGTCGCCCTCGAACAGCGACATGTGGGTGTGCATGCCGGAGCCGGGGTACTCGGTGAAGGGCTTGGGCATGAAGGACGCCCAGACGCCCTGCTCCAGGGCGACCTCCTTCATCACCAGGCGGAAGGTCATGATGTTGTCGGCCGTCGTCAGCGCGTCGGCGTACCGCAGGTCGATCTCCTGCTGGCCGGGAGCCCCCTCGTGGTGGCTGTACTCCACCGAGATGCCCATCGACTCCAGCATCATGATCGCGTTGCGGCGGAAGTCGTGGCCCGCGCTGTGCGGCGTGTGGTCGAAGTAGCCGCCCTCGTCCACCGGCATGGGCCGCTCCCCGCGCTCGGGCCGGTCGCGCAGCAGGAAGAACTCCACCTCGGGGTGGGTGTAGAAGGTGAACCCCATGTCCGCGGCCTTGGCCAGCGTGCGCTTGAGCACCCAGCGGGGGTCGGCGTGCGACGGCGACCCGTCCGGCATGAGGATGTCGCAGAACATGCGGGCCGCCCCCGGCGACTCGCTGCGCCACGGCAGGATCTGGAAGGTGGACGGGTCCGGCTTGGCCAGCATGTCGGACTCGTAGACGCGCGAGAAGCCCTCGATCGCCGACCCGTCGAACCCGATGCCCTCGGCGAAGGCCCCTTCGAGCTCGGCGGGCGCTATCGCCACCGACTTGAGGAAGCCGAGCACGTCCGTGAACCACAGCCGGATGAACCGGATGTCGCGCTCTTCGAGCGTGCGGAGCACAAATTCCTGCTGGCGGTCCACGGCGTACCCCTCGGAAACTACACGTCTGGTCTCGTACCAGTGTGCCCCCTGCGTGTTTCGCCTGCATTACGAGGGAACGGGACACCGCCGTTGATCGGTCATTCATTCGGAGGCGATCCGCGGCCGTTACGGTGCCGGTGATCAACGTGCCGGTTGAAGGGCGGTGGCCGTGCGCGAGCCAGGGGCAGGGGAGCCCGTAAGTGACGAACCTGACACCGGAGACCACGGGAACGTGGCGTCCCGGTACATGCGGGTGCCCGAATCGTGGGCCAGGGCCACGGCGGTCACGATCGCCGTCGTGTCGGTCTGCCTCGAACTGACCGACATCTGGGTGACCGCGCGGCTCCCGCGGCCGTCCTACACGCCGCTGCCGTTCGCGCCCGAGGACATGGCGGGCACCGCGTTCCCGCTGTTCGGGGCGTTGCTGGTGATCGCCAGGCCGCGGCTCGTGCTCGGCTGGCTGCTCTGCCTCGGAGGACTCGGCGCCGCCGTCAACATCCTCAGCCTCAACGTCGCGGCCCTGATCGTCCAGAACGGCGGGCATCCGTCGGTCCCCGCGATCGTGCTCTTCGCGCACGCGGTCTGGTGCCTGACGACGTACGCGCTGGGGGTCCTGCTGCCGCTGCTCTACCCGACCGGCCGCATCCTGTCGAAGCGCTGGTGCGTCCCCGGAGGGTTCGCCGCGGCCGCCCTCGTCCTCGGATGGGTGTGTGACCTGATCGGCCCCGCGACCCCGCTGACCGGGCACAACCCGTGGGCGGTGGCCGCGTTCGCGCCGTACCACGAGGTGGTCGCCCGGGTGCTGGACGGCGCGGTGACGGCCGGGATGGGGATGGCCCTCGCGTCACTGGCCGTGCGGTTCCGGCGGGCCGGCCCGGCCGAGCGCCGCCAGATCCTCTGGCCGCTGGCGGCCTTCACCGGCCTCATCGTCCCCTGGCTGGTCGGCGATCCGATCTGGTGGACGGCCTCGTTCACCATCCCGCTGGTGCCCGCCGCCATCGCCGTCGCCGTCCTGCGCTACCGCCTGTACGGCATCGACACCCTGATCAGCCGCGCCCTCGTCGGCGCCGGACTGGTCGGCGTCGTGGCCGGCGTGTACATGCTGGCGAGCGCCGCCTCCAGCCTGTTCCTGTCCGAGGTGGACCGGCTGGCCGGGCTGGCCGCCGCGCTGTTCGCCGGGACGTTCTTCCACCCGCTCAGGCACGGTCTCCAGCGCCTGGCCGACCGCATGCTGTACGGCTCGCGCGGCGACCCGATGACGCTGGCCGCCGAGCTGCGGCGGCGGCTCCAGCAGGCCGACCCCGCGCACGGCCTGCTCGCCTGCCTGGACGTCCTCAGGGAGGGCCTGTCGGTCACCGGGATCGCGGTGGAGATCGACGGGACCACCACGACCTCGGGCGAGTCCGGCCGGGTGGCCAGGGAGATCCCGCTGGTCTGGCACGGCGAGCCGGTGGGCCTGATGCTGGTCGGCCCGCCGGGCAGGCGCCGCTTCCCCGCCGCCCACGACGAGCGGGTGATCGCGGTGCTGACGCCGTACGTCGCCGACGCCGCGCACGCGATGCGCCTGACCACGGCGCTCCGCCGGTCCCGGGAGCGCATCCTGACCGCACGTGAGGAGGAGCGCCGGCGGCTGCGCCGGGACCTGCACGACGGCCTCGGCCAGACGCTCACGTCGATGGCGATGACCATCAACATGGCCAGGCTCACCCTGCGGACCTCGCCGGAGGGCGCCGACTCCCTGCTGTGCGAGCTGCGCGCCGGCATGGACATGGTCACCGCCGACATCCGGGAACTGGTGTACGGCCTGCGGCCCCCGGCGCTCGACGACCTCGGGCTGGCGGGAGCCGTACGGGCGCTGGCGGAGGCGGCGGGCCCCGGCCTGGCGGCGGACGTCGAGGTCGAGGGGGATCTCACGGGGCTGCCGGCCGCTGCGGAGGTGGCGGCCTACCGGATCGTGCAGGAGGCGCTGACGAACGTACGCAAGCACGCGAGCGCCGAACGGGTGCGGGTTTCGCTGCGCCGCGACGGCGAACTGCGCGTGGTGGTCGCGGACGACGGCGTGGGACTGCCCCGGGACCGGCGGTCGGGCGTGGGCATGTCGTCGATGATGGAGCGCGCCGCCGAGCTGGGCGGAACCTGCGCCGTGACCTCGGAGCCGGGGCGGGGCACCACCGTGACCGCCCGGCTTCCCGTCGATCGTCAGGCGCTGCTCACCAGGGCGTCTCCGATGGGTGTGCGCCGGTAGAGCACCTCCCTGCCCATCCGCCGCCGGGTGACGAGGCCGCCGCCGGACAACACGGAGAGGTGCTGGCTCACCGCGCCCGGCGTGAGCTCCATCCGGCGGGCCAGCGCGGAGGTCGAGGCCGGTTCCTCCAGCGCGGTGAGGATGCCGGCCCGGGTCCGGCCGATGAGCGCGCCGAGCCCTCCGGAGGTGCACGGCCGCCCCGACGTCCACAGGGTGCCGACGCCCCGGGCGGGATAGCAGAGCAGCGGCTGGTAGGGCTCGAACATGATCGCGGTGTCGGGCCAGTGGAACGCGCTGGGCACGAGCAGCAGGCCGTCACCGTTGATCGGCCCCGAATAGTCGCAGTCCCTCATCGCGACGAGCCGGTCGCCGTGCCAGGTGACGGACTCGTGCAGGTCGGCGAAGAGCTCACGCACTCCCCCGGTGGCGAGGATGCGCGAGCGCCACATGACGTCCGCCTCCAGCAGGCCGTAGACCTTCGGCCAGAACTCCTCGAAGACCAGTTTCCAGTAGGCACGCAGCGTGTCGGCCACCCGCCGGATGCCGGCCTCCGGATCCGTCCCGAACCGCTGGAGCGCCTCCGGGTCGGCGGACCGCACGCAGGCCAGCTCCTCCACTGCCGTCTCGGGCGGCGTGCGCCGTACCCTGTCCAGCTCAGCGGCGAAGTCCGGGAGCGGCGTGTCCGGCGGCGGCGTCAGGAAGTCGGGCAGATAGCCCCGCACGGGGACGAGCGCGAACAGCTCGGTGAGGTCCAGCCCGGCCAGGCGGGGCCGTACGGCGCGCAGCCACGGCAGGTGGACCGAGTGGGCGGCGGGATCGCGCAGCACGCGCAGGCTCGACACCAGCTCCCACAGGGGCGAGAACGCGAACCGCATCCGGGCCACGTCTCCCGCGGCGAACCTCCACTCGACCGGCACGTCCGCTCCCCCTTCCGGCGTCGGCCCACCCCAGCGGCTCCCCGAGGCGCCCATGCGGGGATTGTTTTAGCCAGGGCTAAAGCATTCGCATAGTACCGAACACATGTCCGACGCTTGCCCGGTGACAAGCACGACCATCGCCAAGGCAGGTTTCCTCCGATCACGGGTCGGGGGCCTCCCCGGCCCGTTCTGGGTCCTCTTCGGCGGCACCTTCGTCAACCGGCTCGGCACGATGGTGGAGCCGTTCATCGGCGTCTACCTGACGCAGTCGCGGGGCATGTCGCTGGCCACGACCGGCCTGGTGCTGACCGTGTTCGGCGCGGGGTCGCTGGCCTCGCAGCCGGTCGCGGGCTGGATGGCCGACCGCTTCGGCCGGCGCGTGACGCTGACCGGCGCCATGGTGATGACGGCGGTCGCGATGCTCGCTCTCGGATACACGACGAGCGTCCCGGGGATCGTGGCCGGGATGTTCGTGCTCGGCGTGGTGATCGACGCCTACCGTCCCGCCTCACAGGCCCTCGTCGCCGACCTGGTCTCCCCCGAGGACCGGCCCAGGGCGTACGGCCTGATCTACTGGGCGCTCAACCTGGGCTTCTCCTTCGCGATGGTCGCGGGCGGCTGGCTGGCCAAGAGCGGGTTCACCACCCTGTTCTGGGTCGACGCGATCACCTGCGCGGTCTTCGGGGCCATGGTGTGGCGGGCGATCCCCGAGACCCGGCCGGACAAGGGGGAGAACCCTCCCGGCGGCTTCGGCGACGTGCTGCGCGACCGGCTGATGGTCGGGTTCACGCTGATCAACCTGGCGTACGCGTTCGTCTACCTCCAGGCGTTCACCACGCTGCCGCTCGCGATGACCGGTCAGGGCCTCCCCACCAGCGCGTACGGCGGCGCGATGGCGGTCAACGGCGTGCTCATCGTGTTCGTGCAGCCGCTGACGACCGCATGGCTGGCCCGCCGTGACCCGAGCCTCGTGCTGGCCGTCGGCTTCGCGGTCGTAGGCGCCGGTTTCGCGCTCACCGCGCTGATGTCGTCGCCGCTCGGCCACGGGACGGCGGTCGGCGTCTGGACCCTCGGCGAGATCGTCCTCGCGGGCATTCCCGGCACGATCGTCGCCGCCCTGGCGCCCGCTCATCTGAGGGGCCGCTATGCCGGGCTGAACGGCTTCGCGTGGTCGGTCGCGTCCATGCTCGCGCCGCTGGTCGGCACCCGGCTGCTCGCCCTCGGAGCGCCGATCCTGTGGATCACCTGCGGCGGGCTGGGCGTCCTCGCCGCGGCCGGAATGATGGCCCTCGCCCCGGCGATCCGTCGGCGCGCTGGCAATGAGCGACTTATGCCGACATAATTTTCATTCAGCATGGACGAACGACGGGGCCGGACGGTCGCGAGCGTCATGGCGGCTACGGCACTCGCCCTGACGTCGTTCGGCCTGCTGGTCCAACTCCGGCTGCCTCCGGAGTGGCGGTCTCCGGTGATGGTGTCCCCGGATCTCGGCGTCGGCCTCGCCTTTCCACTCGTCGGCGCCTTCCTGGTGTGGCAGCGTCCGCGATTGAGCCTCGCCTGGCTGATGTGTGTCGGTGGGCTCCTCGGCGCGGGCAATGTGATCTTCGCGGCGCTGATGCTCCGTTACGCCGCGTGGGGCGAGTTCGCCGTCGCCGGGGTCCTCCGCTGGATCGACGTGGCGTTCTGGGCCGTCGCGGGCTTCCTGCTGGCGATCGTGCTCCCCCTCTATTCGCCGACCGGCCGGCTCCCCTCGCGCCGCTGGCGGCCGGTGGTCGTGGCCGGCGTCGTGGCGACCGTCGCGGAGATCGTGCTGATCGTCGTGCGGCCCACGCCGGATCCCGCGACCTACGCGTGGCCCGTCGTCATCCCGAACGCCCTGGCGATCGAGGCGCTCGCGCCTTACTACGACCTGGTCCTGCAGGTCCTGCTCTACGCGATCCAGGTGTGCGTGGTGGCCGCGCTGCTGTCCCTCGTGGTGCGGCTGCGTCGCGCCGACCCGGTCACCCGCCGCCAGATCGCCTGGCCGCTGGTCGCCTTCGCCGGGTACGTCGCCTTCTACCTGGCCGGCGAGTCCACGGTGGTGCTCGCCTCGGCGTGGACCGCGATCATCCCCCTCGCGATCCTTTTCTCCGCGCTGCGCTACCGCCTGTACGGCATCGACACCGTGATCAGCAGGACCTTCGTCGCGGCGGGCGTGCTGGCCGTGGTCAGCGGTGTCTACTTCGGGGTGAGCGGGCTGTCCAGCCTGCTCGCGTCGGGATTCCACCAGGTCGCCGGACTGGCGGCGGCACTGTTCTCCGGCGCGTTCTTCCAGCCGCTGCGCCGCGCCCTCCAACGCGCGGTCGACCGGATGCTCTACGGTCGGGTCGGCGACCCCCGGGTGCTCACCGACCGCCTCACCCAGGAGGTCCGCCGGGCCGACCCCGCCGACGCGCTGGCCGCCGTCGTCGCGGTCGTCAGGGATGGCCTGGCCGTCGACGGCGCCGCCGTCGAGGTGACCGACGGACGGCCCGGCTACGTCGAGAGCGGTGACGTGGGCGGCACCCCCCGGGAGATCTCCCTCGTGTGGCACGGCGAGCCGGTGGGCCGCCTCCTCATCGGCGAGCCGGGAGCGCGGCGGTTCGCCGCCGCCCACGACGAGCGGGTGATCGCCACGTTGCTCCCCCACGTCGCCGACGTCGCCCACGCCGTACGGATGGCCGCCGACCTCCAGAGGTCCCGGGAGCGGATCCTCGCCACCCGCGAGGAGGAGCGCCGCCGCCTCCGCCGGGACCTGCACGACGGGCTCGGGCAGACCCTGTCCGGCATGGCGATGACCATCAACATGGCACGGCTCAGCCTCAAGCGTTCCCCCGCGACGGCCGACGACCTGCTGCGCGACCTGCGCACCGGCATGGAGGCCGTCACCAGCGACATCCGCGAGCTCGTGTACGGCCTGCGGCCCCCGGCGCTCGACGACCTCGGGCTGGCAGGAGCCGTACGCGCCCTGGCGGAGGAGGGGCCGCCCGCGGCGGAGGTCGTGATCGAGGGAGAGACGACCGGACTGCCCGCCGCCGTCGAGGTGGCCGCGTACCGCGTCGTCCAGGAGGCGCTGACCAACGTCCGCAGGCACGCCGAGGCCACCCGGGTGCGGGTGACCCTGCGCCGGGACGCCGCCGACCTGCGGGTCTGCGTCACCGACGACGGGATCGGCCTGCCCGAGGGCAGGCGGGCCGGAGTCGGCACGTCCTCCATGCGGGAACGCGCCGCGGAGCTGGGCGGAAGCTGCCTCATCGTCGCCGTCCCCGAGGGTGGGACCGTCGTCGAGGCCAGGTTCCCCCTGACGGCCGCCCTCGGCGAACCGCCTTCCGGGGATCAGCCGGAGTCGCTCGCCGGACACCACCGGGGATCCGGCCGGGCCGGGCTCCGTTAACGGTCCGTCCTTTGGGAGGGATCGAGCACTGCTCACTTCTCCCGGATGGCCCTACGCTTACCGGTGCGATGGTGAAATTTCGTGCTCTCGGGCCGTTCCAGGCGGAATCCGATGGTCAGGTGCTCGACCTGGGCGGTCAACGGCAGCAGGCCGTGCTGGCCCGGCTGCTCGTCGCGGGCGGCCGGGCCGTACCGGTGGGCGTGCTCATCGACGAGCTGTGGCCGGGCGAGCCGCCCGCGCAGGCGCTCTCGACCATCCAGGGGTACGTGTCGCGGCTGCGACGCGCGCTCGAACCGGACCGCGCGCCCCGCGAGCAGGCCGGGATCCTCGTCTCGGCTCCTCCGGGATACGCGCTGCGCGCCACCGTCGAGCAGGTCGACTCCTGGCGGTTCGATCATCTCGTCAAGAGCGACCACGGCGACGACCCGGCGCGCACGCTGGAGCAGATGGAGGCCGCGCTCGCCCTGTGGCGGGGCCCCGCGCTGGCCGAGTTCCTCGACCTGCCCTGGGCGGTGACCGAGGGTCAGCGACTCGAGGAGCTGCGCCTGCTCGCCGTCGAACGCCGCGGCGACGCCGCCGTACGGCTCGGCAGGACCGGCGCGCTGATCCCCGACCTGGAGGCGCACGCCTCGGCGTACCCGCTCAGGGAGGAGGCCTGGCGGCTGCTCGCGCTCGCGCTCTATCGGGCGGGACGGCAGGGTGACGCGCTCGGCGCCCTGCGCCGGGCCCGCGAGGTGCTCCGCGAGGAGCTGGGCCTCGACCTGGGGCCCACGCTGCAGCGGCTGGAGCAGGACATCTTCTCGCAGGCGCCGCACCTGGACGCGCCCGCTCCCCGGGACTCCGGCGCATCGGGTGCCGCGGCGGGCCACCGGTCCGCCGCCGGGTCCGGGCCGGGTTTCGGCACCGCCTCCGGGGCCGGTACGGCGACCGGATCGGGAACCGGCTCCGCGTCGGACTCCGTCTCGACGGAACGGCTCCGGGTCGTGATCGCCGATGACCAGGCGCTGGTTCGCACCGGCCTGAAGGTGGTCCTCGAGTTCGAGCCCGGCCTCGAACTCGTGGGAGAGGCGGAGAACGGCGAGCAGGCGATCGCCGTCGTCCAGGCGACGCGGCCGGACGTGGTCCTGATGGACATCCAGATGCCCCGCCTCGACGGGCTGGCCGCGGCGCGGCGGATCCTGGCGGCCGAGGGGCCACCGAAGGTGATCATGATGACGACCTTCGGGACCGACGACAACCTGTACGCCGCGCTGCGCGCGGGGGTCAGCGGCTTCGTACTCAAGACCTCGCCTCCCGAACAGCTCGTCGCGGCGATCAGGGCCGCGGTCGCCGGGGACGCCCTGCTCGACCCCGCGGTCACGACGCATCTGATCGCGGCCTTCGCCGGGCGGCGCGACCCCGCGGCTCCGGCGGGCCTCTCGGACTCCGATCTCGACCTGATCAAGCTGGTGGCACGCGGCTTCACCAACCGGCAGATCGCCGTCACGCTGGCGGTCCCGGAACACGAGATCGCCGACGAGGTGGCCGCGCTGCTCAGGCGGCTGGAGCTGCTGGACCGGGCACAGCTCGTCGTCCTCGCCTACGAGAGCGGCCTGGTCAGCCCCGGGTCTCCCGAGAGCTGACTTATCGTCGCTTTGACGACAAATGACGGAGGGTTCTACGCTGGGCCTGTGGCACAACTGCGTATCGCCCTGGCCCAGACCAACCCCATCGTCGGCGACCTCAGCGGCAACTCCGACCGGCTCGTCGAATGGACGCGCCGCGCCGCCGAGCGAGGCGCGCACCTGGTGGTCTTCACGGAGATGTTCCTGACCGGATATCCCGTGGAGGACCTGGTGCTGCGGACCTCGTTCGTGGACGCCTCGATCGCGACGCTGGAGACGGTGGCGCGGCGCCTCGCCGACGAGGGTCTCGGCGACATCCCCGTCGTGACCGGCTACGTCGACCGGGCGAATCTCGAACCCCGCGTCGGTCAGCCGAAGGGCGCCCCGCTCGACGCGGCGGCCGTGTTGCACGGCGGCCGCGTCGTGACCCGGAGTGCCAAGCACCACCTGCCCAACTACGGCGTCTTCGATGAATACCGCTATTTCGTGCGCGGTGACCGGCTGCCCGTCGTGCGGGTACGCGGGGTCGACGTCGCCGTCGCCGTCTGCGAGGACCTCTGGCAGGACGGCGGCCCCGTCTCCGTCGTCGCGCGGGCCGGCGCGGGGCTGCTCGTCGTGCCCAACGCCTCGCCGTACGAGGTGGAGAAGGACGACGTGCGGTTGGAGCTCGTCGGGAGGCGGGCCCGCGAGGCGGGCTGCGCCCTCGCCTACGTCAACCAGGTCGGCGGCCAGGACGAGCTCGTCTTCGACGGCGACTCGGTCATCGTGGACTCCTCCGGCGAGCTGGTCGCCCGCGCCCCGCAGTTCAAGGAGGAGCTGCTCGTCGCCGACCTGGAACTGCCGCTCGGCACCGGCGAGCCCGGCGAGTTCCCGGTCGACGCCCATGACGGGACGACGATCACGGTCGAGCGGGTGGAGCTCTCGGGTGAGCCTGTCGCGACGTACGCGCCCGAGAAACCCGCCGTGGCGCCCCGGCTGGACGACCTCGCCGAGATCTACCACGCGCTCGTCCTCGGCGTGCGCGACTACGTCACCAAGAACGGCTTCCGCTCCGTCATCCTCGGCCTGTCCGGGGGCATCGACTCGGCCCTCGCCGCGACGATCGCGTCCGACGCCATCGGGCCGGAGCGGGTGAACGTGGTGCTGATGCCGTCGCGCTACTCCTCGGAGCACTCGGTCGGCGACGCGGAGGAGCTGGTGCGGCGGCAGGGCGTCACCGCGCGGACCGTCCCGATCGCCGACATCGTCGCCGCGTTCGAGAAGGAGATCGACCTGCACGGTCTCGCGGCCGAGAACCTCCAGGCCCGGGTGCGCGGCATGCTGCTGATGAGCCTGTCGAACGAGCACGGCCACCTGGTGCTGACCACCGGCAACAAGAGCGAGCTGGCCACCGGATACTCCACGCTCTACGGTGACTCGGCGGGCGGCTACGCGCCCATCAAGGACGTGCCGAAGACCCTGGTCTGGAAGTTGTCGGAGTGGCGCAACGCCCACGGCCACGACGAGTTCTTCCGGCTCCGCACGGGCGAGCCGCCCATCCCGGAGAACTCCATCACCAAGGAGCCGAGCGCCGAGCTGCGGCCCGACCAGCGCGACACCGACTCGCTCCCGCCGTACGACGTGCTCGACCGGCTGCTGGACGACTACGTCGAGAAGGACATGGGCCGGGAGGAGCTGGTCGCCGCCGGCCACGACACGGAGCTGGTCAGCCGGATCATCCGGCTGGTGGACCTGGCGGAATACAAGCGGCGCCAGTATCCGCCCGGCCCGAAGATCACGCCGAAGAACTTCGGCCGTGACCGCCGGCTGCCGATCACGAACCGGTGGCGCGAGACGACCCGCTGATCCGTCTCTCCCGCATGGAACGTCTCACCTCAGACCTGAGCCCTCCTCCGCCCATGGACGGAGGAGGGCTCAGCGGACGAACGTGCTCGCTCACCGGCGGCTACCGGGCACCGAGTCCGCCTGATCAGCCGACTCGGTGGCTCCCATTGGCGGACGAATCTCCGGCGGCGGGAGGTCAGCGGGGACGGAAGCCGCGCAGCGCCTCGTCCACGATCCGCTCGGCCAGGTCGTCGGGCAGGGCGGTGGCCCGGTGCGACCACTTGGTGTACCACAACATCGCGCCGCTCAGAATGGCCATCGCCATCTCGACGTCGAGGTCGGGGCGCAGCTCCCCGCGCTCGATGCCGCGCCGCAGCACCTCCATCATGACGGCGCGGCGCGGCTGGATGGCCAGCTCGTCGAACCGCGCGGCGAGGCGGGGGTGCCGCTCCGAGTCGCTCATCGCGATGTTCATGATGCAGCGGGTGTGGGTGTGCCGGGCCTCGTCCCTCATGACCGAGAGGTAGGCGACCAGGTCGTCCCGGACGGAGTCCCCACGCAACGGCGGGATCGGCGGTTTCAGCGTCGTCAGGGCGTCGACGACGAGGTCCTCCTTGTTGGACCAGCGGCGATAGATCGTCGTCTTGCCGACGCCCGCCCTGGCCGCGATGCCCTCGATGGACAGCTCGGACACCGCGACGCCCTCGCCGATCAGTTCGAGGGTGGCCTCGATGATCGACTTCTCCGCCTTCTCACTGCGCGGGCGCCCCGCGGCACGGGCCGCCCCTTCCGCCGTCTGCCGCGTCATCATCGTGCGCTCACACTACCGCCGCTTCCCTGTCCACCTCGGGTGACTGCGCCTCCACCGCGGCGGCGGGCCTCCCGGGCATCCAGCGCGCCATCAGAAGGGCACCGATGAGCGCGACCGCGGCCGAGCCGAGCGCCGCCCAGTGGATGCCCGAGACGAACGCCTCGTTGGCCGCCCTCATCAGGCCGGCCCCCTGGTCGCCCAGGCGCGCGGCCACACCGGCGGCACCGGAGATCGACTCGGTCACGACGTGGCGGAGCTGCTCCGGAACCGCGGTGACCTCGCCCTCCATGCCGTTCCGGTAACTCGCGGACAGGACCGCGCCGAGGATGGCGATGCCGAGCGTGCCGCCGACCTGCCGGACGACATTGCTCATGGACGAACCCACACCGGCCTTCTCCCGGGGCAGGGCGTTCATGATGGCCGTGGTCGCCGGGGGCATGATGTGGGCCATCGCCGACCCCTGGACGAAGGTGAGCACCAGCAGGATCCAGATCGGCGTGTCGACGCCGACGAGGGCGTAGGCCGCGAGGCAGGCGGCGATCACGATCATGCCGATCGTGCCGACCGTCTTGGCGCCGTACTTGTCGACCACCTTGGCGCTCCGCGGCGCGAAGATCAGCTGAGCCACGGCGAACGGCAGGACCAGCGCGCCCGACTGGAGCGGGGAGTAACCCCGGACGATCTGCCAGTAGAAGGCCATGAAGAACATCACGCCCATGGCCGCGAAGAAGACCAGGCCGACGCTCGCGATGGCGGTGGAGAAGGCGGCGTTCCTGAAGTTGCGCACGTCGAACGCCGGGTGGTCGATGCGCCGCTCGTACCAGAAGAACACGCCGAGGATGGCGAGGCCGATCAGCGACGGGACGATGACCGAGGTGTCGGCGAAGGTGCCGAGGTCGCTGATCCGCACGATGCCGTAGACCAGGGCCACCAGACCGACGATCGACAGCAGCACGCCGACCGGGTCGAGACCGGTCTTGCCCGGGTCCTTCGAGTCCGGCACGAGAGTGGCGATCAGCGCCAGGCCGACCAGCACGATCGGGATGTTGACGAGGAAGACCGAGCCCCACCAGAAGTGCTCGAGGAGCAGGCCGCCGGTGATCGGCCCGATGGCGACGGCGATGCCGACGCCGCCCGCCCAGATGCCGATGGCCTTGCCCCGCTCGTGGATCGGGAAGACGTTCGAGATGATCGCCAGCGTGGCCGGCATGATGGCCGCGCCGCCGAGCCCCATCAGCGCCCTGGCCAGGATCAGCTGCGTCGGGTCCTGCGCGTACGCGCTGACCAGCGACGAGAGACCGAAGATCACCATGCCGACGAGGAGCATCTTCTTGCGGCCGTACCTGTCGCCGAGCACGCCGAAGGTGAACAGCAGGCCCGCGAAGACGAGCGTGTAGGAGTTCATCGCCCACTCCAGCTCGCTCTGGGTGGCTCCCAGACCGTGCACCGGGTCGGCGATGGTCTTGATCGCGACGTTGAGAATCGTGTTGTCGAGCACGACGGCCAGCAGGCTGAACACCATCACGCCGAGGATCTGCCAGCGGCGTGGGTGGCCGGTATGCGCGTCCAAGGGTCCCCCAGTCAAATTTCGATACGCATGAGTTTCGGAACGCTACCGTAGCGGTTCGATATTCGATACGCAACCGTCGCGTTTCATAATGCGGACGGCGCTCGGGGCCGCGCGGCCCCGAGCGCCGGGTCAGACGCTCGCGGTCACGGGATCGGACGCGGGCCGCCGGGCCTCGTTCCAGAACGGAAGGGCGATCAGGACCAGCACCAGCCCGACCGCGCCCGAGGCCGCGAACGCCCAGCCCGGACCGTGCGCGTCGACCACGGCTCCGGCCGCCGGTCCGGCGCAGGCGCCGCCGATCAGCAGCGCCGTGCCGTGCAGGCCCATCGCCTCGCCGCGCGCCCCCGCGGGCACCCGCCCGTTGACCGCCGCCACGGTGGCGGACATCGCGGGCGCGCACAGCAGGCCGGCGGGGATCAGCGCCAGGCAGAGCCACCACCAACCTCCGCCGACGATCCCGACGGGCGCGGTGAACGCGCAGAGGATCCCGGTGAGGAGCAGCGGCGAGAAGCCGCGGGAGAGCCCGCCGTACACGAATCCGCCGATCAGCGAGTATCCGCACCACAGCCCGAGCACCAGACCGGTCCACCGCGTGGCCTCGCCGGTCTTGAGGATGGCGACGACCGACAGCTCCGTCGTGGTCAGCACGAACGTGAGCGACGAGGCGACGCCGAACAGCGTGAGCAGGCCGGGCGTGAGCCACCTCCGCCGCGGCACCGCCACGGCGGCGTCGTCACCCGGGGAGCTGGTCGGCGGGTTCAGCGCGTACAGGGCGACGCCGGTGCCCACCAGGCCGACGCCCACCGCGTACATCGTCACCGTGCTGGAGAAGCCGGTCGAGATGGCCACGGCCAGGGCGGGCCCGACCATGTACGACACCTCGACGGCCATCGAGTCCAGGGCGAACGCGGACTGGTGGCGTTCCGCCGGGACCATCGCTCCCAGGCACTGCCTGAGCGCGCCGAAGACGGGCTGGTTGAACAGTCCCGCGACGAGCGCGCCAGGAAGCAGCGCCTCGTACGGGAGCCACGGTGCCGAGCACCAGAAGACGAACTGCACGGTGGTGGTCACCGCGAACACCGGACGCAGGCCGCGCCGGTCGACGAAACGTCCCGCGAGCGGCGCGCCGATCGCGCCTCCCACGAGGTTGGCCGCGCCGATCAATCCGGCCTGTAGGAATCCCAGCCCCAGCCCGTTGACCACGTGCAGGGTGAGTGTGATGCCCGTGCCGGTCATCGGGATCCTGGCGAGCATGCCGACCAGCAGCAGCGCGGGGACGCCCGGCAGGGCGAGAACCCTCCGGTAAGGTTCGAGTGCCATTTGGTTGTCTACCTCCGGAATGGCATTGTGCCGTGCCCCACCGACATGGTTTCCACCGGATTACGGCCAGTCCCTCGGGTGTTCTATTTGCGGGTCGCATGCGATGATCTGACTGTCCGGGGACGCCACAGGGGCGCCACGAGACCTGGAGGTAGCCATGTCCTCTGTTTCCGCTGCATCCGCCGCGTCCACCGCGCTCTACGGGGGCGCGTCGGGACGCAGGGTGACCGTCCGCGATCTCGCCGCGGCCAAGGAGCGTCATGAGAGGTGGCCGATGGTCACCGCGTACGACGCGATGACGGCGAGGGTGTTCGACGAGGCGGGGATTCCCGTCATGCTGGTCGGCGACTCGGCCGCCATGGTCGTCTACGGGTACGACTCGACCCTTCCGGTGACGGTCGACGACCTCATCCCGCTCACCGCCGCCGTGGTCCGCGGCTCCAAGCGCGCGATGGTGATCGCCGACCTGCCGTTCGCGTCCTACCAAGCGTCGCCGCAGCAGGCGCTGGAGACGGCCGCCCGCTTCATGAAGGAGGCCGGAGCCCACGCGGTGAAGCTGGAGGGCGGCCGTCGCGTGCTGTCCCAGGTCGAGATGCTCGTCTCGGCGGGCGTCCCGGTCATGGCCCACATCGGCCTGACCCCGCAGTCGGTGAACGTCTTCGGCGGGTACCGCGTGCAGGGCCGCGGCCAGTCGGGCGACGAGCTGATGGCCGACGCCAAGGCCCTGGAGCACGCCGGGGCGTTCGGCGTGGTCCTGGAGTGCGTACCCGCCGATCTGGCCGAGCGGGTGACCGCGTCACTCAGCGTTCCCACGATCGGCATCGGCGCGGGGGCGGGCACCGACGCCCAGGTCCTCGTCTGGCAGGACCTCATGGGGCTCACGCCGCGCCCGGCCAAGTTCGTCAAGAAGTACTTCGACCTCGCGGGCGAGATGGACCGCGCCGTCCGCGCGTACGCCGACGAGGTCGTGTCCGGCGTCTTCCCCGCTCCGGAGCACAGCTACCACTGATCTCCCGGCGCCACCGCCCGGCGGCCCCGGTCACGCGTACGCCGTGACCGGGGCCGCCGTGATCGGGGCCGCCGTGATCGGGGCCGTCGTGATCGGGGCCGGTTGATCCGGGTCGTCAGCCGAGCGCCTGCTCGAAGTCGGCCCACAGGTCCTCGGGATGCTCGATGCCGACGGACACCCGGACCGTCCCCTCGCCGATCCCGGCGGCGGCCAGCCCCGCCGCGTCGAGCGACCGGTGCGAGGTCGTCGCGGGGTGCAGGATCAGCGTCTCGACACCGCCCAGCGAGGGCGCGAGCAGCGCGAGCCGTACGGAGCTCATGAACGCCTCACCGGCCGCCCGCCCGCCGGTCAGGTCGAACGAGAACACGCCACCGAAGTCGGGCAGCAGCTTGGCGGCCACCTCGTACGAGGGATGCGAGGGCAGGCCGGGCCAGTGGACCGCGGCCACGGCGGGGTGCTCGGCGAGCCGGGTGGCCAGCAGGCGCGTGTTGGCGCAATGGCGCTCCATGCGCAGCGCCAGGGTCTGCGTCCCGCGCAGGGTCAGCCAGGCGGCGAACGGATCCGCCGTGGCCCCGAGCTCGATCGCATACGACCAGACCTTCCGGTGCAGGTCATCGGAGGCGAAGACCGCGATGCCGCCCAGGACGTCCGTGTGGCCGGAGAGGTACTTCGTGGTGGAGTGGACCACCACGTCGGCCCCGTGCTCGATCGGCCGGCACAGGATCGGCGAGGCGAAGGTGTTGTCCACGACGGTCAGCAACCCCGCCGCGCGCGCGGCGGCAGCCATCCCGGGCAGGTCCGCGACCTGCGTCATCGGATTGGCGATCGTCTCCAGGTAGAGCAGCTTCGTCTCCGGCCGTACGGCGTCGCGCACCGCCGAGGGGTCCGCCTCGTGCACGTAGGTCACGTCGATGCCGAACCGCGCCGTCAGATCGGCCAGCATGTGGGCGGTGCCTCCGTACAGGGCCCGCTGGGCTATCACGTGGTCGCCCGGCCGCAGCAACGCGAGCAGCACCGTGTTGATGGCGCCCATCCCCGAACCGGTGGCGATGGCGCCCGGGCCGCCCTCCAGCCCGGCGACGGCCTCCTCAAGCGCCCGCACGGTGGGGTTCGAGAGCCGCCCGTAGACGAAGGCGCCGTCCGGCCGACCCATCCCGTCGGCGAAGACGGCGGGGTTGTCGAACGCGAATCCCGACGTCTGATAGATGGGGATCGTGATCGGCGTACTGCCGTTCAGATCCGGTCGGGGCAGGTGGACGGCTCGCGTCTCGGGGCGCAAAGAGGTCATACCTACAAGGATTACCTGGTTTCCCGAACGATGTCAGATCAGGGAGCCATCACCGCGTGCGGGGAAACCGTTACGCGCTCAGAGGATCACCCTGTCCCGGCCGGCCGCGATTGTGAATGCTGGCGGGCATGGACACCTTCATGCTCGTCCACAGCCCCTCCCTCGGCCCCGCGACGTGGAACCCCGTGGCCGAGGTCCTGCGCGCACGCGGCCATGCCGCCGTGGTGCCGTCGCTCGTCGACGTGACCGCCGGGCCCGCGCCGTACTGGCCGCGCGTGGTCGACGCGGTGACGGCCGCCGCCCCGCCGGACGGCCCGCTGGTGATCGTCGCGCACAGCAACGCCGGACGGTTCGTCCCGCTCATCGCGGAGGCGCTGCGCGGCCGGATCTCCGCCTGCCTGTTCGTCGACGCCGCGCTCCCGCCTCGGAGGGGTCCGGTCCCGGGAGAGCCTCCCGAGCCGGCCGCCTTCCTGCGCGATCTCGCCGACGACGCGGGGATCCTGCCCCGCTGGACGGACTGGTGGCCGGACGAGGTGGTCGCGGACCTCTTCCCCGACGAGGCGACACGGCGCGTGGTCGTGGCCGAGCAGCCCCGCCTGCCGCTCGACTACTACCTGCTGGACATCCCGGTCCCCTCGCGCTGGGACCACGTCCGCGGCGCGTACCTGTGGTTCGACTCGCCGTACGCCGAGACGGCGAAGGAGGCGAGCGAGCGCGGGTGGCCGGTCGAGCGCATTCCCGGCGGCCATCTGCACCAGCTGACCGACCCCGAGTCGGTCGCCTCGTGGCTGATCAGATCCGCCACCGGGGGATGATCTCGGGGTGCGCGGGGACCGTCAGACGTCGGTGATCCGGAATCCCGCGTGCGCCTTGTAGCGGCGGTTGATCGAGATCAGGTTGGCGGTCAGCGCCTCCACCTGGCCCGCGTTGCGCAGCCGGCCGCCGTAGACGCCCCGCACGCCCGCGATGCGCGACGCGAGCGCCTGCACGAGGTCCGTGGCCTCCCTGTCGTCGCCGAGCACGAGAACGTCCAGTCCGACCTCGTCCACCTCCGGGTCGAGCAGGATGACCGCGGACACGTGGTGGAACGCCGCGACGACGCGGCTGTCCGGCAGTACGGCCGCCGCCTGCTGGGCCGCGCTGCCCTCCTCGACCGGAAGCGCGTACGCGCCCTGCTTGTCGAAACCGAGCGGGTTCACGCAGTCGACGACGATCTTCCCGGCCAGCTCGCCGCGCAACGACTCCAGCGTGGCCTTGTGCCCGTCCCACGGCACGGCCACGATCACGATGTCCGCCTCGGCGGCGACGGCGGCGTTCTCGGCGCCGCGTACGCCGATGCTCTCTGCGGCCTCCCGCGCGCGCTCGGCGCTGCGGGAACCGATCAGTACGGTGTGACCGGCCAGGGCGAACCTGCGCGCCAGGCCCTTGCCCTGGTCACCGGTGCCTCCGAGGATCCCGATGGAGAGGCCCGCAACGTCCGGAAAGTCATTCAGATCTGCCATAGGCAGATCATGCCAGGGCGCTTCCGGCTCTCCGCTGGCAGGGGCGGCGCGGAGCACCGCGCCGAGATCGGGATTCACCGGACCGCGTCCGAACCTGTCAGGCACCATGGGCTTCGTGGATGCTGACTCGGTAGGCCTTCTCCGCGAGGTGCTCGCCTCGACCGGCTGGCTGGAGCGCACCCGGGAACTGGGACTGGCCCTGCGCGCGACCCGTTCTCCCGGAGGTCTGCTCCTGGTGGGGACGCCCGACGACGAACCATGGCACCTGACCGCCCACCTGTCCGACGAGGCGCGGCTGTCCGGACTCCCCCAACTCTCCCCGACGCTGCTGCGCTGGTCACCGCCCGCGAACGCGCCCGCCCATCTGCGGATCGGCCTGGACCGGCTGCGCGAGGCCCGGCGCGGCGAGACGCTCTTCGTGGTCGCGGAGGAGCGGGCTCCGGTGCCACTCCTGGAGCGTGTGGACGACGCGCGCCGGACCGGCGCGACGATCCTCGCGCTCGACGTCGGGGATCCCACGCTGGAGTCGCTCGCCCACGACTCGCTGGCCGTACCGCGCCTGGAGGGCCCGCTCAGCTTCGACGGCGCCCAGCATCTGGTGAGCAGCGCGGCGGGCGACGTCCGGCGGCTCGGCCTGCGCGAACGCCTGGCCCGCCTCATGGACCGGGTCAGCGGGCCGCGCGTCCCGGACTGATCCGCCGCCCGGTGGGGCGGGACGGGGAGCCGGACGGCACGGGCCCGGCATCCGTCCGGGGGTCGGGGCCGGGGTCGAGGTCCGCGTCGAAGCGGATGTCGTAACCGTCGCCGACGACCCGCCAGCCGCGGAGCACGTGGCTGTGCGGGACCGCGGTGAACCAGCGGACCCCGGCCTCGGCGGCGGCCCGGCCGAGCCCGGTACCGCGTGCGTCGATCACAGCGCGGTCGGCGTGGCGGGCGGCGCGGCTGAGCGCCATCGTCACCGCCACACCCGTGTCCCCTTCGGTGAGCACGACGAAGTCGGTCGGCCGTCCGTCGACGAGGGCGTCGGCGCGGCCGGCCGGATGCCGGTGACCGGTTCTCCGGCCGTCGACGGGGGCGACGGCGACGACCTGGTGTCCTTCGGCGGCCAGCAGCGCCGCCACGCGGCGCTCCGCGCCCGACATGCGGCGCGCGCCCTCGTCCACACCGCTCAGAGCTCCGGGCTCCTTGGGCTCCGCCATGTACCACCTCCCGCCCCAGGCCAGCTTCGCAGGCCATCGGCGGGCATGTCCCCCAATTTCAGGTCAAGGCGTTAGTCGTCCCATTCCTCATCCTTGGCCTGCCATACCTCGTTCCGCTCGGAGGCCGTCTGGAGGGCGTTCGCCGCCTCCGCCTCCGTGGCGTACGGGCCCATACGATCCTTGTTGGGGCAACCCTCGTCCGGCTCGACACGCATGTGCTTGAGGCAGAACCACCATTGATCGCTCACGGGGCTAATCCTCCCCCTCCGTACCGCATCTAGACTTGGCGGCATGACAACACTCCTCCGGCCAGGGCGAGTGTCGCCCATGCGTAAGGTCCCCGCCCACATCGAACGCCCGGAGTACGTGGGGAAGGCCGCCCCGAAGAAGGGCACCACCGACGTCCAGACTCCCGAGACGATCGAGAGAATGCGGGTCGCCGGCCGGATAGCCGCCCAGGCGCTGGAGGAGGTCGGCAGGCACGTCGCTCCCGGCGTCACCACCGACGAGCTGGACCGGATCGGTCACGAGTTCCTCCTCGACCACGGCGCCTACCCCTCGACCCTGGGCTATCGCGGCTACCCCAAGTCGCTGTGCACCTCCATCAACGAGGTGATCTGCCATGGCATCCCGGACGACACCGTGCTGAACGACGGTGACATCGTCAACGTCGACATCACTGCGTACATCGGGGGCGTCCACGGCGACACCGACGCGACGTTCCTCGTCGGCGACGTGGACGAGGAGTCCAGGCTGCTGGTCGAGCGCACCCGCGAGGCCACCATGCGCGCGATCAGGGCGGTCGTGCCCGGACGCCAGCTCAACGTGGTCGGCCGGGTGATCGAGGCGTACGCGAAGCGATTCGGCTACGGCGTCGTCCGCGACTTCACCGGCCACGGCATCAGCACGTCGTTCCACTCGGGCCTGATCGTCCCGCACTACGACGATCCCTCGCTCGCGGTCACGCTCGTGCCCGGCATGACGTTCACGATCGAGCCCATGCTCACGCTCGGGACCATCGACTACGAGATCTGGCCGGACCAGTGGACCGCCGTGACCAAGGACCGCAAGCGGACCGCCCAGTTCGAGCACACCATCCTGGTCACCGACTCAGGCCACGAGATCCTCACGCTGCCCTAGGTCTCATCCGGCCGCCGGGTCAGCCGGCGCGGACCACCCCGGTGACGGTCGTCCCGCCACCGGGGACGCTGTTGACCGTCAGTGTGCCGCCGACGCCGGCGAAGTGGGCGCGCATGGCGGTCAGCCCCCGCGCCGCGTTCGGCGCCGCCTCGTCCACGGCGAACCCGGCGCCGTCGTCGCTCACGGTCATCCGCAGGCCCGCCTTGCCCGTGGTGACGGCGACGGAGACCAGCCGCGCGTGGCTGTGCCGCTCGACGTTCGCCAGGGCTTCGACGACGGTGGCGTACACCGCCTGAGCGACGCGCCGCGAGACCGCCTGGCCCGGCAGCGCCCAGATCTCGACCGCGATGCCCGAACGCCCGGACCACTCCGCGAGATAGTCCTCCAGAGCCGACGCCAGATCGCCGTTCGACCGGATCCGCAGTTCCTCCGCCAACCCGCCCCTCCTCAATCGCCGCGCCGTCATCCCGGCGGACGGCGACGCGGACGCCAACGGCACGAGCTCTGAACGGGCTTACCGACCACATGACTCCGCCCGGGGCACGGCCCGGTCGCACACGTGGTTATGCCCGTTCTCCGAGCAGGTCACGCGCTTCCACCGTACCCGCGGGCGGCGTCAGAGGACGGGTCAACGACCCGACTCGACAGGGCGGACCCGGCGGCGGCACGACGGATCGACGACGGGTCACTGGGCGGTGTCGCGCTTGTTCAGCTTGGCCAGGTAGTCGTTGTAGGCGTCCAGCTCGGCGTCGCCCGTGCCGCCCGTCTTCGCGGCCCGCTCGTCGGCCCGGCGATCGGCCCTGCGGGCCACCCGGTCGTCGGCACGCCACCACTGGATCGCCAGGGCGATGACCACGATCAGGGTGGGGATCTCACCGAAACCCCAGGCGATCGCCCCGCCGGTCTGCTGGTCGGACACCGACGACGCGCCCCAGGTGCGGCCGAGCTGGTTGTACCAGTCGGCGGCGAGGACCGTGCCCATGCTCATCAGCGCGATGCCGAAGAACGCGTGGAACGGCATGGTGATGAACAGCAGCAGCAGTCGCCCGACATGGGGCAGCCGGTGCGGCCCGGGGTCCACGCCGATGATCACCCAGAAGAACAGGCAGCCGCTGACCAGGAAGTGCACCGTCATCGCGATGTGCCCCAGGTGTTCCTGCATCGCGGAGGCGAACAACGGGGTGAAGTACAGCGCGTACGTCGACACGATGAAGATCGCGGTCGCGATGGCCGGGTGGGCGACGAACTTGACGTACCGGCTGTGCAGGATCACGGTGATCCACTCGCGCGGGCCGCGGTCGCCGCGCCGTACGGCGGGCTTCAGCGCGCGCAGCGCGAGCGTGACGGGGGCGCCGAGCACCAGCAGGATCGGCACCAGCATGGCGAGCACCATGTGCTCGGCCATGTGGACGCTGAACAGGACCGGCGCGTACTTCGCGATGCCGCTCTGCGTGGCCAGGACCAGGATGACGACGCCGAGGAACCAGGAGGCCGTCCGGCCGTGCGGCCACGAGTCGCCGCGACGGGCCAGCCGTACGACACCGGCCGCGTAGAGGCCGGCGAGCGCGGCGGCGACCGCGGCGAAGAACAGGTCGAACCACCACAGCGTCACCAGGTTGCCCAGCGAGATCGGGGGCGGCACGATGTAGCCGAGCAGCTCGTAGGCGCGGTCGATCGGGCCCTTGATCTCCGGCGGGGCGGTGCGGGCGAGGGCGACGGCGACACCGGTCGTCGCGGCCATCAGCAGGATCTCGCCGAGTGCCAGCCGCAAGAACGATCCTGGCTGCCCCGCGGTCAGCGCGGGAACGGTGCGGCGGCGGTGCCACCAGCCGATCACGCCGAGGGCGACGAACGCCGCCATCTTGGCCACCAGCAGCAGGCCGTACGGCGTGGTGAACAGCGCCTCGACGGAGGCCAGCCGGGCGAGGACGCTCGCCACGCCGGAGACGCCGACCCCGACGAAGCACCACAGCGCCATCCGGGAGAACCGGGAGGCGGCGACGTCGAGCCGGGTGCCGTCGCGGAAGGAGTGCACGCACAGCATGCCGAGCCCGCCCACCCACAGCGCCAGGAAGAGCACGTGGAAGGCCACCGACGTGGTGGCGAGCCCGTGGTTGGGCGACGAGGAGGAGTGCCCGGTCAGCGCGGGCGGCAGCAGTGTGGCCAGCGCGAACACCAGCAGCCCCGCGGCCGAGCCGACCGTGATCGCGCCGCGCGCGAACAGGGCGACGGCGACCGCGAAGAGCACGACGAGGGTGAGCGCGATGCCCTGCGGGACCTGGCTGGCGTAGCTGGTCAGCTCGTTGCCGCCGAGGACGTCCCCGACCGGCATGCCGAGCGTCTCCGACAGGCTGAAGACCAGCGTGGACGCGGCCGCGACCGCCCAGACGCACGCCGACCACGAGGCGGCCTTGACGTAGTCCTGGGCGGGCTTGCCGAGCAGGCCCTTGTCACTGGGCAGGAACGCCGCGCTCATCAGCAGCAGGCCGACGGTGAGGAGCCCGGCGCCGTCCATGGCGAGCTTGGACAGCGGGAGCATCCATCGGGTGAGCGTGCCCTCGTCGGGCAGTCCGGGGATGATCCGGGGGGTCGCCGCGCCACCGGCGACCATCCCGATCACCAACGCGACGGCCGCCGCGCAGATCGCGGCGACCGCCAGGCGCGCGGTCCGGCTCACGGCTTCTTCCGCATGCTGAGCGCCATTCCGATGCCGACGCCTGCCACTCCGAAGACCGCGATCCATACCCAGGCGGGGACGGCGCCCTGGCCGCCCTCGTCCTGTGCGTCCTGTGCCTGGTCGTCACCCGCCTGTACGAAGGTCGGCCCGGCCGTCGGTTCGACGCTCGGCTCCACGCTCGGCTGGACGCTCGGTTCGATGCCGGGGGTGGGGGCCGACGCCGTGGGCGTCGCACCGGTGTCCGGGGTGGCCCGCGCCGCCTCGGAGGCGACCACGGTGAACGGGATCTCCCCTTCAATGGGATGGCCGTCGCTGGACACCACCCGCCAGGCCACGGTGTACGCGCCGGCGGGCAGCGAGTCGGCGACGGCCTGGGTCACCTTGGGTCCGTCGAGAGTCGGGTCGCCGGTCTCATATTTCTTGCCGTCCGAGCCGCGCACCAGCACGACCGGGAAGCGGACCGATTCCGTGAAGACCAGGCTCACCTTCGTGAGGCCGTCGACCCGGGCGTTCTCCTTCGGGTCACTGCTCTTGAGCGAGGTGTGGGCCAGCGCGGGCATGGCGAGAGCCGTGCCCAGCAAGAGAGTCGCGACGAACGCGATCAGGGCCGCAAGCGGGGATTTTCTCATGGCAGCTCCAAGGCTACCGACGCGTGGGTCCGGTCCTTACCCCGCGTCACCCACAGAGACGGGACACTCGCGTAACGCCACGTCCCCAGCGTCCCCGGCGTCCCGCACGGCCCGGAATCCCCACGGCACCGGCCTCGCGGCCTCCGGATCGACGCGATCGACGCGATCGACGCGATCGACACCCCGGAGGCCGGAGGACGTACCGGCCCTAGCGGCCGGAGAGGCTACAGGCCGACGCAGGCGAGCGCGCGCTGGTAGGCGACGGCGCCGGCGGAGTGGTCCTCGATGCGCTGGAACGCCTCGGCCGCCTCCAGCCAGCCCTGCGCCGCCATCCTGACCTTGGGCGACCGCTCCAGCCACTCGCCCGCCGCGGCGAGCTCGGCCGCCGCCTCGTCGTGCCTGCCGAGCTGCTCGTACGCCTGGCCGAGCACGAGGTGCGCCTCGGCCCGAAGCTCACGCAGGGGCTCCTCCAGCAGGTCCTTCGCGGCCTGGGCGTGCTCGGCGGCCTGCTCCGGGTGGCGCAGCGCCAGCTCGGTGCGGGCCAGGAACACGGAGCAGCGGGCGATGTCCGCCTTGCTCGCCGCCGACTCGCCGAGCTCCCTGTGGGTCCGCTCCATCAGGTCACGGGCGGTCTCGAGGTCGTCAGGGCGGACCCGGAGCAGCAGGATGGCGTACGCCAGGCGGAGCCGGGCGAGGTTGCGCGAGTCGCCGGTCTCACCCTGTACGGCGAGCGCGCGCTCCGCGAGCGCGAGGGACTCCTCGCCGCGCCCGGTGAGCTCGGCGATCCTTGCCGCGTTCCAGTTCGCGGCGACCGTCGCGCGGGGCGTGCCGAGCAGGTCGGCGGCGGCCAGCAGCTCGTTCGCGAACTGGCTGGCGCGCAGCAGGTCGCCGCGCACGCCGTACGCGGCGAGCAGGGTCGCGGCGAGCTCGATCAGGTCGTCGGTCCAGGTGGCGCGGTTCATGTCCTTGAGCATCGTCTCGCCCACCTGGACGGCCAGCCCGAGATCGCCCTTCTCGCGGTAGCACCGGCACAGCGCGACGGCGATCGCCACCCGGCGGTCCTCGGGCATCGCCCCGGCCTCGGTCTCGAGGAGGCCGTTCAGGATCGTGACGGCCTCACCGAGGTGGCCGCACGCCTCGGTGGCGAGCGCGTAGCCGAACTCGGCGTCCTGGTGCAGCTGGGAGAGGCCGACCAGGCTCCGGTCGGCCAGCAGCTCGCCGAAGCGGCGCCTGGCCTCCTCGACCTCACCGTTGTCCAGGGCGAGCCGGGCGAAGCGCAGGCCGAGTTCGAGCTCCTCCATCTGCTCGGCGGTCACGCCATTGATCAGATAAGTGAGCGAGCAATCGAGCTTCTGTGAGAGCAGTTCCAAAACGGCCGGAGTGGGCGTCCGCTTGCCGCTCTCAATAAGGGAGACGTAGCTGTCCGAGAGCTCCGGATGCGCCAGTTGAGCCTGAGAAAGACCACGTTGGCGGCGGATCATCTTGATGCGCTGGCCTACTAGATCTTGACTGGTCACGGGCTCCCCCTGCAAGAATGGTGTTAAATCAGACGATTTCCCGACAGGAGCTGCTCATGCGCCGCCGACTCATCGTCTCTGTCCTGGCCGTTCTCTTCTCAACCGGTGTGGTTGTCGGGGCAAATGCTACGGCCGCCAGTGCGGACACGTCTTCCCCCAAGTACGTGATGGCCGACTGGTGCTGCTGAGTCGTTATCTAGCCTCCACATCCATCGGGTCCACGACACTGTCCGGCGACCGACGTCATCCCGCCCGCAACGCAAGGAAGAGATCGACCCGATCCGCCATCGAGGAGAGATCCTTACCGGTCAGCTCCTCGATGCGGCGGATTCGATAGCGCACCGTGTTGACGTGGACGTGCAGCCGTTCCGCGCACCCGTTCCACGAGCCCGCGCAGTCGAGGAAAGTGCCGAGGGTCAGCACCAGCTCCGCCTGGTGGCGCCGGTCGTAGTCGAAGAGCGGGTCGAGTAACCGGCTCGCGAACGACCTGCGCACCCCGTCCGGCACCGTCGCCAGCAACAGCGCGTGCGTGTAGATCTCGTCGCTGGTGACGACGCCGCCTCCGCGCATCTCCGCCATCCGCCTCGCGTACCCCGCCTCCTCGGTGCCGCCGCGGATCGCCGGGGCCCCGGCCAGCCCGGCGCTCACCCCCACGGACACGCGAACCCGCGGAAGCCCCGCGGCGATCACCGCCACCCGTTCCCCGACCTCGGCCGCCAGCGCGGCCGCCGTACCGTGATCCCGCAGCGGCACCAGCGCGACCGCGCCGTCCGCCCCGGCCGCGGCCACCGCCCGCCGGCCGAGCACCTCCTCGACGACCTGGCCGCCCAGCGTCGCCGGGTCGGGACCGTCCGCCGCGCCCGGCCGCGTCACCGTCGCGGCGACCACGGCGTACGGCTCCGCCGCGTCGATCCCGCAGGTCCTGAGCCTGGCGGAGAGCTCGGCCAGGTCCGCGCGGCCCGACGTGGCCAGGCCGATGAGCTCCTCGGCCAGCCGTCGTTCGACGCGGCGCCCCTCCTCCATGCGGGCGCGCTCCATGGCGACGCACGAGGCGAGCTCGTACCCGATCTCGACGTCGAGCTCGCCCCGGCAGGCGAGCACCCAGCCCGCCGCCCGGTGTGCGCGGTCCACCGCGAAGAGGGTGAACGGCCCGGCGTCCCCGCCCGCCCTGACCACCCGGGGAAGGCGGATGGCGCGCAGGTATTCGCCCGCCAGCCGTACGGCCTGCTCCTCGGGCAGGTCTCCCGCGATGACGGAACCGGCTGCGGACAGCACCGCGCCGGTGACCCCGAGCTCGCTCGCCATGAGCGCGAAGAGCCGGCCGAGGCCCGCGCCCTCGGCCACCGCGGCGACGATCCTGCGGCGGCTGCCGAGCACGCTGCGCAGGTCCCCCGCGCGGGCCCCGGCCAGCCGCCGGTTCACGAGGTCGGCGATCGCGCCGAACGAGACCTCGACGGGTACCGCGAAGAGGGGCAGGCCCCGTTCCTCGCACGCCGCGACCAGGTCGTCGGGCACCATGCCGAGGCGGGCGTCCCCCGCACCGAGCGCGACCACACCGGCCGTGACGAGCGCGTCGGCGAACGCCCGGGAGTCGGCGGGATCCCGGCGCCACATCAACCCGGTGAGCACCAGGTCCCCCGCGGAGACGTAGCGTCCGGGATCGGGCAGGTCGGTGACCAGCACGCCGCCGATCTCGCGGTCCACGCCGCCGGCTCCGGCCAGCAGGGCGAGCCGGAGTTCCTCGACGGCCAGCAGATCCCGCAGAAGCATGCGAATCAGATTATTTGGAGAAATCTACAATTAGCATCCCCTGGGGTCACAGCGTTTCATCACGACGGCAATTGGCCCCCGTGACCTGGGCTGATGTACTGCCGGTACGCCCCGGGCCCGGCGGGTACGGCCAGGTCGGCGGCGGCGTGAAGGCAGGCCGGAAGTGGGGAGCGACCGTTGCAGACCGAGACCCGCACCAGCATGGGCGTCGGCGCGAGCGCCCCACGCCCCGACGGAACGCTGAAGGTGACCGGCGAGTTCGCCTACGCCTCCGACCTGTGGCTGGACGGCATGCTGTGGGGCGCGACACTGCGCAGCCCGCACCCGTCGGCGTGGATCCGCTCGATCGACGTCGGGCCGGCCCTCGCCATGCCGGGCGTGTTCGCGGTACTGACCCACGAGGACGTGCCCGGCGAGAAGTTCTACGGCCTGGAGCACAAGGACCAGCCGGTGCTGGCCGTGGACCAGGTGCGCTACCAGGGCGAGCCGGTGGCCGTCGTGGCGGCCGACCACCCCGAGACGGCTCGCAGGGCGGCCGCCGCCGTCGTCGTCGAGTACGAGGTCCGCGAGGCCGTCGTGGATCCCCGCCGGGCGGCCTTCGACCCGTCCTGTCCCCCGGTGCACCCCGGAGGCAACATCGTGCGGCACCAGCCGGTGAGGGTGGGATCGGCCGGGCCGGAGGCCCGCACGAGCGACGGAGCCGGGGCCGAGGTGGTCGTCACCGGCGAGTACGAGGTCGGCATGCAGGACCAGGCGTTCCTCGGCCCCGAGTCCGGCCTCGCCGTACCGGCGGACGACGGCGGCGTGGACCTCTTCGTCGCCACCCAGTGGCTGCACGTGGACCAGGACCAGGTCGCGCCGTGCCTCGGCCTGCCGAAGGAGAAGGTACGGCTCACGCTGGCGGGCGTCGGCGGCGCCTTCGGCGCCCGCGAGGACCTGTCGATGCAGATCCACGCGTCGATGCTGGCCCTGCGCACCGGCCGCCCCGTGAAGATCGTCTATGGCCGTGAGGAGTCGTTCTTCGGGCACGTCCACCGGCATCCCGCGTGGATGCGCTACGAGCACGGAGCGACCGCCGACGGGAGGCTCGTCTACGTCCGGGCCGAGATCCTGCTCGACGGCGGCGCCTACTGCTCGTCCTCGCCCGCCGTCGTCGGCAACGCCGCCTCCCTCGGCGTCGGGCCGTACGAGGTGGCGAACGTGTCGATCGACGCGTACGGCACGTACACCAACAACCCGCCGTGCGGCGCCATGCGCGGCTTCGGCGCGGTCCAGGCGTGCTACGCCTACGAGTCGCAGATGGACCGGCTCGCGGAGGCCTGCGGCCTGTCCCCCGTCGAGATCCGGGTGCGCAACGCCGTCGCGCAGGGGTCGCGACTGGCCACCGGTCAGCTCATCGACACCCCGGCGCCGCTCGCCTCCATGCTCCGCGAGCTGGAGGCGATGCCACTTCCCGGGCCACTTCCCGGGCCGCTCCCCGGGCCGCTCCCCGGGCCCGCGGACCTGCGGTCGTTGCCGGGCGGCGTCGCCCAGACCACCCACGGCGAGGGCGTACGGCGCGGCGTCGGGTACGGCGTCGGCATCAAGAACATCTGCTTCTCTGAGGGCTTCGACGACTACTCGACCGCCCGGGTCCGGATCGAGCTCCTCGGCGGCGAGCCGCACGTGCTCGTGCACACGGCGGCGGCCGAGGTGGGGCAGGGCCTCGTCGCGGTCCAGGCGCAGATCGCGCGCACCGAGCTCGGCGTCGACCGGGTCACCGTGGCCCCCGCGGACACCTCCGTCGGCTCCGCGGGCTCGTCGTCCGCGTCCCGCCAGTCCTACGTCACCGGCGGCGCGGTCAAGACCGCGTGCGCGGCCGTACGGGAACGCCTGGACGAGCTCGGCGCCGCCAACCCCGGGTTCTCCCTTGAGGAGTTGCTCGACCGGTTCGGGCCCGTCGAGGAGACGCGGGAGTACCGCCACCGGCCGACGTTCCCCATGGACCCGGTCACCGGTCAGGGCGACTCGCACACCCAGCTCGCGCTGTGCGTCCACCGGGCGGTCGTGGACGTGGACGTGGACCTCGGTCTGGTCAAGGTCGTCGAACTCGCCGCCGTGCAGGACGTCGGGCGGATCCTGAACCCGCTCGCCCTGGAGGGCCAGATCCACGGCGGCTCGGCGCAGGGTCTCGGCCTCGCCCTGATGGAGGAGATCCAGGTGCGCGATGGAAAGGTGACGAACCCGTCGTTCACCGACTACCTGATCCCGACCATCCTGGACATGCCGCCGATGCGGCTGTCGATCCTGGAGAACCCCGACCCCCACGCGCCGTACGGCCTGCGCGGGGCCGGGGAGCCGCCCACGCTGTCGTCCACGCCCGCGGTGGCGGCGGCCGTACGGGCGGCGACGGGGCTCGAGCTGCCCCGCGTCCCGATCCGCCCCGACGACATCGCGTTCGGCCGCGCGAGCTGATCGGCGGCATCTGGACCGTTTCGTCCGATCCGGCCGTCCTCGGCGCGGTGGTGAGCTCCCGGGCCGCGCCCCACGAAGGAGGTCAGAGGTCGGGCGAGTTGCAGGCGACGCCGTCGTTGTTGGCGTCGACGTACCAGGCGTACTCCTTGTGGACGCCCTTGGTGTACGGCCCGTAGCCGGCCGCACGGGCCTCCTTGCAGGTCGCGTAGCGTCCGGGCTCCCTCGACTGGCCGCCCTGGGTGACATGGGCCTGCGTCGCCCCGGTGGTGTCGCCGGTCGTGTTGCCCGTCGTGGTGCCGGTGTCGGCGCCCGTGGCGGCTCCGGTGGGGGCGGGCGGTTGGGTCCCGGCTGTGGACTGCTGCGGGTTCGGCCCCCCGGTGCCGCCGGTCGTGTCGCCGGTGCCCCCGGTCGTGTCTCCCGCGCCGCCGGTGTCACCGGTGGTGCCCGTGCCGGTGTCTCCCGCGCCGCTGCCGAGGAGACGGGCGATCAGGGCGTCCGCGTCGGCCTTCGTGAAACCCGCGATGCTGAGGCTGTCCTGGGTGATCTCCTGGGCGACGCGCGGCGCGGCGACCACCTTCTCCCCCACGACGATGGCGAGCTGCTGCTTCACCGTCTCCCGGGTCAGCTCGGCGACCTGCTCGCGGGTGGCGGGCGAGAGCACCACGCGGATGGAGTACGTGCCGTTCTGCTCCGCCACCGGCTCGATCTTCTGGACGGTGGTGACCGTGACCCCCGGATCGAGCTGGTAACAGGTGGTCCCCGCGTCGTCGGGCACCGCGTCGGTCCCCGTGCACGGCCCCTGGCGGACCCCGGTGACCGGCGCGAAGTGGATCGACGTCTGCAGGGTGCGCGGCGCCGTACGGGACAGCGGGGGCGTGTCCTGGTTGCGGGTCATCAGGACGGCGACCGCGCCGAGCACACCGGTCATGACGACGACGAGAACGAGGGCGACGGCGAGGACGATCGTGGTCCCGCGGGTCGCCTGCGCGGGACCCTGCTGGGCCGTACCCGGCATACCCGGCGAGCCCGGCGTGCCGGCCGGAGCGGAGCCCGGTGCGGCACCTGGCCCTGGCGCCGGCGGAGCCGGCGATGGGGCCGCTGAGGGGGCTCCCGACGGGGCTTGCGGACCGTCCGGCCTGTGATCGGGCCCCTGGTCACCTGGAACCGGCGTGTTCTGCATCCCGACCTCGATCCCTGACATCGTCGCAGAGCCTATCGAGCTATGCCATGGCGAGGTAATCGGATGATCAGCGATATTTCACGAATACACATTCACCACAATTTGTGACGAACGATATGCAATCGGTTGCGTCGGGTGACCTGCCGCTACGGTTCCACGGCACGGACAGTGAAGGCATGAAGGTCGGAGTTCCGCGCGAGATCAAGAGCCACGAATACCGTGTCGCCCTCACCCCCGCCGGCGCCCACGAGCTGGTACGGCACGGCCACGAGGTCCTCGTCGAAAGGGGGGCCGGTGTCGGATCCGCCATCACCGACGACGACTTCATCGGGGCGGGCGCGGAGATCCTGGAGTCGGGCGAGGAGGTCTGGTCCCGCGCCGAGCTCGTACTCAAGGTCAAGGAGCCGGTCCCCCAGGAGTACCACTGGATGCGCAAGGGGCAGGTCCTCTTCACCTACCTGCATCTGGCCGCGTCGGAGCCGTGCACCCGGGCCGTGCTGAACTCGGGCGTCACCGCCATCGCGTACGAGACCGTCCAGACGGCGACGGGGGCGCTGCCGCTGCTCGCCCCCATGTCCGAGGTCGCGGGCCGGCTCGCCCCCCAGGTCGGCGCGTACCACCTGATGCGGCAGGGCGGAGGACGCGGGGTGCTGATGGGCGGCGTCTCCGGCGTCTACGCGGCCAAGGTGGTGGTGATCGGCGCGGGCGTCTCCGGCATGAACGCCGCGGTGATCGCCCTCGGAATGCAGGCCGAGGTGCTCCTGCTGGACCTCGACATCGACCGGCTCCGCCAGGCCGACGTCATCTACCAGGGGCACTGCCAGACCGTGGCGTCCAACGCGTACGAGATCGAGCGGGCGGTGCTGGACGCGGACCTGGTGATCGGCGCGGTGCTGGTGCCGGGGGCCAAGGCGCCCACGCTGGTCACCAACGACCTGGTCTCCAGGATGAAGAGCGGTTCCGTCCTGGTCGACATCTCGATCGACCAGGGCGGCTGCTTCGAGGACTCACGGCCGACGACGCACGCGAACCCCGTCTACCGCGTGCACGACTCGGTGTTCTACTGCGTCACCAACATGCCGGGCGCGGTGCCGCACACCTCGACGTTCGCCCTGACCAACGCGACGGTGCCGTACGCGCTGGCGATCGCGGACCTCGGCTGGCGTGACGCGCTGATGGCCGATCCCGCGCTCGCCAAGGGGCTCAACGCCCACGAGGGGCACCTGACCAGCCGGCCCGTGGCCGAGGCGCACGGGCTGGAGGCGGTGCCCCTGGAGCAGGCGCTCGCGTGACGGTTCAGGAAGCGGCCGGGCTCGGAGCGGCGGACGGCTCGGTGGACGGCATGGTGGACGGCGCGGCGGACGGCATGGTGGACGGCGCGGCGGACGGCTCGGTGGCCGGGCCGACCGAGGGGTCGGGCGCCGGGAGCGCCTGCTGGGCCGACGTGGTGCCGATGCCCCGGTCACAGGCGGCACCGAACTCGGGGGTGTAGGTCGGGTTCTGCTTGTACTTCTTGATGTACGCCGGGAGGCGGGGGTCGTCGGCACCGTTGAGGGCGAGCTGGTGGTTCCACGAGCTCACCACGACGTCGCTCTTCAGCCCCTCGTACGGGCTGAGGAGCATGAAGTCGCTCGACGCGAGGGACTTGAGCGTGTCCACGTCGCCCTGCGGCAGGCCGGGCCGATAGGTGATCCACACGGCGCCGTGCTCAAGGGAGTGCACGCCGTGCTCGTTGTGGATCGGCTGATCGTAGATGCCGCAGTTCTGCCAGTAGTAGTTGTGCGGGCCTCCGGCCGGCGGGGCCTCGGTGTAGGCGACCTTCTCCCAGGTGTGCTCCGACCCCTTGTAGGCGAAGGTCTTCACACCGGTCAGCGACTTCTGCGCCTGGTCGTTGATGACGTAGAACCCGACGAGGCCGACGAGCACGATGACGACGAGACCGCCGATCCCCCACATCAGCAGCGCGGAGCGCCGCTCCTTGCGCTTCTGCTCCGCACGCATGCGGGCGAGGTGCTCGCGCCGCGCCTGCGCCTTTTCCTTGCTCATCGGTCCTCCAGCGACTGGTCACCAAACTCCCCGCATTGCGTATGGAGAATAGTGGGTTGGCCGGAGCGGTCGCCGCCCCGCGCGACGCCCCGATCATGAGGCCGCGCCGCCCCGTCGCGCCGAGTAGCCTGTGGAGCGATGAGCACCGAGACCGTTCCCCCTGCCGCGGAACCGGCCGCCGATCCCGCGGCCGGCATGGCGGCGCGGCCCCGCAGGAACGCCTTCCTGGTGGTGCTGATCGCCCTCGTGGCGGCGGCGGCCGCGCTCCTGCTGCTGATGGGCGGGTCGGGGGCCCCGGGCGACACGTCCCCGGAGGCCGGATTCGCCAGGGACATGTCCACCCACCACGCGCAGGCGGTCGAGATGGCCTTCGCCGTTCGGGACGTGAGCACGGACGGCCCGATCAGGAACCTGGCCTACGACATCATCACCACGCAGTCCACCCAGCGTGGAATTTTCATGGGCTGGCTCCAGCAGTGGGGCCTCGACCAGGCGTCGGACCGCCCGCCGATGGCGTGGATGGCGGGCCACGGCCATGGCGCCACGGCCCAGAGCGCGGCCGTGAGCGGGGCGCAGGGCGCGATGCCGGGGATGGCCTCGCCCGAGGAGATGGACCGGTTGCGCGCGGCCAAGGGGCGGGACGCGGAGATCCTCTTCCTCCAGCTCATGATCCGTCACCACGAGGGCGGCGTGGACATGGCCAGGGGCGTCGTGCGGCTGTCGGACCGCACCGAGGTCCGGGAACTGGCCCAGCACATCGTCGACGGCCAGACCGCCGAGATCACGCTGATGAAGGACTTCCTCCGCGCGCGCGGCGCGCAGCCGCTCCCGTCGATCCTGACTCCCTGAGCCGCCCCCTCAGTCACCCTCAGTCACCCTCAGTCACCCTCGATCGTCCGCCGGTACGCGATGAATCGACCTCTGGGAATCGAGTCGTGTCATAACGCGCGGAATCGCGCTCGCCAGGGCAACATGAGGGGAAGTGTCCGGAGGAGAGTCGAACATTGATTGAAGAGCCGGAGAGCCGCCTCGAGGTGAGCATCTCGGCCGAGGTCGAAGCGGGGCAGTACGCCAACTTCGCCTCGGTCTGGCATACCCGTGACGGGTTCATCCTGGATTTCGCGGTGATCACCCGGCCACCGGCTCTCGCGGACGACCCGCAGTCGGGCACGCCGTACGTCAGCGTGCCGACGCGGATCGTCAGCCGGATCCGGCTTCCACCGGCCCAGGTCTTCGAACTGATGAAGGCGCTCGAACAGCAGCTCACGGCCTTCGAGAAAGAGACCGGCCACAAGCTCTGAGCCTGCGGGCGCAGAGCTTGTGGCCGGTCTCCGGATCTCTCACGAGCGGCCCGGGTGTCGGGACACGCTCAGGCGTGCATCTCGGCGGCGAGAGTGGCCGCGAAGGCGTCGACGTCCGCCTCCGTCGTGTCGAAGGCGCACATCCAGCGGACCTCGACCCGGCCGCCGCCGATCTGCTCGTTCCAGTTGTAGAACCGGAAGCGCTTGCGCAGCCGGTCGGCCGCGTCGGCGGGCAGGATCGCGAACACCGCGTTCGCCTCGACCGGCCGCGGAACCTCCACGCCGGGGATGTCCCGGACCGCGTGCGCCAACCGGGCCGCCATCGCGTTGGCCTGGCGGGCGCTGCGCAGCCACAGGTCGCCGCCGAGGAGCGCCTCGAACTGGACCGAGACGAACCTCATCTTGGAGGCGAGCTGCATGCTCGTCTTCCGGAGGTACGGCAGGCCGGCGACGGCGGTGGGGTTGAGCGCGACCACGGCCTCTCCCAGCAGCAGGCCGATCTTGGTGCCGCCGAACGAGAGCACGTCCACGCCGGCGTCGGTCGTGATCGCGCGCAGCGGCACGTCCAGGGCGGCCGCCGCGTTGGTGACGCGCGAGCCGTCCAGGTGGACCAGCATGCCGAGCTCGTGGGCGTGGTCGCAGATCGCCTTGATCTCGCCGGGCGTGTAGAGCGTGCCCAGCTCGGTGGTGTTGGAGATCGAGACCACCCGCGGCTGCGCCCGGTGCACGTCGCCGAACCCCCACGCCTGGCGGTCGATCAGCTCGGGCGTGAGCTTGCCGTCCGGGGTCGGCACGGGAAGCAGCTTCAGCCCGCCGGTGACCTCGGGCGCGCCGCCCTCGTCGGTGTTGATGTGCGCGGTCTCCGCGCACACCACGGCCTCCCAGGGGGAGCACATCGAGCGCAGCGAGATGACGTTGGCCGCGGTGCCGTTGAAGACCGGCCACACGTCCGCCTGCTCGCCGAAGTGCCCGCGGAAGATCTCCCGCGTCGCCTCCGTGTAGACGTCGTCGCCGTAGGAGACCTGGTGACCGCCGTTGGCGAGAGCGATGGCCTCCAGGATCTCGGGATGCACGCCCGCGTAGTTGTCGCTCGCGAACGTCTTGATCTCGGGATCGTGCCGCCGAACGGCATCCGTGGTCACGAAAGCTCCCCCTGTCCTCTCACATTTCCTCAGGCGTACTCAGACGGCGTACTCAGACGGCCGTGAGGTCGATCCGCTGCCCGTTGACGTCCTCTGGGCGACGCTCCCACAGGTCCGAAACGGCCTTCGCCAGGGTAGCGACGTCGGTGTACCCCTTGTACGGCCGATCCGGGTTGGCCGCCCGCATGGCCTCGGTGACCAGGGCCATCACCACCAGGATCGTCGCCGCCGACGCCGTGCCCTTCAGGGCGTCGGCGAGCGCGAGCGTCCACGCCTCCGCCGCCGCCTTCGCCGTCGCGTACGCCGCGTTGCCCTGGGTGGGCGCCTGTGCCGCCTTGGCCGAGACGATCGCGAACCGGCCGTCGTCGCTGGCGCGCAGCAGCGGCTCGAACGCGAGCGAGACATGCTGGAGCGTGCGGACGAGCAGGTCGTGCAGCAGGTTCCAGTCGTCGAGGGAGGTCTCGGCGAAGGTCTTCGACCCGCGCCAGCCTCCGACGAGGTGGACGATGCCGTCCACCCGCCCGTGCTCGTCGCCGATCCGCTTCGCCAGATCGCGTACGGCCTGCTCGTCGAGGAGGTCGATCGGAAGGCACCCGTCGGCGCCCGTGCGGTCGACGCCGATCACGGTGTCACCGAGTTCCTCGAACCGGCGGACGACGGCCTGCCCGGCCGGACCGGCCGCGCCGGCGACCAGGATCACTCTGCTCATCGCTCACTCACTCTCTCGCGTACGGCTCGTACGGGTGGACCGGCTCACGCCCGGATACCCCTGGTGGACTCGACGACATCGGCGAGCTTACGACGCAGGGCCTCGTAGAACATGCTCAGGGGGAACTCGTCCGGGAGGACGGCATCCACGACGGCCTTCGGGAAGCCCTCGACCGGCAGCGCGTCCACTCCCTTGTGCCACACCGAGGCGGGGTGCGGCTCGACATAGGCGGCCACCAGCTGGTGCGCGGCGAGCCAGTGGGCGAGCTTGGCCCGGTCGATGCCGTCGCGGTAGAGCTTCTCGACCTCGCCGCGCAGGTCGGCGACGCCGCCGGCGACCCGGTCCCAGTCGATCGTGAGCCGGTTGTCCGTCCACCGGACGATGTCGTTCCTGTGCAGGTAGGCGAACAGCAGCTGCCCGCCGAGCCCGTCGTAGTTGCGCACCCGGTCACCGGTGATCGGGAAGCGGAACAGCCGGTCGAACAGGATCGCGTACTGGACGTATCTGGCCTGCGGAACGCCGTCCGCCTCCAGCTTCACCGCCTCGCCGAACGCGGTCAGGTCGCAGCGCAGCTCCTCCAGCGAGTACAGCCAGTACGGCATCCGCTGCTTGATCATGAAGGGGTCGAACGGGAGGTCGCCGTGGCTGTGGGTGCGGTCGTGGACGAGGTCCCACAGCACGAACGTGTCCTGGGCGAGCTGCTGGGAGGCGAGCAGCCGGGCCGCGTCCGGCGGCAGGGCCAGTTTCAGCGTGGCCGCCGCGGCCCGGCTCACCACGCGGAACCTGGCCGCCTCGCGGTCGCAGAAGATGCCGCCCCAGGTGAACGCGGGCGGAGTGCGCCTGACGGCGACGGTCTCGGGGAACAGCACGGCCGAGTTGGTGTCGTAGCCCGAGGTGAAGTCCTCGAACGCGATCGGGACGAACATCGGGTTGTCGTAGCCGCCGCGCTCCAGCTCGGCCAGCCACTCGGGCCAGACGGTGCGGATCCAGACGGCCTCGATGTTGCGGTCGAGGTTGCCGTTCTGGGTGTACATCGGGAAGACGACGAGGTGCTCCAGCCCGTCCACACGCTGGGTGTCGGGGTGGAACGCCTCCAGGGAGTCGAGGAAGTCGGGCACGCCGAGCCCGTCGGCCACCCACGTGCGGAAGTCGGCGACGACCGCCTCCAGGTACACGCGGTCGTGCGGGAAGCGCGGCATGAGCCGTACGACGTGGTCCACGATGTCGCCGACGAGCGCGACGGCCCGGTCACGGTCGCCCACCACGGACCCGTCCTTGGCCTGCAGGCCGCGCAGCTCCTCGACGGCCGCCTTGAGCCCGGCGAACACCTCGGCGTAGTTCTCGGCGGAGTTCTGGCCGGCCTCCTGGCTGGAGCCCTCCGCCGACCGTGCGGCGTGGGCGGTCACGGCGGGGTCCCTGGCCACCCAGGTGACGAGGTTCCCCCAGAGGCGCTCGTGGTCGAACTCGCCGATCGAGTCGTCCCCGAAGAGGTCGGAGTCGGCCAGCACGACCACCCGTCCCCTGCCGTGCCGTACGGCCAGGGCGAGCGGGCGGCGGGCGGGATCCGCGGTGGCCGACGTCTCGAACAGCACCGTCGCGCCGGGCGGCGGGACCAGCGTGCCGGAACGGTAGAAGCAGGCCCGCCGGACGCCCGCGAGCAGATCCTGCGCGGGTTCGTCGCTCTTCGCGGGAGCGGCGGCCGGCACGGGGCCGGTCAGCGGAGTGCCGAGGACCCACGTGGCGACCTTGTTGTGGCAGTTCGCGGGGTCCTGGACGGTGACGTGCTCGATGCCGACACCGAAGCGGGCCAGAAGGTCGGCGAGGTTGCTGCCGTACTTCTCCTGCTCGCACTCGGCCAGCACGACCAGCCCGCCGCCGTCGGCGACGTACGCCTCGATCGCGTCCAGCTCCTCGGCGGGGAAGACGGGGCTGCCCAGTCCGGTGGTCCGCTCCCACAGCTCGCCCGACGGGTGCGCGACGACGAAGACGTCGTGGGCGCTCAGCAGCGAGGGCGTGATCGGCCCCCCGGTGTGGGCGGTCACCGCGTGGCCCAGCTCCCGCAGCGTCGCCGCGGCTCTGGCGTAGCTGTTGTCGTCGGGATGCGCCGGATTCATGGCCTCCGCGACCTCACGGCGGATGGTCCATGCCTCGCTGTGTGCCTCGTCGAACAGGATCGAGGGGAACGTCGTCATGAAATATCTCCCGAATCAGGACCTATCTGCAGGAAAATATACACATACCGACACCTGTGACCACAAGTCACCCGAGCGGTGGACCGTGAATCACCCCGCCGATGGACGTACGCCGGCGGGACGGAGACCTAACGTCCCGCTGCGATCGAAACGCGATCGGAACGCGATCGCACGCGCGTCATCGTGAGGAACGTCCATGCTCAAGAACTCGACCCGGTTCAGGCGCGTCGCCACCGGCACCCTGCTGATCCTCGCCCCGCTGCTGCAGCTCATCGCGGTGATCGTCGACCCCGGCACCTGGGGCGACGACCGCGAGGCGGTCAGCTACGGCGCCAACCCCGCCCTCGCCCAGCTCGAATCCGCGCTCTATCACTGGAGCTGGCTGCTGATGGCCGTCATGGCCGTCGGCCTGCTCCACTTCGTACGCCGCCGCGCCGTGGTGTTCGGCAACATCGCCGGCGTGATAACCGTCCTCGGCTACATCAACCTGTCATCGCTGCTGATGACCGACCCGGTCGAGTGGTGGCTCGGACAGCACTACCCGCCGGAGGAGGCACAGCGCATCCTGAACGAGATGATGGACCTGCCGCACCAGACCTTCGCCTTCGTGCTCCCGGCGATGGTCGGCCTCGTCTCCCTGCCCCTGCTGCTGACCGCCGTGTGGCGGGCCGGGGCGGTCCACTGGTGGGTGCCGCTCACGGTCGCGATCGGCTACATCGCGTCGTTCCCCGTGCCGTACGGCCCGCTCACGATCCCCTTCTGGGCGCTGCCCGTCGTCGCTCTCGGCGCGGTCGGCCTGAAGGTGCTGCGCATGGGCGACGACGCGTGGGCGGCCTACTACCCCGCCGCCCCCGGGGTCACCACGCCCGACTCGTACGCGAACACGACCGCCTGAGCGCGGTCGCGGAGGTTCAGCTTCATGAGCACGCGGGCCACGTGGGTCTTGACCGTGGCCTCGCCGACGAAGAGCTCCCCGGCGATCTCGGCGTTGGTGAGGCCGCGGGCGAGCATCCGCAGCACCTCCAGCTCGCGCGGCGTCAGTTCGGCGAGCTGCGGTGGGCGGACCGGCTCGTGCCGCCCGGCGAAGGAGGCGATCACCCGGGTGGTCACGGCCGGGTCCAGCAGCCCGTCGCCTCCGGCGACGACCCTGATGGCCTCGACGAGCTGCTCCGGCGGCGACACCTTGAGCAGGAACCCGCTCGTCCCCGCGCGGAGCGCGGCGTACAGGTTCTCGTCGGTGTCGAAGGTCGTCAACATGATGATCTTCGGGGGCCGGGGCGTGTCGAGCAGCTGCCTGGCCGCGGTCAGGCCGTCCAGGCGCGGCATCGAGATGTCCATGAGAACGACGTCCGGCTGGAACCGCCGCGCGATGGCCACCGCCTCGACTCCGTCGGCGGCCTCGCCCACGACCTCCATGCCGGGCTCGCTCTCGACGACCATCCGCAGCCCGGCGCGGATCATGGCCTGGTCGTCCGCGAGAACGACGCGGATCGGGGGTTCGGCGCTCATCGCGCACGCTCGCTCATGGAGATCCCTTGGGAGATGGGAAGCCTGGCGTGGACCCGGAAACCGCCCTCGGCCGTAGGGCCCGCCTCGAGCGAGCCGCCGAACAGCTCGGCCCGCTCGCGCATGCCGATGAGGCCGTTACCGGTGGACAGCCCGGTCCCGGCCGCAGTCTGGCCGGTCGTGCCATTATCGACGATGTCCAGCTCCACGACGTCCTCGCGATAGGCGATCGTGATCGTGACCTCGGCTTCTCCCGCGTACTTCACCGCGTTGGTCAGCGCCTCCTGGACGATCCGGTAGGCCGACAGGTCGAGACCGGGCGGCAGCCGTACCGGGTCGCCCTCGACGGTGAGGCCGATGCGCGGCCCCGACCAGCCGACGGTGGAGACGAGGCTGTCCACCATGTCCAGGCCCGGCTGGGGCAGCGCCTCGTCCTGCGGCATCCTGAGCGCCCCGAGCATGATGCGCAGCTCCTCGACGGCCTCCCTGCCGGTCTGCTCGATGCCGGAGAGGATCTCGTTGTCGCCCCCGAGGCTGCGGCGCAGCACCCCGGCCCGCATGACCATCATGCTCACGCTGTGGGCGACGACGTCGTGCAGTTCCCTGGCGATCCGGGTGCGCTCGGCGGCGACCGCCTCGGCGGCCCGGCGCTCGCGCTCCAGCTCCAGGTGGGCCGCCCGCTCGGCCATCCGCTGCGCGCGCATCTGGTAGCCACGCAGGGCCAGCCCGGTCAGGTACGCGGAGCCGAAGATGACCGTCAGGAAGATGACCTCCTCCAGGGGGAGCGTCCGGTGGTCCACGGCGCCCGAGTCGAAGACGAGGATGCCCACGATCGCCCAGGACGCCCCCGGCTTCGGCGGCAGCTTCGCGCCGAGCGTGTGGAAGACGATGAGGAGCGAGGCGAGCTGCCAGACCGGACACTCTTCGTTCCCCTGCCGGTGCCACGCGTACTGCGCGAGCAGCATCAGGATGAAGACCGCCACGGGGAACCTACGGCGGTAGACGACCAGCACACCGGTGACGATCGCCTGGAGCATCCACCAGAACTCCGGGTTCTCCGCCGCGCCGTACGACGTCGCGACCGTCAGCGCCTCGACGGTGCCGAGAACGATCACCGCGACGCCGATCAGGAGATCGACCAGGGGAAGCGTACGTAGATGCCGGATGAGGGAGGGCATACGGGGCACACTAATATGCCCCCCTTGTCGGGCATACGGGCCTGACCACGTCTCCAATTCGTTGCCAAGTCATTTACAAGTGACCGCGCGATCGAGCACCGGTATCAACTGAATGTCGGTCACTGTGCGGACCCTTGAACATCACTCTCCGCACTGGGACCCTTGGACTGTTCCCACCGGGTCATAGGAGGCGGAAATGCCCTCCCTGCACTCCCTCATTGCGGGGCTGGGCGCCCTCGGCATGCTCTCACTGCCGTTGCACCCCCATCCCAGCGGCTCCACGGACCGGGTCACCCCCGGCGCCGTACGCGTCGAGTCCACCTCGCACGTCTCGATCACGTTGCTCGACGACCGCAGCGTCATCCAGCAGATCGTCCGGGAGTACGACACCGACCTGGCCGACGGCAGCGGGTTCACGGTCACCCCGGACGGAGTGGTCGTGACCGCGACCGGCGTGGTGCAGTCGAGCCGCGACCCCAGGGTCTACGCCGCGAACAAGGTCTTCGCCGAATACTTCAAGGTCAAGATCCCGGCGGACTTCTCCCGGCACTCCCTCGACGACGCCGACCTGAACCGGCGGTTACAGGCCTGCTACCCGCCCCAGGGTCCGAACTCGACGTGCATCGCGACCGTTACCACGAACGTGACCGTCTTCCCCTATCTCGACCCCCCGTTGCCGGACGGGCTGCCCGCGCAGATCCTGACAACCGGCACCTCCCCCGCCGCCCCCGCGGTGCTGAAGGTCACCAAGGGCGGTGAGAAGCAGACCCTCCCCACCGTCCCCATGGGCGTCTCGCTCGGCCAGTCCGTGGTCGCCCTCGACGTGATCTCCTTCGCCGGCCGCCCGTCGGCGAAGCAGCCCGCCAAGGCGGAGACCGCCCACCTCGACCCGCCCGGAACCCGCACGTTCAAGCAGGAGGACCGGGACAAGCTCGCCAAGCTGCTCAAGGACGGGGCCTCGGGCGGAGCGCTCATCGACGACAACAAGAGCGAGGTCGTGGGACTGCTGGCCGGGGACTCCAGCACTCCTCTGACGATCACACCGGTCGAGGAGATCCGCACCTCGCTGGTCGCCGCCGGGGTCACGCCCCGCCGCGGCCCGGTCGACGTCGTGTACGAGAGCGCGCTGGCGTCCTATCACAACAAGCTCTACGCCGGAGCGGTCCCCGTGCTGCTCCAGGTGCTCAACCTGCGGCCGGACCACGCGGTCGCGCTCGACCACCTCAAGGTCGCCAGGTCCAAGGCCGGGACCGCCGAGGACACCGGCAACCGGCCGTCGCCGTCGGCCGGGCCCGCGGAGAAGCGGTCGTCCGGGGTGTCACCGCTGCTCTGGGTGGGCGGCGGCGCCGTGGTCGTCATCGTGATCGCGGCGGTGGCCATGCCCGCCCTGCTGCGCCGCAGGCGGTCCGGCGCCGGGCAGCCCGCGCCCGCTCCGGACGGCTCGTGGGAGCCCGGACGGCACGAGGACGGCCATCAGGAGGCGGCACGTCAGGACGCCGTGCCGGTCTCGTCCTGGCCGCCCGCCAGGACCCAGGTGTTCGAGGCCCATCCGTTCGACGCGCCCTCGTTCGACGTGCCGGTGGCCGCGACGCCCGCTCCCGGCACTCCGGAGGTCCCGGAGAGAGCGCAGGACGCGCGGCCGGTCGAGGTCCGGCCGTTGGACGTACGGCCTCCGGGCGACCCGTCACCGCCGCGCGGACAGGCGCAGCTCAAGTTCTGCACGCAGTGCGGGATGCGGCTCGGGCAGGGCCACCGGTTCTGCGGGTTCTGCGGGCATCCGGCGGACTCGCGATGACCGAAGGACCCTCGACACCGGCCGGGCTGGTCGGCCGCACGCTGGGCGACTACACGATCGAGGCGGTCGTCGGCCGCGGCGGGATGGCCACCGTCTACCGCGCCAGGGACCGGCGGCTCGGGCGCGCCGTCGCCCTGAAGATCCTGGCGCCGCAACTCGCCCACGACCACAGGTTCCGCGAGCGGTTCGTCCGGGAGTCACGGCTGGTCGCGAGCATCGACCACCCCAACATCATCCCGATCTACGAGGCGGGCGAGAAGGACGAGCTGCTGTTCATCGCCATGCGGTACGTCGAGGGCAGCGACATGCGCAGGCTCGTGCAGTCGGCGGGACCGATGCCGGTGGCGCGCGCGAACCGGCTGTTCGCGCAGATCGCCTCGGCGCTCGACTCCGCGCACGCCAACGGGCTGGTCCACCGCGACGTGAAACCGGCCAACATCCTGGTGGCGGACGACGACCACGTCTACCTCACCGACTTCGGGCTGACCAAGAGCTCGTCCGCCGAGGCGGGACTGACCAGCCACGGGCACTTCATGGGCACGCCGCGGTACGTCGCCCCCGAGCAGATACGCGGCCTGCCCGTGGACGGGCGCAGCGACCTGTACGCCTTCGCCTGCGTGGCGTACGAGGCGCTCACCGGGCTCCCGCCGTTCCAGCGGGACACGGAGCTCGCCCTGCTGTACGCGCACGTCTCGCACGAGCCGCCCCCGCTCACGCCGTACCGCCCGGACCTGCCGCACGCGGTCAACCAGGTGACGGCGCGGGCCCTGGCGAAGTCGCCGGAGGAGCGCTACCCGACGTGCCAGGCGTTCGTCTCGGCCCTGCGCGACGCGATCAGCGGTTCCGGCGGCGTTCAGGGCGGCGTTCATGGCGGCGTTCATGGCGGCGACGGGGACGAGGCGGGGGCGAGCCCGGCGCACGGGCGGCCCGCCTTCGCGTCCGGTCCCTCGTCCAGCCACTCGTCCTACCCGCCGGGGTCGTCGGCGCCGACGTCCTACCCTCCCGTGTCACACCCGTCCACCTCCCGGCCTCCCGTCTCCCAGCCTGCCGTCTCCCGTCCTCCCACGTCGTATCCCCCCGGATCACCGGACGACGGCGCGGCCACCGCCCCGGCGAAGCGGGGCCGCCGGCTGCCGCTGGGGCCGCTGATCGGCGGCTGTGCCGTACTGGTCTCGATCGTGGTGGCCGCCGCGCTGATCCTCACCCGGGGCGGGGACACCGCGGCGAGCTGGAACACCTATCCCGGCTCCGTCGCGGCGCCCTTCACCATCGCCTACCCGGCGACCTGGGGGACCGCGAAGACCAACGGCGACCAGTGGATGATCGCCACGCCCGCGACCGACGAATTCAACGCGCTGTTCGCCATCCCGGGCAACACCGACTGGTCCACGGTCAACCCGATCATCAGCGGGCAGCCGGAACGCGCCTCGGGGATCTTCGCCCAGGTCAACAACGCACTGAGCACGTCGGACTCACCGGTGGAACTCCAGCAGAGTCTGCAGTCCGCGCTACCAGGGAACGTCGCCTTCACCGGCGCTCCCATGGCGGTCACGGTGGGCGCGCGGCCCGCCGTGAAGCTGACGGGCGTGGCGGGCGACCCCCAGCAGGGCGGCCGGCTCGACTTCTCCGCCTACGTCGTACGGCAGGAGACCGGGGAGTCGTCGGTGCTGATCACGTTCTTCTGCGCGAAGTGCGACCAGGGCCTGATCGACCACATGGTCAACACCGTGCAGTTCACTCCGTGAGCCCCTGGACGTCACCGCGCGAGGCCGTGCCGGCGCGGTGACGGTCTCGGTGACGGTAGGGCAGCCACAGGCCCAGGCCGTACATCGAGAGGCCGAGCAGGACCATGAAGACGATCACCGGCCACTGGAGCGCCTCGGGCAGATAGAGCGCGAGGAACCAGCTCCGCTCCGAAGTTGCGTTGATCTTGAAGGCGCCGGCCACGATGCCCTGGGGGAACAGCGGGATGGCTCCGGTCGACCAGCAGACGACCGAGACGATCCGCTCGCGGCGCGGGAGGTCCTCGAACCTCACCCGGCCCCACCGGCTCCCCGGTGCGGCGGGGGGCCGCTTGCCCGTGCGCATCATGTGGAGCAGTTCGGGCCCGTGGCTGTGCAGCCGCCGCTGGGCGAGCAGCCCGAACAACCAGAAGCACAGGACGCCGGTCACCACGCCCACGGCCACGCCCGGCCAGCCGGACAACGCCGCCACCACCCCCGCGGGCGCCCCGGTGAGCGCCACCAGGGCCAGTACGGCGTACGCCTGGCCGGTCATGGCGCCGTCGTCCTCGGTGAAGCGCAGCGGGTTGCCGCCGCGCCGATGCGGATCGGTGCCGGGGATGAGCCCGTACACCGACATCAGGACCACGATCCCGGCGCCGCCGCCGAGCAGGGCCGGCGTGAGCGCCAGCACCAGCGGCCACGGCCCTCCGGTCACGGAGGTGAAGGCCAGGGTCAGGGTCACCGCCACAGGCCCCACGGTCAGCAGCCAGGCCCGCTGCCTGCCCCGCACGTCGGCCGCGTCCGGGCACATCAGCGTGAGCCACAACGCGGTGCCGTCGATGCCGTACACGTTGGCCGACATGGCGGCGGCCATGACGATGAAGATCGGCCCGGCCAGGGGCAGCATGCCGTTCCACCCGAGGGCGAGCGGGGCCGCGGTGAAGAAGACGCCGTAGGCGAGGGCGAAGGTCAGCTGGTGGGTCCGCACCAGGTCCCGCGACCAGGTGCGCAGTTCCTTGGCCAGCACGGCGCCCGACACGGTCGAGGCCCTCATCGGCCGCCGGCCTCGGGTCGACGGTCTGGTGGCGCCCGCGCGCCGGGTGAGCAGCGCCGCCCAGGCGGCCAGCAGCAGCACGACCAGCACCGCCATCGCGCCGACCGCGAGGGCCGTGTGCCCCCAGTCACCAGCGCCCGCCGCCTCGACCGCGACCAGCCCCCAGCCGGATGGGAGGTAGCGGACCGTCGCCGACACCCCCGCGGGGAGCCCGCCCGCCTGGCCGAGTGCCACCGCCAGGATCCAGCCCTGGCCGAGCGCGGCCAGGATCACGCCGTTGATCAAGCCGGCGCTGATCGCGCCCACGCGCGAGCGCAGGGCGATGCCCAGGACGGCCACCGCGACCCGGGACAGCAGGACGAAGATCGCCAGTTGCAGGGCCATGGCGGGCAGCGCGACCAGGGCCGCCAGCGGGCTCTGCCGTACGCCGACGACCACGAGCCCGGTCAGGGCGAGCAGGCTGATCGCGGGCGCGACGCCGACGAAGGCCGACACCAGCAGGCCGGTCGCCAGGCGGCGCGGCGGGAGGCCGATGAGGGTGAAGTACTCGGGGCGGAGCGTCTCGTCGCCGCCCCCGGCGAAGACCGGGCCGAAGATCCATCCGAGCATCCAGATCGCGTACGCCGCGGCGAGCAGGTCGCCGTTGAGGACCGCGGCGGCGACGGTCCCGGCCACCAGGATCAGCCCGAGCCCGCCGCCGGTCGCGATGAGGCTGCCCTTCTGGCCGGTCATCGAGTTCCGGAGGATGGCCACCTTCATCGCGACCATGGTCAGCGCGACAGCCACGACAGCTCCTTCGCCCCGAGGTCGGACGCTCCGACGAGACCGACGAAGGTGTCCTCCAGGGATTGGCCGCCCCTGACCTCCTCCAGCGGCCCCGCCACGGCGACCCTGCCCTTGTCGATCACGGCGACGTGGTCGCAGAGCTGCTCGACCAGGGCCATGACGTGGCTGGACAGGACGATGGAGCCGCCCCCCGCCACGAAGCCCCGCAGGATCGTCTTGATCGTGGCCGCCGAGACGGGATCGACGGCCTCGAAGGGCTCGTCGAGCACGAGCAGCCGCGGGGCGTGCAGCAGGGCGATGGCCAGCCCGATCTTCTTGCGCATGCCCGTGGAGTACTCGATCACGAGGGTCTTCTCCGCCTCGTCGAGCTCCAGCACCGCGAGCAGCTCGTGGGCGCGTTCGGCGACGACGTCCCTGGGCAGGCCGCGCAGCAGCCCGAGATAGGTGAGCACCTCGCGCCCGGTCAGCCGTTCCGGCATCGCGAGACCGTCGGGCAACACGCCGACCAGGGCCTTGGCCGTGGAGGGGTCGGTCCAGACGTCTGCACCGAAGATCCGGGAGCCACCGGCGTCCGGCCGCAGCAGGCCGACGGCCATGGACAACGTGGTGGTCTTGCCCGCGCCGTTCTGGCCGACCAGACCGTAGAACGAACCTTGGGGGACCACCAGGTCGATGCCGTCGACCGCGACCTTGTCACCGAAGGTCTTGGACAGTCCGGTGATCTCTAACGCTGAGGTCATGGAGGCTCTCTCCAGGTGCGCTGGCGTGGGGGTGTGGCCGGGCCGCGTACGAGGCATGCAGGTGCGGATCACGAAATTCCATCATCCGAATGGATCTGCCGTCTACATCCCGCCCGGCCGAGACACGATCACCCGAGGTGTGTCGCCGTCCATTGCTCGGCTCCCGCGAGCACGGCCCGGTGCACGGCTCGGGCGATCCGCGCACCCCACGTGGATCTCGGGCCGCCGAAGAGCTCTCCCGTGCCGTCCCCTGGCCGACCGCCCGCCCCGGTGTCCCGTACGGCGACGCAGACGGCGTCGGAGGCCGTGCCCGTGCACCGGAACCCGGCCTCGATCAGGGCCTGGGTCTTGGCCTCCGTCACGGTCATGACCGCGTTGACCAGCGCCGCGTCGGTGAACGCCACCGGTACGGCCACCACGATGTTGATCGTCCCGGGGGCGGGAACGGCCGGGGGCACCGGATCCAGCAGCGCGGGACGCAGTTCCGGATCGGGCCTGCCTTCGGGGGACGCCGCCCATGTCGGAACCCGCAGCCCCACCGTGGCGACCGCGTCCACTCCCCCGTCGGACGCCAGGACGTACCGGTCGACGGAGGCAGCCGTCAGCATGCCGACGCCGGGGCCCGCGCCCTCCGGGCCGAGCTCGGCCAGGTGGTCCAGCGGGTCCATCCGCACGTACGCGGCGATCACCTGGGCGTTCAGCACCCACTCCCGGGGGCCGATGCCGCCGCCGAGCATCGCCGAGGAGATCATCCGCCAGCCCGGCCCGAACTCCCACAGCAACGACGCGAGCCGCGCCCCGTCCTCGTCCCGGTATCCGAGTGTCATTCTCATGCCGGGAACCTACCGATCACCGGGACGGACCAGGTGCACGAGGGGACGGCCGTCCGTTCCCGGCTCCACCCGTACCCGGGCGCCGAAATGCCTGGCCAGCAGCGGCTCGGTCAGCACCTGCCGGGGCGGCCCTGAGGCGATCACCCTGCCGCCCGCGAGCAGCAGCAGCGTGTCGGCGTACTGCCCGGCCAGGCTCAGATCGTGCAGCGTCGTCACGACGGTGAGCCCGTCACCCGCACGCAGCCGGTCCACCAGTTCGAGGACCTGCTGCTGGTGTCCCAGGTCGAGGGCGGTGGTCGGCTCGTCCAGCAGCAGCACGGGCGCCTGCTGGGTCAGCGCCCGGGCGAGGACGACGCGCTGCCGTTCGCCGCCGGACAGGTGGGCGAGCGGCCGGGTCGCGAACCCCGACAGGTCGAGGCGCTCCAGCACCGCCCCGGCGATCTCGCGGTCCCGGGCGCTCTCCCGTCCCAGGTAGGCGATGTACGGGGTCCGGCCGAGCAGGGTGTAGTCGAACACGGTCATGTCGGGCGGCAGCGACGGGCTCTGCGGCGCGTACGCGATGAGCCTGGCCCGCTCCCGGGGCTTGAGGTCCCGCACCCGGACGCCGTCGACCACGACCTCACCGGTGTGCGGAAGGAGTCCCATCATGGCCTTGAGCAGCGTGGACTTTCCGGCGCCGTTGGGACCGACGACGGCCAGCCATGTCCCGCCGCCCGCCGAGACGCCGGCGCCGGCGAGGACCTCGCGCCCGTCGAGCGTCACGCCGAGGTCCCTGACCTCCAGCGGGTACGTCCGCGGGCCGCTCACGTGCCCACCCGCCGGGTCAGGCGCAGGACCGCGACGAAGAACGGCGCGCCCACGAAGGCGGTGACGACGCCGATGGGCAGTTCCGCCGGGGCGAGCGCCGTACGCGCGACGAGGTCGGCGAGCACCAGGAAGGCCGCGCCTCCGAGGAAGGAGAGGGGCAGCACGACCCGGTAGGACCAGCCCGCGAGTCTGCGCACCACATGCGGGACCACGATCCCGACGAAGGCGATCAGGCCACTGACCGCGACCGCGGACGCGGTGGCCAGGGACGCGGCGAGCAGCACGACGAGCCGGACCCGGCCGGCGCGCAGCCCCAGCCCGGTGGCCTCGTCGTCGCCGACCGACAGCACGTCGAGGAGCCGCCCGTGCAGCAGCAGCGCGATCGTCGACACCGTGGCGTACGGGGCGATCAGCCACACCTGCTCCCAGCCGCCGCCGACGTCGCCCAGGATCCAGGAGTAGATCCGCTGCAGCTCCTCGACCCTGAGCTGCTGCACGAAGGTCTGGATCGCGGTCAGGAACGACGTGACCGCCACGCCCGCGAGCACCAGCGTCGCCGTTCCGCCGCCGCGTCCGGCGGTGTTGCCCACGGCGTACGCGAGGAACACGCCGCCGACCGCGCCCGCGAAGGCGGCGACGGGCACGGTGACCGCCCCGGTGTCGCCGCCGGAGAACACGATCACCAGGGTCACGGTGAGCCCGGCTCCGGCGGCGGCGCCGAGCAGGTAGGGATCGGCCAGGGGGTTGCGGAAGACCCCCTGGTAACCGGCGCCCGCGACCGCGAGCAGCCCTCCGACGATCGCCGCGAGCAGCACCCTCGGCAGCCGGAGCTGGAACAGCAGTCCCTGTTCGACCGGCGCGAGTCCCGAATCCACGTCGACGAACGGCATCCGGTCCAGCAGCGCGAGCAGGATCCCCTTCGGGGAGATCCCGGCCGCGCCGGCCAGCAGCCCGAGGAGCATGCTCACGAGCAGGAGGGCCACCGCGATCAGCAGCGTCACCGCCCGCACCCGTCCGGTGCGCGGCAGAGCGGCGCGTGGCTGGACAGCCGGCTGATCGGCGGTCATGGCGTGCTCGTCACCTGGCTCGTCCGGCTCAGCTCGCGGCCTTCTGGACGGCCTCGCCGACCGTCCTGGCGAGATCGACGACACGCGGACCCCAGCGGGAGGCGATGTCGTCGTCGAGCTCGATCACGGCGTCGTTCTTGATCGCCGACAGCTCCGACCAGCCGGGACGCTTGGCCAGCGCGTCCTTGTTCTGGCCGCAACACTTGGTGTCCCCGAGGAAGATCAGCGCCGGGTCCGCCTTGGCGACGAACTCCGCCGAGAGCTTGGGATAGCCGCCGGCCGCGTCGGGCGCCTCGTCGGCCACGTTGACGAGCCCGAACAGGCCGTAGATCTGGCCGAGGAAGGTGCTGGAGGTCGCCGCGTAGGGCGTGGTGTCCAGCTCGTGATAATAGGTCAGCTTCTTGTCCTTGGGCGCGGCGGCGGCGAGCTGGTCGAGCTCCCGCTTCATGCCCGTCACGATCTCCGTCGCCTTCTCGGCGTTGCCGGTGGCCGCGCCCAGGTCGGTGATCTCGTCGTACGCCTCGTCGAGCGTGTTGGCGGCGGGCTCCACGAGGACGGGCACGCCCACCTTCGCCAGCCCCGCCACGACGCCGTCGATGTCGTTGGAGAGCACGACCAGGTCGGGCTTGGCCGCGGCGATCGCCTCGACGTTGGGCTTGAACCCGGACAACGCGGTCTTCGGCGCGTCCGCCGGATAGTTGGACTGGTCGTCGACGGCCGTGACCTGGCTGCCCGCTCCCAGGGCGTACAGGGTCTCGGTGGCCGTCGGGGAGAGCGACACGATGCGCTCCGGGCGCGTGGCGATGGTCACCGCGCCGTTGCCCGCCTGGACCGTGACGGGGAAGGCGGAAGCCGCGGCGCTCGTGGCGCCGGTGGGAGTGGCCGCGGGGGCGGCGCCGGACGTCTCGTCGGTCTGGCCGCATCCGGCCAGGGCGACGACACCCAGCAACGCGCCCGCGACAACCGTGCGTAGGGGCGACACGAAGTCCTCCAGGGGGATCGCCGGGAATCGGAGAGACCCGTGTCGATTGACGGATCACCCTTTTCCACGAGGGTCGATGGCGTCGGCACGGTGCAGGCGACCTGGCTCATCCCCGGGGGAGGGGGTTCACAGTTGCGGGACAGCGCCGGAATCTCACCGGACTTCGCTACGCCGTGCGTCGGGATGAACGGTATCAACCGGGTCACTGACCCCATAGTCTTGCCCCCGTGGGAGGCATCGGGCGGCGCGTCGTAAGGGCCGCGCGGGCGACCGGTCACCTGGTCCTCAGCCTGCTGCTCGTCCCTCTCTGCGTGCTGGCGCTCCTGCAGTTCGTCCTGGCGCTGCTGCTCAGCGTGACGTTCGTCGGGTTGCTCCTGCTCCCGTACGCCGCCAGGGTGAACCGCGGCGTCGCCGAGCTGGCCAGGCGGCTCGCGTCGAAGGTGCTCGACCGGCCGGTCACCGCCCGATACGGCCCGCGATCCGGCGTGCTGAACCGGGCCCGGCTGACCCTGAACGACCCGGTGACCTGGCGGGACGCCGGGTGGCTGGCCCTCCACATCCTCACCGGCGTCGCGCTGCCCGCTCTGGCGCTCGCCCTGTGGGCCGGTCTCGGGTTCGACCTGTCGCTGCCGATCTGGTGGTGGGCGCCGCTGCCCGAGCACGTCGTCAACCTGGCCGGCGTCAGCATCGACAGCTGGTTCCGCGTGGTCACCGTCGTCCCCGTGCACTTCGCGGCCGTCGCCGCCGTCGCGCTGTTGGGGATCCCCTGGCTGGCCCTCGCCGACGCCCATCTGGCCCGGCTGGTCCTCGCCACCCCCGAGCGCGTACGGCTGGCGGAACGGGTCGCGGAGCTGACCGAGACGCGGGCGGCGGCCCTGGACGCGCACGGCGCCGAGCTGCGGCGCATCGAACGGGATTTGCACGACGGGGCGCAGGCCCGGCTGGTGTCGATCGCGATGCGCCTCGGCATCGCCGAACGGATGATGGCGACCGACCCGGACCAGGCGGCGGAGCTGGTGTCGGAGGCCCGGCAGAGCACCGAGGAGACGATGACCGAGCTGCGCGGCATCATCCGCGGCATGTATCCCCCCATCCTCGCCGACCGGGGACTGCCCGGCGCGGTGGCCGCCCTCGCCGCGCGCTGCCCCGTACCGGTGACGACGGCGACGGACGGGGTCGGCCGGCTGCCCGCCGCGGTGGAGGCGGCCGCCTACTTCGTCGTCGCCGAGGCGCTGACCAACGTGGCCAAGCACAGCGGCGCGTCCTCCGCGTCCGTACGCCTGTCCGTACGCCAGAACGACGAGGGCGGGTGGCTGACCGTCCTGATCACCGACGACGGCCGTGGCGCGGCGGACGAGGCCGGGGGCACGGGTCTCGCGGGGATCAGGCGCAGGGCGGCGGCCTTCGACGGACGCACCGACCTGGCCAGCCCTCCGGGCGGCCCGACGACCCTGACCGTGGAGCTGCCGTGCCGGTGAGAGTGCTGATCGTCGAGGACAACGTGCTGCTGGCCGAGGGGCTGGCGCTGCTGCTCCGCACCGAGGGCCACGAGGTGATCGCGACAGTCGACACCGGCGAGGCGTTCCTGAAGGCCGTCGACCAGCACCGCCCCGACATCGCCGTCGTCGACGTACGGCTGCCGCCCACGTTCAGCGACGAAGGCGTGCGCGCGGCCGTCGAGGTACGGCGCAGGCATCCCGGCCAGCCGATCCTCGTGCTGTCGCAGTACGTCGAGCAGACGTACGCCACGGAGTTGCTCGCGGGCGGCGGAGGCGGCATCGGCTACCTGCTGAAGGACCGGGTCAGCAGGGTCTCGGAGTTCGTCGACGCGCTGCTCCGCGTGGCCGGAGGCGGCACCGCGATGGACCCGGAGGTCATCTCGCAGTTGCTGGTCCGGCACGGCCGGCATCCCGTCGACTCGCTGAGCCCGCGCGAGCGCGAGGTGCTCGCGCTGATGGCCGAGGGGCGGTCCAACGGCGACATCGCGGAGGAGCTGACCGTCACCGAACGCTCGGTGCACAAACACGTCGGCAACATCTTCGTCAAGCTCGGGCTGCCGCCGAGTGACGGCGGGCACCGCCGGGTCCTGGCCGTGCTGAGCTACCTGTCGCAGTGATGTGACGTGGTCGTCGGGGCCGGGGGGTGTAGCTGGCTACACCATCGGGGGTAGGCCAGGCCGAACGATCAGTACGGGGGCCTGCACCGCTGCGCTGAACTGGGGTTTCTCGGCATTCTGAAGGGGTTGATCCCCAGCGGAGGCGAAACCCCCATGTCACTGACCATGCTTCCCCCATCCCGTGTCGGCGTTCCGGCGACGCCTGCCCCCCGGGACAGGTTCGTCGACATCCTGCGCGTGTTCGGTATGGTCCTGGTCGTCGTCCAGCACTGGACCATGCCGGTGCTGGTCTACGCGGACGGCCGGCTGACGACCGGGAACGCCCTGGCCGGAGTGCCGCTGATCACCTGGATCAGCCAGGTCATGCCGCTGGTGTTCTTCGCCGGCGGCGCGGCCAACGCGATCAGCTGGCGGTCCGCGGCGCGTAAGGGGCAGGCGCCGGGGCTCTGGCTGGCCAGGCGGCTGCGGCGGCTCGCCTGGCCGGTGCTTCCGCTGGCGTTCGTCTGGCTGCCGCTTCCGTATGTCCTCACGGCCCTCGGCGCGCCCGCCCAGCCGGTCGCGGTGGCGGCGCGCACCGTGGGCCAGCTCCTGTGGTTCCTCGCGGTCTATCTGCTGGCCGTCGTGGCCACGCCGTACCTGACCCGGCTCCCGACCGGGCGGGTGCTGCCGGCCCTGGCGGCCGGCGCGGTGGTGGTGGACGTGGTGAGGTTCTCCGGGCTGGAGCAAGCCGGATATCTGAACGTGCTCTTCGTCTGGCTCGCCGTCCACCAGGTCGGGTTCCTGTACGCCGAAGGCCGCCTGGAGTGGCTGGCCGGACGCCGGGCCCTGGCGCTGGCCGTCGCCGGATTCGGCATGGTGACCGGCCTGGTGGCCGTCGGGCCGTACCCGGCCAGCATGATCGGCATGCCCGGCGCGGTGTCGAACATGGCTCCGCCGAGTGCCTGCATGCTCGCGCTGTTCGCCGGCCAGCTCGGCCTGGCGATGTTGCTGCGGCCGGCGCTCGACCGGTTCGGCCGGAGGCCGTGGACCGACACGCTGCTCACCGTCCTGGCTCCCCGGATGATGACCCTCTACCTGTGGCACATGACCGCCCTGATCACCGTGGCGGGCATCGCGCTGCTCGGGTTCGGGGTGGAGTCGCCCGAGGTGGGCTCGCTCTCGTGGTGGACGCGGATGCCGCTCTGGCTGGCCGCTCTCACGGTCGTGCTGCTGGCGTTGGTCGGGCTGTTCGGCCGGATGGAGGAACCCCCCGGTACGGCCTCGGCGCGCATGGTGGTCGTCGGCACCCTGATGGTCGGTGCGGCGCTGACCGCACTGATGATCACCGGGTTCGCCGTCGGGGTCGTCCCGCCGCTGGCCACCTGCGTGCTCATCGCCGGCCTTCTCCTGCTCAGCCGTACGGGAGCGCGCCGGTCCGGCGGGCCGGACCCGCACGGGCGGGGCGTGACCGGACCCGCGCGAGCCGGCCAGGCGTGAGAGGCCGGAACTATCCGAGCTGCCGCTCCGCCTCGTGGATGATCTCCTGGAGGCGGAGACCGTGGCGGGCGTCCAGCGGATGCCCGCCTCCCCGGCGTACGGTCTCCGCGAACTCGGCGGCCATCGTGGTGAAGAGCCCGTCGCCGAGCTCCGTGGCGGGCAGCGAGGCGTTCCCCTTCCGGCCGTACACATCCACACGGGACGGCGGGACCTCGCCCGTCGCGGCCATGGACAGCGACGCCTCGCTCACCGCGCCGCTCTCGTGCTCCAGCAGCAGCCCGACCCAGGCCAGCGGATCACCGTGCGCCCGGACGGCGGTGACCGGGCCGAGAGCGGCGTCCAGCAGGTCGATCATGTGCGGCCCGACGTCGAGGAGCGCGCCCCGCTCCAGCCGCCACGGCGTCGCGAAGGGCCCGCCGTGCAGCGCGCCCGAGATGTTGGCGGCGTAGCCACCGAACGGCTCGATCGCGCGGGCCCTCTCCAGGAAGGCCCTGGTCACGGGCGAATAGCGGAAGGTGAAGACCATCTGGGAGGCGACTCCGGCCTCGCCGATCGCGTCGGCCAGCCGCTTCGCCCCGTCGAGGTCGGCCGCGAGCGGCTTCTCCAGCAGCAGCGCCTTGCCCGCCTTGGCCGCGAGAATCCCCAGCTCTGCCTGTACGGCGGGCGGCACCGAGAAGGCCACGGCCGAGCAGACGTCGAACAGGTCCTCCAGCCGTTCGAAGGCGGGGACGCCGTGCTTGGCCGCCAGTTCGGCCGCCGCCTCGGGCCGCCGCGCCCAGACGCCGGCGAGCCGTGTGTGCGGTCCGGCGGCGAGAGCGGGGGCGTGCACCATGTCGGCCCAGGGGCCCGCTCCGACCAGTCCCACCGGTACAGCGTCCATCGGCGATCCCTTTCGTCAGCGCCTGGGGAACTCCGGCGGGTTTTCGGCGGCGTCGCGACGAGAGTAGTCCGCGATCACCGGGTTGGCCAGGCGTCTGGGTGGCGGACGGGCGGCGGCGGACCGGCATGATGCCTGGTATGGAAGTCATTCTGCTGCGGCACGGCGAGACGGAGTGGAGCAGGGACGGACGGCACACGGGCCTGACGGATCTGCCGCTCACGAAACGCGGAGAGGAGCAGGCACGGGCGCTCGCCCGCGTGGTGCGGGGGCGGACGTTCTCCCTCGCCCTGTCCGGCCCCGCGCAGCGGGCCCGGGTGACCGCGCGGCTCGCCGGGCTCTCCGCCACCGAGACCGACCCCAATCTGTGGGAGTGGGACTACGGCGGTTACGAGGGGATCACCACCGAGGAGATCAGGAAGACCCGTCCCGGGTGGTACGCCTGGCGCGACGGGGTCATCCCCGGCGACGCCGCACACCCCGGAGAGAGCATCGAGCATGTGGGCGACCGGGCGGACAAGGTCATCGCGCGGATCCGGCCGATCGACGGCGACGTGGTGCTGGTGTCGCACGGCCACTTCCTGCGCGTGCTCGCCGCCCGGTGGCTGGGCCTGCCCGCCGACAACGGGCGGTTCTTCCGCTTGGACACCGGGACGTACTCCACGCTGGGATTCGAGCATGGCGAGCCCGTCATCCTGCGGTGGAACGCTCCGGTCTAAGGCTCGGTTTCCGGGCTCGGTTTCCGGGCCGGCACGACGATTCCCGCCGGTGCGAAGAGCGATGCGGAGCACGCTTTCGACGCATCGCCGTTGATGCGTCGGTACGTACGTGTGCGTATGTCTACGTGCTCAGCCGGCGGCGACCGGCTGCGGCTGGGGCCCACGGCCGGTCAGCCACTCGAGGACCTTGCGGTGTCCCCTTCGCGCGTCCTCGAAGTGGCCCCAGTGCCAGTACCTGGGCTGATCCATGACCCCGGTGACCCACGTCCGGTAGGCGACGGACCTGGGCCGGCCGTCGGCGGACTCCGCCACCGACGCGACGCCGTACGTGCGGATCACCACACGTCCTCCTGGTGCGAAGAGCACGTCGTCGGCCACGGGATAGAGAGTCATCTGGTCCAGCATGCCGAGCCCCCTGATCGTCACCATCGTGTGGGACCCAATCTGCCGGACGCGTGTTACGCGGCTCCGCACGAGCCGGTTAAGGCTGCGCGTGTCGTGTAAAAACGGCGTTACACCAGAAGGCCGTCGAATTCCCCGTCTTTGACGCCGAGCACCAGCGCCCGGATCTCGTCCCGCGTGTAGATCAGCGCCGGCCCCTCGGGGAATCGCGAGTTCCGCACGGCCACGCCGCCGTCGGGAAGCTCGGCGAGCTCCACGCAGTTGCCGGTCGAGTTGCTCCGGACGCTCTTCCGCCAGGTGACTCCGGTCAGGTCATTTGCGGGCATTCCGTTATATGTCTGCATTTACATCTCTCTGAGAAGATCGCCGATGATCTCGGCGGTACCCCCTGGCGTGGTGCTCTCCACGCACAACTGCTCCATGGCCGTGAGGTACGGGTCGATGTCCTCACGCTTGTCCAGGTACAGGGCACCCCACAACTGCTCGACGTAGACCACGTCCGAAAGATCGGACTCCGGGAAACGCAGGATCGTGAACGCCCCTCCCTCGGCCGCGTGCATGCCGAAGCGGAACGGCATCACCTGCACGGTGATGTTGGGCAGCATGGCCACCTCCAGCAGGTGCTGGAGCTGCTCCCGCATGATCCCGTCACCACCGATGGGACGCTTGAGCGCGGCTTCGTCGATGACCGCCCAGAGCCTCGGCCCGTCCTTCTGCCGCAGGCGCTCCTGGCGCTGCATGCGCAGATGCACACGGTGCTCGATCGCCTCGTCCGGATCGTCCGGATAACCGAGCCGGATCACCGCGCGGGCGTACGCCGCCGTCTGGAGCAGGCCGGGCACGAACTGCACCTCGTAGGTGCGGATCACGCTCGCCGCCTCCTCAAGCCCGATGTAGGTGACGAACCAGCCCGGCAGCACGTCGCCGTACTTGTGCCACCAACCGGGCGTGTTGGCCTCCCGGACCATTTCCAGCAGGCCGCGCCGTTCGGCGTCGTCGTGCACGCCGTACAGCGTGAGCAGGTCTTCGACATCACGTGTCTTGAATCCGACCCGGCCGAGTTCCATCCGGCTGATCTTGGACTCCGAGGCGCGGATATGGAATCCCGCCACCTCCCGGGTAAGTCCCCGGTCCTCGCGCAGCTTGCGAAGGCTCGCACCCAGCATGATTCGCCGAACGGTGGAGCCGGATCCAGGCGGATCTATCGACACGTGCTATTCCTCCGGTATGTGGACTGGTTCACAGTCTGTCAAAGATCGCCCCCTTCGTCCCAGAGGTGTATTGGGGGTAACCGTAGCGCGTGCATCCTTCAAATGCACGTGCATCCGCTCTTGCACATGCACGGGAGCTTGCACCATCATGATCTCGTGCAGTCCGCGAACCTGACTCGTGGCCAAACCCAGTGGTCGGCGCTCGATTGGTGGCCTCCTCTCGGCTGGTGGCCGGAGCCCGCCCGCGATCTCCTCGCCCCTGGATCCACCGCCGCAAGCGCCACCTTCGTTCTGCTTCCCCGAGCGGAATCGGTCCATTCGGCCCGCAGCTTCGCCACGGGCACGCTGGCCGGCTGGGGCATGGGCGACCTGGCCGAAGGCATGGAGCTCATCGTCTCCGAGCTCGCCACCAACGCCCTGAGACACGGCCTCATGCTCAGCACCATGCCGAGCCGCCGCGAACGCGAGGTCGTACGGCTGTCGCTGATCCGCCGAGGGCCACTGGTCACCTGCGCGATCACCGACCCCGGCTCCGCCGTTCCCGTGCTCCGCGACCCGTCGCCGTTCGAGCCCGGCGGGCTGGGACTGCACATCGTCGAGTCCATGAGCGTGTGCTGGGGCTGGTCACCTCTCGCCCCCCAGGGCAAAGCCGTCTGGGCGGTCCTGTCCGCCTGATCCCGGCGGGCAGGCTCCAGGCAGCCTGCCTGGCTCTCATGGGTTCTGCCGCGTTGATGTATGCCGGCCGAGGCATCGGGGCCCGGGCTGATCCGTCCAGCTGATCCGTCCAGCTGATCTGTCCGGGCTGACGAAGTGGCGCTCCCGGTAGGGCCGGCGATCATGTCTCGCGACCACCCAAGGGCGCCGCACCGTCCCCGGTGCGAATGAACGCAGGCTCATATTTCTGCCGCGCGGCCCCCTTGGGCACGTGATCTGGATTACGGTGGCCTCCCGAGACTCCCAAGAGATCTGTGATGGACGATCACCTGACCGGCTGGCTGGCCACTCTCGACGAGGAAAGACTCACGCGCGTACTGGGCAACCGCCCCGACGCCCTCGCGCCGCCGTGGCCACGCAGGCTCGATGCGCTCGCCGAGCGGCTTTCCGGCGACTTCGCCGTGATGGAGGTCATGCGCACGCTGCCCCTCCCGGCTCTGGAGATCGTGCAGGCGTGCCTCGCGCTCGGCGGCCGTCCCGGCGAGGACGAACTCGCCCGGTTTCTCGGCGTCAGCGTCTCCGAGACGATCCCCTGGCTGGACCGGCTGTACGACCACGCGCTCGCCTGGCCCGCACCGGATGGCAGGATCGCCCTGGCAGGGGCGCTCGCGCGATGGTGGACGGCTCCGTGCGGCCTCGGCGAGCCGTTGTCGGCGTACCTCGAATCGTGGACGCTCAACACCGAGGGCCTGCGACGGATGTGCCGCAATCTGGGCATCTCCGCCCAGGGCACGAAACGCCAGTTGATGGCCCGGGTGTCGGCGACTCTCGGTGACAGCGAACTGCTCTCCTCCCTGGTCGCCGACGCGCCGGAGGGCACGATCGGCATGCTCGACGACTTCGCCTGGGACGGGCCGATCCGCAGCGTGAACGGGGACCTGTTCATCACACCGGGTACGCCCGAGAAATGGGCCCTCGACCGCGGTCTGCTCTTCCGTACCCAGTGGGGCGTGGCGGGGATGCCCCGCGAGGTCGCGCTGGCTCTGCGCGGCCCCGACTATCACGCGCCGTTCACGCCCTACCCGCCCGATCTCGCCACCGTGCCGGTCGACGTGGCCGCCGTCGAACACGAGATGTGCCTGGCCGCGCCCCATCTGCTCGACCGCGCCACCGCACTGCTGGAGAACATCGACAAGTCGCCGCTCCCTCTGCTGAAAGGCGGCGGCGTCGGCGTGCGCGAGGTGAAGCGCGTCGCCAAGGAGACCGGCTGCACCGAGGAGGAGGTCCGCCTCCTGATCGAGACGTCCGCGGTCTCCCGGCTGATCATGTTGGACGAGGACACGGGCGGGCTCGTCCCCACGGACCGGTTCGACACCTGGCGGCTGTCGGAGGGCCCGGCCCGGCTGCGCGTCCTGCTGGCCGCGTGGTGGCGGATGGAGCGGTCGTCGCTTCGCCGCGTCCAGGACCGGTACGCGACCGTGCTTGGCGACGACCCTGAGGGAGAGACCATCGCCCGGACCCGCCGGGCCGTAATCGGCGCTCTCTCGGAGATCCCGGAAGGCCGGGGATTCGCCACTTTCCCCGAGCTCGTGCAGTCCGTCCACTGGCAGGCGCCGCTGCTCGACAGGGAACTGCTCGCCGAATGTGCCCCGGCCGTCCTGGAGGAGGCGCGGTTGCTCGGGCTGTTCTCAAACGGCGCCCCGACCTCTCTGGGGCGGGCGCTGGCCGCGCTCGGCTCAGTGGCGGGCGCCGAGAACGACGGCACCGCGCCCGAGGTCGAGCACGATCCCGCGCTGGCGGAGCGCTCGGCCAAGGCACTGGCGAGCGCCCAGCGTACGGCGCTCTTCGGGGCAGACCTGACCGCCGTGGTCACCGGTCCGCCCTCAGCCGAGCTGGCATCCCTGCTCGACCGCGCCGCCGACCGCGAGTCCCGGGGCGCGGCGTCGGTCTGGCGGTTCGGCCCGGCCAGCGTACGGCGTGCACTGGACGGCGGGGAGACCGCCGACACGTTGCTCGACCAGCTCGCCGAGGTGGGTGCTCTCCCCCAGCCTCTCGTGTACCTGGTCCGTGACGTGGCGCGCAGGCACGGCGAGGTGACCGTGGCCTCGGTGGGCTGTGTCATCCTCGGTTCGGATCCCACGTTGCTGACCGAGATCTCCGCCCATCGGAAACTCGCCAGGCTCGGACTCCGTTCGCTGGCTCCGACCGTTCTGGCGAGCCAGGCACCCGCCGACCGGACACTCGCCGCCCTGCGCGACGTCGGGTACGCCCCGGTTCCCGACGGGGCAGGCGGCATCACCATCCGTCGCGACCTCCACGGAAGGCGGCCGGTCCAGGCCGGCACGGCATCACGGCTCGTCACGGCATCACGGATCGGCGCGGAACTCAGCCCGGACATGTGGCATGGCGCGAGTCGGGATCACGGTGCCGCGCCGGGGCAGGGCGCGGGTCCTCCGCAGGGCCGGGACCGGGAGCAGGACCCGGCCGGGGGTCATGGCCTGGGACGTGACCAGGACCCGAACGGCGAGCATGGCGCAGAGGGCGAGCGTGCCGCGGATCGGGAGCTTTCCTCGGAACGAGAGCCTGATACGGAGCGGCAGCGGAACCCGGAACGAGAGCAGGACCCGGAACCTCTCGGTGGCCGGTTGATTCTGCTGCCCGGCGGACGGACGACCGAGCCCGCGCCTTCTCCCCCACCGCCTCACACGCCGGAGGGGCTGCCCAGCCCGATGACGGGTCAGTTCCCGCATCAGCTTTCTGACCCGCTGTCAGGCCCCCTGCCGGATCCGCCTCCGGACCCCCGCGAGCACGCAAGGCGGCTGATCGTCGCCGGTCGGCCCGCGCAACCGGGCGACGCCGGTCGCCCGGATATTTCCGGTCAACCCCGGCAGCCCCGGCAGCCCCGTCAGCCGGGCGACAGGTCCGACCGGGCGCCGGGCCGTACCTGGGCGGTGATCGGACGCCTGGCGACCCGGCTGCCGACCGCGCAGCAGACCTTGCTCGGGTTCGTCGTCGACCGCGGCGTACGTGCCCTGATCACACTGTCTGACGGCGTGACCGCGACGATCAGCCACGGTGAGCTGCGCGGCGGCGGCATCCTGGACGCCTGGTGCGAGGAGGCAGGGGACTACCTCGACTTCCCGCTGAGCGAGATCACATCGGTCGTCACCGCCCACTAGCACAGAAGCCGTTGATCGCCCCCGAACAGAACGACCGCCGATTCACGGGCTCGCCGGTCCATGGGTCGCCGGTTCACGGGGTCAGTGTGAGAGTGTCCACCGCCTCCCGGCGTACGCCCTGCTCGGAGAAGGGCCAGGCGGTCGTGCCACCGTCGGCCCACAATTCGGACTGGTCGTTGTAGTTGGCATGAAAGGCGTGGCCCGAGGCCCCGGTCAGGTTGACCCAGCGTGAGCGATCGAAGTCCGCGAGGTCGATGACCATCCGCATCGAGGGCACCCAGTCGACCTCGTACCCCTTGTCACTGTCCCAGCCCGTGGCGTCGACCGCGTCCTTGCTGCCACCGAGATGGAGCGGGCCTCGGTTGAAGAGCCACTCGATCGGGGCGATGCCCGAGGTGCCGAACGTCTCGTTGGTCAACTCCAGGGTGTGCAGGTCGCCCCAGCGCCAGTCCTCCGGAGTGTCGCCGAGCTTCTCCCGCAGGTCGGCACCGGCATCCTTGATCGCCGCCGCCAGGATGTCGTCGCGGTTCTCCGTCGTGTCCTCGGTACGGACGTCGTCCCACCACGGGGAGTCCGGGTCGCCGAGCAACGTCCTGACGACCTCGAACCATCTGTCGCCGCCACCGGGCCGCCCGCTTTCGGGAATGTCGTCATCGAACGTCCGCTTGAGCAGGTGCCGCCAGACCGCGTTGAAGTAGGCGGCCTCGGACGAGTCCCGGGTCTGGGCGAAATCCCACCCCTTGAGCATCGCGGTGTCGCCTCCACCCACTCGCAACAGGTGCGGGACGAGCGCCTCGGCGAGGCCGTTACGGGAGTCCATCTGGATGTCCCGCATGGTGTCGACTGTGATCTTGCCCGCGTCGATGGCCTGCGTGATCCGGTCGACGATGCGCTGCGAGCGGTACCCGTACGACCAGTCGGACGTGAGGAGCGGGCCGTAGTCAGGCCGGACCGCGGCGTTGTTGGCGGTGACGATGAACCCCTCGGGCGGGTTGTACACGTGGGGAAGCTGCTCGAACGGGATGTATCCGGTCCACTCCTGCTCCCCTGACCATCCGGCGGCGGGCCACTGGCCGTCGCCGTCGGACCGGATCGGGATCTTGCCCGGCGCCTGGTAGCCGATGTTGCCCTCCAGGTCGGCGTAGATCAGGTTCTGGGCGGGAGCCTCGAACTTCGACGCCGCCTCGCGGAACTGCTCCCAATTCTCCGCCCGGTTCATCAGGAAGATCGCGTCACCCGTCCTGCCGGGGTCGAGCGCGGTCCAGCGCAACGCCACGGCCATACCCTTGTCGATCTTGCCGAGCTTGGCCGCCGCGCCCGGCAACGCCTCGCCGGCGTCTCCCAGGACCTCCGAGATGATCGGCCCGTGAGCGGTAGAGCGCACGGGGAGTTCGACCGTCTTTCCACCCGCTACCTTGATCTGCTCGACCCGTGTCTGGAGCGGCACCCACGATCCCTTGACCTCGTAGGTGTCGTTCTGCACCCGCTCCACGTACAGGTCGGTGACATCGGGTCCGAGGTTGGTGAACCCCCATGCGATCTTGTGGTTGTGCCCGATCACCACACCGGGCACGCCGGAGAAGGTGTATCCACTGACGTCATAGGGGCAGGCCGGCCCGCGCGAGCGGCAGTGCAGCCCGGCCTGGTACCAGATCGAGGGCATCCTCGGCCCGAGGTGAGGATCGTTGGCCAGCAGGGGCTTGCCGCTCTCGGTGTGCTTCCCGCTCACCACCCACGAGTTCGAGCCGATGCCCGCCTGGTCGCCGCCGGCCGTGCCGAGCAGGGTGGGAACGGTGTCGAGCACCTTCGCAACGCGGGCGAGCGCCTCGGCGGCGGGCGCGTCCACACGCGTATCGCCGGGCGCCCCACCGGATCGAGCCGAAGAGTCATACGTGCGCGCGGCATCGGACACGGCAGCGGACGTGCCACCGGTCTTGCCGGTCTTGCCGGTCTTGCCGGCGGTTGCGGCCGTGAGTTCGATTGCGCGTCCGGTTCTGAGTTCGCCGGGGGGCCGGGTCCTGGACTCGACGATCGGCTGAGCGGCAGATTCGGTGGCGGGCCGACCGGCGCGCTCCGCGACGGAGGCAACGACGGCAGCGGAGGCGACGGCGGGCGAACCTGCGGACACGGCGGCCGGTACCGCGCTCGTCCCGACCGCGGTACCCGCAGCACTGTCCGCGGTGGTGCCGGCCCCCTCCTCGGTGCGGAACTCACCGTCCCGCACAGATCCCCTGGTCACGATCGGCTGGTGGCGGTCGAACGGGTAGCCGGGGAAGAGCTCCTTCACCCGATCCAGCGGTAGCACCGACGCGTCGATGGCGCGTTCTATCTCCGCGCTCATGTTGGACCGCAGGTCCCAGGCGAGGGCCTTCAGCCAGGAGAGAGAGTCTGCGGGCGTCCACGGTTCCGGTTCGTACGAGCCGTTGGTCAGTGCGAGCACGCCGTACTCGAGACTGCGTGCGGCGAAGCCCTGGTGCTGGTCCAGCCACGCGTTCACGCCGGAGGCGTAGTCCTCGAGCGCCTTCCGCGCCTCGGGATCGAGCAGCCCGAACTCCTTCTCGGCGGTACGACGCCAGCCGAGCGTGCGTACGACCTTGTCGATGTCAAGGGTCGAGCTCCCGAACAGCTCGGACAGGCGGCCTGCCGTGGTCTTACGACGGAAGTCCATCTCCCAGAAGCGGTCCTGGGCGTGGACATAGCCCTGAGCCTTGAACAGATCGGCGGGGGTGTCGGCGTAGATCTGCGGAACGCCGTACTGATCGCGGAGGACGCTGACGTTCGCCGACAGACCAGGCAGCTTGATCTCGCCGTGCACCTGCGGGAAGGACCTCCGGACGGCCCACGTGACCACCCCCGCGAGTATGAGCGCGAGGACCAGCAGAACGGTCAAGAAGCGGAACAGCCATCGGATCGGCCAAGAGAAGCGAGCATACGGGGCGAGCCTGACCATCAACCGACCTTTCCTCCAGAACGCGCATCACAGTATGAAGGCCTAGCGCGTAAGATCAATCCCCAGCTTTCTCTCAAACCGTCCAGGTGTCCGAACTACCAGGGTGGTCCGTCCTCACGGCCGCTTTCTGTAGGCAGACCTCGAAGACACCATCGAAGGCGACATCACATCGAAACGGCCTCGGAGGCCAGCCTGCGCGCGAGCCCGGGATGGATCACGAAGAGGGGTTACGAAGGCGGGGCTACGGAGGCGGGGCAGGCAGCCAACAGCCTCGCCCAGCCCCGCCCAACTTCGCCTCATCCCGCCCCGCCCAACCCCACCTCACCGAGCCCTGCGGGGACCAGACGACACCCGCGCTCACACGGCTAGTGCCGCATCAGCCTGGGTTTGCCCTGTTTCGTGGTGACACGCCGATCAAGGTCCCACCACGGTCGGCGTGATCGCTTCACACTCTGCGTGT
>NZ_JBFALK010000028.1:0-107567 GCF_040656155.1 Microtetraspora glauca
ATGACTACGACGACCAGCTCTCCGACGATCCTTTCGACGTGACCGACCTCGACGACAGCACCGACCTCTACGACACCTGCGACGACACCGACGACGACACCGGCCGGGACGCCAGCGGGGACGGCGCCGGCCGGGACGACGAGAAGCCCCAGCGCTCCGGCGGCCTCCACGACGTTCACCACGCCAACGGCGAGAAGAACGGCGACGTTGACCACACCGTCACCCGAGCGGGCCCTCCCGGCCCCGCCGATCACGACAACCGCACCGACCCCTATGACGCGTCCGACGCTGGCGGCGGCCGGGTTGACGACACCGACGCCAGCGCGGCCCTCTCCGATCCCGCCGATCCCGACGCCGATCCCGACCCAGGTCCTGATCCTGGTCCTGGTGGTCCCGGCGGTCCCGCCCCGGGGTCCGGTCCCGGCACTGGCCCCGGTTCTGGGGGCGAGTCCAACGCTGTCTCCACCTCTGGTGCCGGTAGTGGCAACCTTCGGACTGATCTGGCAGGCGCGGGCATCGGGACGGGAAGGACGGAGGCAGGGAACGGCAGTGCGGCCACCCGTGCGCTTGGGGCGCTTGGGGCGGTTGGGTTCGCGGCGGGTGAGCTGCGAGTCCAGGTCTCCACGCTGATGCACCTGGACGACCTGCCCGCCGAACTCGCCGGATGGGGGCCCGTCCATGCCCACCTGGCACGCAGACTGGCCAAGCGTCAGATCGGCGGCGAGTGGCGGTTCGCCATCTGTGACGAACAGGGACAACTTCTCCATGCTGGGATCACCCGGCGTCGCCCTGCGGGATGGCCCCGCCACCTGGCCTCTGCCCAGAGACCGGACACCGGCCAGGAAGCGGATCTTCGCCGAGGGTCCGCATCGACTCGCCGTCGCGGGATTGTCGAGCTTCAGCTCCCGTTGTCGCTGCTGCGGGCATTGCGTGCCGACATCTACGCGCAGGGCGGTTGGGCCGGTGTGATCGCCGACATCGTGCGCCAATACGACGAGGCCGCAAGCCACACGGCGGAGCCCAACGGAGGAGAAGGCCATCCCTGGGCGGGACCGACCAGGACCGCCCGCAGCGATGTACGTCGTGGCCCTGAACCATGCTGCACAGGCCCTGCCGCCATGCACAGCACGGCGCGAGGCGCCACTGCGCGAACCAGCACGCCGTCAGCCCTCACCGCCATGCACAGCACCGCGCCAGACAGCGCGGCGTCGGGCGGCAAGGCGTGGGGTCGCGCTGGGAACGGTAGTGCTGGGAACGGTAGTGCTGGGAATGGCAGTGCTGGGAATGGCAGTGCTGGGAGCGACCGGGTTGGAAGTGATGGATTTGGGAGTGACGGGGTTGCAGCCGAAGGCGCTGGTGCTGAGAACTTTGGGGCCAATGGGACTGTAGTGGCCGACGCCGGGAAGGGTGCTGGAGGCTCGGCTGTCGGAGGCCGAACAGCATCCGGGGATGAGCGGCGGCGGTTCCCCACAGCCGGGTTGCGGCGACGGATCGAGATCCGCGACAGGGTCTGCTCCCATCCCGGATGCCGTGCACCGGCCGCCCGGTCGGAGATGGACCACACCCGCCAGTACGCCCACGGCGGCCCCACCACCGAACACAACCTCGCCGCCGCGTGCGCGCACGACCACGACCTGCGCGACAACGGCTGGCAGGTCATCCAGACCAGCCCCGGACATGTGACCTGGATCAGCCGGACCGGTCACCGCTACCCGGCCGAGCCGCCGCCGATCATCGAACCCATGCCCGAGCCCTTCGCCCCCAACGGCTGGACCTTCGGCACCTTCCCCAGATCAGGGATGCGCCCCATGGATGCCAGCGGCATCAGTAAGCGCGGCACGGCCGATGACGCTGAGGCCGACGGAAACTCTCGAGTTGCTCGCACTGATGACACCGACAGAGGTGCGAAGCCCCGTGGAGCAGATGGCCATGTCGGCGGGAACGGCGGTGGGCTTGCCGCCCACGGCTACGGCGCGGACAGCATCACCGATTCGGGTGATGATGCACTCCCGTTCCTACCGACCTGGACCTACGAACCTGCTTGGTGGGAAGAGCACGTTGCCTCGCCGAACGTGTCGACGGGGGAGGGCGACGACAGTCTCCATGGAGGTCTATCTGGGGCGTCGCCGCATCCCGCCGATGACGTTCCGCCCTTCTGACGCTCCAGCCGCGAGGGGCCGGGCCTCGACATGGGGTCTGTCTCATCACCAGGCGCCTCACAGCGCGAACCGTTCTCCGGACGGCCCCTATCCGGCCTTCGTACGGCGGCGGGAGTCCTCGAGGTAGCCGTCAAGCGCGTCACGGGTGGCGCGTAAAGCAGAGTCCGACGTGTCGAAGGTGCGCTGAGCCACGCCGACGAAGATGCAGTCGACGATCAGCAGCTGGCTGATCCGGCTGGCCAGCGCTCCCGGGCGGAACGCCGTCTCGCGGCCCGCCGAGACGAGTACGTGGTCGGCGAGCTCGGCCAGCGACGATCGTGGGTTGTTGGTGATCGCGACCGTGGTGGCCCCGGCCGAACTCGCGACCCGCATCGGGCCCAGCACGTCAGGGGTCTCACCGGTGCAGCTCACGCCGACGGCCACGTCACCGGCCCGGACCAGCGCGGCGCTGGTGAGCGCGAGGTGCGCGTCGGTGAAGGAGTGGCCGGGCAGCCCGATCCGCATCAGCTTCTGTGCCATGTCGACCGCGACGAGCCCCGAGGCGCCGACCCCGTACGCGTCGACCCGCCGGGCGGTGGCCACGGCCTCGACGACGGCGGCGAGCCGGTCCGGGGCCAGTTGGGCGGCGGTGTCGGCGAGGGCTTCGGACTCGGCCCTGGTGACCTTGGCGATCACGTCGGTGAGCGGGTCGTCCGGCCCGAGATCGCCCGGGACCAGGCGTTCCGGCTTGGCCCGTGCCACCGCGGCCGCGAGGGCGAAGCGGAGCTGGGAGTACCCGGCGAACCCGAGGGCTCTGGCGGTGCGCACGATCGTGGCCTCGCTCGTCCCGGAGGCCGCGCTGAACTCGGTGATCGTGCTACCGGCGACCATCGCGGGGTCGTCAAGGATGAGGCGGGCGACGGACTGGGCCGCGGGCGTGAGCGACGGCAGGACCGCCCGTACCGTCGCTACCAGGTTGACCGGGGTGGGGCCCTCGTGTTCGTTCACCCTGCTGTCTTCTCCTGTCGGGATCGCGTTTCTTCGCTGCCGGTGAGCCATCGGGCGACAACGCGGTCAGATGCCCGCGAGACGCCGTATGTAGTGACATATACCGCCCCAACGGGTTCGGCGGGAATGCCGGTCTCTACCACGATCGCGTCGGGTCGGGCTTGTACGGCCGTCGCCAGGAGGTCACGGACCCACGCGTGCCTGCCCGCGTCGTGGACGACCAGCACGACCGGCCGGTCACCACTCAGCTCGGGAAGCGCCGTGGCCTCCGCGATGATCGTATGGCCCACGGTGCCGGGAAGCAGCTCGGCCAGCTCACGGGTGAGACCCACGGGCACATCGGAGTCGACGGCCTGGCTCATCCGGGGTGCGATGTGCACCACCAGGGGAGGCCGGGAGAGCGGAACGGCCCGGTGGACGTCCGAGCCCGCGGCGATCACCCGCATGGCCGCGCGGGCGGTCTCCAGGCCGAGTTCCTCCCCGGAATCCGCCCCGGGCCCGGCGCCGAGGCCCTCCGCGCGGGCGTCGCCGGCCGTCCGCCTCGCGGCGTGGGCGGCGTGCCACTCGGCGACGGCGAGGACCCGGGCGGCCGCCTCGGCGAGGCGCTCCTCGGGCAGCCGGCCGTCGCGGACCGCCTCGACGATCGCGTCACGCAGGGCGTAGACGTTCTCACCCTCGGGGGAGGAGGCGCCCACGCAGATGGCGTCCACGCCGGCCACGAGCGCGCGTACGGCGATCTCGCCGGGCGGGAGCAGGGCGGCGACGGCACGCATCTCGATCGCGTCGGTGACGAGCATGCCGTCGAAACCGAGCTCCTCGCGGAGCAGCCCGGTCAGGATGCGCCTGCTGAGCGTGGCGGGGACGTCCGGGTCGAGCGCGGGCACCAGCAGGTGGCCGCACATGACCGCCTGGACCCCGGCCTCCACCGCGGCGCGGAACGGCGGCAGGTCGCGTTCGCGGAGCACGTCCAGGGGCGCGTGCACGGTCGGCAGGGCGAGGTGTGAGTCGGTGACGGTGTCGCCGTGGCCGGGGAAGTGCTTCGCGCACGCGGCCACCCCCTCGGCCTGCAGGCCGGTGACCAAGGCGGCGGTGTGCCGCGCGACGAGTTGGGGATCGGGGCCGAAGGAGCGGATGCCGATCACCGGGTTGGCCGGGTTGGCGTTGACGTCCGCCACGGGCGCGTAGTTCAGGGTGACGTCCGCTGAGGCGAGGAGCCGGCCGATGGCCCGGCCGACCCGTTCGGTCCGCGTGACGTCGTCCACGACGCCCAGCGCGCGGTTGCCCGGCCATGAGCTGCCGGTTCCGGCCTCGAACCGGGTGACGGCGCCGCCTTCCTCGTCGACCGCGACGACCACGGCCGGATTCTCCTCGCGCAGCGCGGCGACGAGCTCGGCGGTCTGCCCGGTGTCCTCGATGTTGCGGGCGAACAGCACGGCCCCGCCGAGGCCGTCGGCGAGCGCCCGGCGCAGCCAGCCGGGCGGCGTGACGCCGTCGAACCCGGGCTGGAGGACGGTCATGGCCAGCCGGTCAAGGCTGGAGCTGCTTGTGGGCACGAGCTCACCCTCTCGCGTGGATGTCTTGAAGCAGGTTACACATCAATGACACTTTCTTTCATCCTCATTGATCTGAAAGTAAGTTTCTGCCAAGGTCGCGATCGGTGCCTTCTTCTTCATGCCCCCTGGAGGTCCGCATGAGCTCACCTACCCGACGTTCCGTCCTGCGCGGCCTGGCGCTGGCCGCGGCCGCGACGGCTCTCCCCCTGTCGGCCTTGACCTCGTTACCCGCCTTCGCCGACGGAAGCTCCGACGGCCACATCCCGCCCCTGCGTCAGATGCGCGGGATGTGGATCGCCTCGGTGCTCAACATCAACTGGCCGTCGAAGCCGGGGCTGACCGTCGACCAGCAGAAGGCCGAGTACCTCGCCTGGCTGGACCTCGCGCAGGTCCGCAGGCTCAACTCGGTCTTCGTCCAGATCCGGCCGACCGCCGACGCCTTCTGGCCCTCGTCGTTCGAGCCGTGGTCGGAGTACCTGACCGGTGTGCAGGGGCAGGACCCGGGCTACGACCCGCTGGCCTTCCTCGTCGAGGAGACGCACCGGCGCGGCCTGGCCTTCCACGCCTGGTTCAACCCGTACCGCGTGTCGATGCAGCCGGACCCGGCCAAGCTGCACCCCGACCACCCGGGCCGCAAGCATCCGGACTGGATCGTGCCGTACGGCGGCAAGCTGTACTACAACCCGGGCATCCCGGCGGTGCGGGCGTTCGTCCAGGACGCGATGATGGACGCGATCACCAGGTACGACATCGACGGCCTGCACTTCGACGACTACTTCTACCCCGTGAACACCACGGCCTTCGACGACAGCGCGGCCTTCGCGCAGTACGGCGCGGGCTTCCCCGACCTCGCCTCCTGGCGGCGCGAGAACGTGGACCTGCTCGTCCAGGAGATGCAGCAGCGGGTACGGCAGGCGAAGCCGGAGGTCGCCTGGGGCATCAGCCCGTCGGGCATCTGGCGGAACAAGTCCACCGATCCGCTCGGCTCGGACACCGGCGGCAGCCAGTCGTACGACAACCTGCACGCCGACACGCGAGGCTGGGTCAGGAAGGGCTGGCTGGACTACATCGCGCCGCAGATCTACTGGTACATCGGCCAGTCGAACGCCGACTACGCCAAGCTGATCCCCTGGTGGTCCGGCGTGGCGGCGGGCACCGGCGTGCAGCTCTGGATCGGCCAGGCCGCCTACAAGGCCGGTGCGGCCGGGCAGCCCGCCCAGTGGTTCCAGCCGGACGAGCTCTCCCGGCACCTCACGCTCAACCGGGCCAACCCGGAGGTCGGCGGCGACATCTGGTACAACTCCGGCGACGTGCGCGAGGACCGGCTGGGCAGCGTCACCGGTGCCGTGAACGAGCACTACACCCGTCCGGCCCTCGGCCCGCTGCTGCCGCGTCTCGCGGGCGGGCAGCCGCCGCGGCGGCCGGTCCTGGCCACCGCCCGCAGGGCGGCCGAAGGCGCCGAACTGCACATCGTGGCCACCGGCAGGGACATCCCGTTCCAGTTCGCGGTCTACCGGTTGGACCGGGAGGCCGGAGCGGGTGACTTCGCCGACGCCCGGAACCTGGTCGCGGTCATCCCGGCGGGCCGCAACGTGCGCTGGGTGGACCCCGAGGGGGCCGCGGGCGCGAACTACTACGTGACGGCCGTGGACCGGGCGAACCGCCAGAGCGAGCCGAGCGACGGCCGCCGGGTCCACTGACCCGCGTCACCGCCGATCGGCGCACCCCGGCCGGCACGGCTCCCGCCCCCGTGGGGAAGCCGTACCGGCCGGGCGAGCGGTCCGGCCGGCACCGGTCAGGCGATGAGCCTCCGGTGGGCCGCCAGGACGTCGGGCGCCTCAGGGGCGCCCGGCGCGGCGTTGTGCAGGGCGAGGGCGGCAGCCCCGGCGGCGCCGTCACGAGCGGCGACCGTGGGGCGGCCGAGCCCGGATCTGACCAGCTCGGCCAGCCGGGTGGGTTCGGTGAGCAGCGATCCCGCGAGCACCATCGGCCCGGCCTCCTCGCCCAAGGACTCGGCCGTGGCGACGAGCCGGCGCGCGGCCTCCTGGAGGATCGCGAGGGCCGGCGCGTCGCCCAGGCGGGCGGCGGCCTCCACCGCGGGCGCGAACCGCCCCAGCCACGCCGGACCGGACTGCGCGACCCCGGCGTGGACCGCCCGGACGACCTGGTCCGGCGAGAGGCGTGACGCCTCTGCCCGCGCCCCTCCCGCGGTGGCCACTTCTCCGATGGATCCTTCAGATCCGAAGGCGGGCCGGCCCGGCACGTCGATCAGGGCGTCGCGGAGCGAGCACTCCGGCGGCCCGTCGAGCAACGCCGTGGGCCCGCCCCGGCCGTCCAGCGCGGCCAGGAGAGCCTGTACGGCCCGGCGCCCGATCCACACCCCCGACCCCTCGTCCCCGAGGATCCAGCCGTACCCGTCGGCGCGTGCGACGATGGCACGCGCGCCGATCCTGGCGGCGATGGCCCCGGTGCCCGCGATCAGGACGGTGCCCGAGGATGCCTCGGTGGCCCCGGCGAACGCGGCGAGGATGTCGGGCACGACGACGGGCCGCCCGGACAGGCCGCAGGCCCGCCACGCCTCGGCGGCGAGCGCGTCGGCGCGCTCCGGAGCCGACGCGGCGCCCGCGAGGGCGAACACGCCGCCCGCGATCCGGTCCGGCGCGATGCCGGTGAGGGCACCTTCCAGCGCGGACCGCAGGCTGCCCACGGGGTCGGCGGCGGAAATCGCGTTGGCGGCCCCGCCGCGTCCCCTCCCGGCCACCTGGCCCGTACGCGTCGCCACCACGCAGCGGGTGCCCGTTCCGCCGCCGTCGATGCCGATGACCAGAGTCGTCACACGCTCTCCATGTGTAGATATTCTTCCAAGAACTATATTGCTATGAAGAATCCCGACAGGAGAAGGTGTGCGGGTACTCGGGCTGATCTCGGGGACGTCCCACGACGGGATCGACAGCGCGCTCGTCGACTGGACGATGGCGGACGGCGTCCTGACCGGCGTGATCGAGCACACCGGCGCGCGGCCGTACGCTCCGGAGCTGCGGGCCGGGGTGGTGGCGGCGCTGCCGCCGAACCGGATCGACATGGCGGAGGTGTGCCGCCTCGACACCCTGATCGGCCAGGCGTTCGCCGGCGCGGCCGAGGAGTGCCCGGCCGCCGACCTGATCTGCTCCCACGGGCAGACCCTGTACCACTGGGTGGAGGACGGCCGGGTGCGCGGCACGCTGCAGCTCGGCCAGCCGGCCTGGATCGCGGAACGGCTCGGCGTCCCGGTCGTCTCCGACCTGCGCGTACGCGACGTGAGCGCGGGCGGCCACGGCGCTCCGCTGGTGTCGGCCTTCGACCTGCCGTTGCTGGCCGGGCTGCCGGGCCGCAACGGGGCGCTCAACCTCGGCGGGATCGCCAACCTCACCGTGCTCGATCCGGCCGTCGCCTACGACACCGGGCCCGCCTCCGCGCTGCTGGACGCGGCCGTGCTCGCCGCGACCGGCCGGCCGTACGACGAGGACGGCCGGCTCGCGGCGGCGGGGACGGCGCACGAGGAGCTGCTGGCCGAGCTGCTGGCCGATCCGTACTACCGCGGGGCGCCGCCCAAGAGCACCGGCAAGGAGCTGTTCCACGCGGGCTATCTCGCGCGGGTGGCGGCGCCGTACGGGCTGGGACTGGAGGATCTGCTCGCGACGCTGGCCGCGCTGACGGGGGAGACGGCGGCGGCGGAGGTCCGGCGGCACCGGCTGGACACGGTGGTCGTGTCCGGTGGCGGGCTGCGCAACCCGGTCCTCATGGGCGAGCTCGAACGACGGGCGCCCGGCACGCGGTTCATCGCGAGCGACGAACTGGGTGTGCCGTCGGACGCCAAGGAGGCGATCGCCTTCTCCTACCTGGGCTGGCTGACCGCGCACGGGTTGCCGGGGACGGTGCCCGGCTGCACGGGCGCCTCGGGGGCGCGGCTGCTCGGCACCGTCACCCCGGGGGAAGGCCCGCTGCGGCTGCCCGCGCCCCTCGCCGACCCGCCGGAGCGTGTCCGCATGAGGCTCGGATAGCCGCTCGGGCGGCCGGTCGTCAGACCCACGCTCTCGTGCTTGCCCTCGAACTCGTGGAAGAACTCGTGGAAGTACGTTCCACCGACGGTGTCGCGGTAGCGAACGGAAAGGATCACCCGTTCGTCGCTTCCACGCTCATGCGGGGGCAATGCCTCCGCCGAGGTCACGGCACTGGTAGGTGATCCACGGTTCGGGCGGCTGAGCGTCCTGGATCGAGAATGGGACCGTAAAAGGACACGATTAGGGCTTTCCGTATATGCCGATCGGGCCAAGTATGGAGATACGGGAGGTGCCGGCTCGCGGACCACGGGCGCCGTCCTCCCGGTCGTCTTGCCGGGGTACCGCTCCCCGGGTGGAGGAGGGACACGATCGTGACGCAGACGCCCCAGACGGGTCGCACGACTCGTGCGCGTGCGGCCACCACACCCCGGTCGGCGACGAGGAAGCCGGTGTCGAGGAAGCAGCCGCCGGTGGAGAAGCCCACCGAGACGACCACGGCGAAGAGCACGACGAGGACCACCACGAGGACGGCGGCGAAGACCGCGGCGAAGCCGGTCACCCCGCCCGCCACGCGGCCCACCATGACGCCCGGCCCCGACACGCCGCGGCAGCATGACGGGCACAACGGGGAGTTCACGCTGAACCTGCCCATGGTGAGCCTCCAGTTCCACCGGCCCCATCTCGGACTGCCGCATGTCGAGATGCCGCACGTCAGCCGCCAGGAGGTCGGCCACGCGATGGACGTCGCCCGGTCGTTCCTCCCGCCGCCCGAGCGCGTCGCGTACTACGGCGGGCTCGGCGCCCTGGCCATCCTCGGCGTGATCGAGTGGCCGGTGGCCGCCGCGATCGGCGTCGGGACCGTGCTCGCGCAGCGCGGCCGTACGGAAGAGTCGAAGGCCTGGTCGCGGGAGCGGCGCGTGACCCCGGTGGCGCCCGCCACCAGGACCGCCCGAGCGGGCAGGTGACCCCGCCATCCCGTCCGGGCGGCTCGTCCGCCGCCCGGTCCGGCCGTCCATCCCACGTGACAGGCCGGAGTTGAGATGCGGCTCTCGGTCATACCTTCCATCGACACGTTGCTGAGCATCCTCCCGGAGCCGCTGCGAAGTTTCGTACCACGCCCGCGCCGCGTCCAGGCGTGCGCGGGCGGCGTACGGATCGAACTGCGCGAGATCGGCGGCCCCGACACCCGGGACGCCGTCCACGCCCTCGAGGCGCGGCTGCGCGCGGCGGGAGCGGTCCGCGCCGAGGTGAACGGCGCGCTCGGCTGCGTGTTCGTCAGCTGTGACAAGCGCAGCGCCGAGATGGCCGATTACCTGGCCATCATCGAGGAATGCGACACCGCGGCGGCCGCCGCCGACGAACAGGCCCTCGAGGTGGCGACCGAGGAGGACGAGGAAGAGGAGGACACCGACCAGGCCGGCGGGGTCCGATGGGCGCGGGACGGCGTGGAGCAGGAGGTGCACGCGGCCATCGCCCTCTTCGGCGGGCTCACCGGGACGAGTCTCGCTCTGGCCGGGTTCCTCACCCACACGCGGCGCTTGCCGCCGACCGTGCCCGCGTTCGTCCAGCTCGTCGAGCACACCCCCCGCGTGCGGGTGTTCCTGGAACGCCGGGTCGGGGTGCCGGCGACGGACACCATCTTCACGCTGACGCGCATCGTCAGCCAGACGCTCGCGGTGCGCCCCATCGCGCTCTTCCTCGACTCGCTGGCGGCCGCCGGACGGTACGCCGACTCCCGGGCCGGCCGCCGCGCGTGGGAGCACCGTGAGGAGGAGTTCGCCGCCCACGACGGGGCGTACCGCCACATACGGGTGCCCATGCGGCCCCGTCCCGCGCCGTTGCCGCACGGCCCGATCGAGCGGTACTGCGAGGCCGCCAGTTTCGCCGCGCTGGGCGCGCAGGGCATCACCTCGATCGTGAGCCGCAGCCAGGATCGCGGGGTCTCCATGCTGATCTCCGCCACGCCCAAGGCCGCGCGCCTCGGCCGGGACGGGTTCACCAGCGCGGTCGTACGGGTGCTGTCGGAGCGTGGCGGGATCGTGCTGCACCGGACCGCCCTGCGCCGCATGGACCGGATCGACGCGGTCCTCCTCGACGCCCCAGTGATCACCACGGGCGGATGGGCGATCGACGAGGTCGTGCCACTCGCGCCAGGAGGGGACCGCGACGCGCTGCACGCCCGGCTTTACACGCTCCTCGACCTCAAGGACCCCGGCGCACGGCGCGCCGACGGAGGCTGGCTCGCCGAACCCCTCACCGGTGCCCCGGCGGAGGCGGGGGAGTCCGAGAGGGTGTCGCAGTGGCGCGAGCGCGGCGTCCGGGCGATCGAGGTGACGAGGGACGGCACGCGGGTCGCGCTCGTGGGACTCGCCCCCGAGTTGCACCCGCTGGCGGAGGCGCTCGCCGCCGCGGCGAAGGATACCGCCCGGGTGATCGTGGTCGGCGGGGAGCCGGGCCTCGGCCGCCGTCTCGGCGTCGAGCAGCAGGCCGAGCGTGCCGCGCACCTGGTCGAGTTCGTACGGACCCTCCAACGGGAGGGGCACGGCGTCGCCCTGGTGTCGCGCCGTTCCCCGCACGGGCTGGCCGAGGCCGACATCGGCATCGGCGTGCACCGGAGCGGATCGGCCCACGTCCCCTGGGACGCCGACGTGATCGCCGACCATGACGGCGTCTACCTGCTGCTGCGCGGCCTGCCGTACGCCAGGAAGGCGAGCGAGCAGAGCGTACGGGTGACCCTCGGCGGGGCGGTGGTCGGCGCGGGGCTGTCGGCCCTCGGCCCGGCAGCGCGCGCGATCAAGAGCGCCGTCCTCGTGGGCGACGCCACGGCGCTGGCCACGATGGTCGTCGGGGCGCTGGTGGGCCGCGGCATCCGGCGCGAGGAAGCGCCGACAGGCGCCGACCGGACTCCCTGGCACGCGATGGCGACGTCCGACGTGCTGGCCCGGCTGGACACCTCGACCACCGGGCTGGAGGAGGAAGACGCGGCGCACCGGCGGGGAACCGCCGCGCCGCGCGCCGTCGAGGGCCCGCCGTCCCTGGTACGGGCGTCCGTCGAGGAGCTCGCCAACCCGCTGACACCGGTCCTGGCCACGGGGGCGGGGGTGTCGGCCGTCGTCGGCTCAGTCCTGGACGCGGTGCTGATCGCCGGTGTGATGGTGGTCGACGCCATGCTCGGGGGAGCACAGCGCAGGGACGCCCAGCGCGCGCTGCGCCATCTCACCAAGGAGACGGAGATCCACGTACGGCTCCTGCGGCGCGGCGGCGGCCGAGGGGCGGCCACCGCCGACGACCTGGTCCAGGGCGACGTGATCGAGCTGCGCGCCGGGGATGCCGTTCCCGCGGACGCCCGGCTGATCAGGGCGGTCGGCCTGGAGGTGGACGAGTCCACGCTCACCGGCGAGTCCCAGCTCGTGACCAAGACGACGGCGCCGACGGCGGCGCCCGCCGTGGCGGACCGCACGTCGATGGTCTACCAGGGCACCACCGTCGCGGCGGGACACGGCCTGGGCGTGGTGGTCGCCGTCGGAGAGGCGACCGAGGTGGGCCGCACCGCGGAACTGCGCGGTGAGGGACCCCCGCCGAGCGGGGTGGAGCTGAGGCTGCGCGAACTGAGCCGTCGCATTCTGCCCGCCGCCCTCGGATCCGGCGCCGTGCTGATGTTGATCGACCTGGTACGCGGCTCGCCGCTCGCCTCCGCCGTGTCGACCGCGGTGAGCCTCTCGGTCGCCGCGGTCCCCGAGGGGCTGCCGTTCATCGCCACCGTCGCCGAGCTGGCCGCGGCCAAGCGGCTGTCTGCCCGCAACACCCTGATCAGGAACCCCGCGACGATCGAGGCGCTCGGCCGGGTGGACGTCCTGTGCTTCGACAAGACCGGGACCCTGACCGAGGGGCGCATCAGTCTGGGCCGGGTGTCCGACGGATGGTCTGAGCAGAGCGTGGACGCGTTGACGCCCCAGATGCGCGCGATCGTCGGCGCCGCCCTGCGCGCGAGCCCGAGATTCGAGGGCGGCCGCGCCATCCCCCACCCGACCGACCGCGCCGTGGTGGAGGGGGCGACCGGGCTGGGGGTGGCCCCCGAGGACGGTCTGCGCGAGTGGAAGCGGATCGACGAGATGCCGTTCGAGCCGGCGCGCGGATACCACGCCGTGCTCGGGCTCTCCGAGACCGGCCACCTGCTGAGCGTCAAGGGCGCCCCGGAGGTCGTGCTGACCCGCTGCGACAGCGTCGAGCGCGGGGGCAAGGCCGTCCCCCTCGACGAGACGACGCGGCGCGAGCTGGCCGAGGAGGTGGACCGGCTGGCCCGCCAGGGCTACCGCGTGCTCGCCGTGGCGGAGCGCCGCGCCTCCAGCCGCGCCGACCTGGACGAGTCCAGGATCAGCCGGTTGTGCTTCCTCGGCTACCTCGGCCTGTCCGATCCCGTACGGCCGACGGCCAAGCGGAGCGTGGACGGGCTCATCCGGGCCGGGGTCCGGGTCGTCATGATCACCGGCGACCATCCCAGCACCGCCGAGGCCATCGCGGCCGAGGTCGGCGCGCTGAACGGGCTGCACATCATGACCGGCCCCGAGATCGACGATCTGGACGACGAAGCGCTGGTGGAGGTGCTGCCCCAGGTCTCGGTCTTCGCCCGGGTCACCCCGGCGCACAAGGCGCGGATCGTGTCCTGCCTGCGCCGGGCGGGGAAGATCGTGGCGGTCACCGGCGACGGCGCCAACGACGTGCCGGCGATCCGGCTCGCCGACGTCGGGGTGGCGCTGGGGTCACGGGCGACCCCCGCCGCCCGTGCCGCCGCCGACATCGTCGTGGCGGACAACCGCATCGAGACGATCATCGACGCGATCGTCGAGGGGCGGGCGATGTGGGGATCGGTCCGCGACTCGCTGGGCATCCTGCTCGGCGGCAACGTCGGAGAGATCCTCTTCACGGTGGGATCCAGCCTGCTCACCCGGCGCAGCGCGCTGAACGCGCGCCAGCTCCTCCTGGTCAACCTGCTCACCGACATGCTCCCCGCGATGGCGGTGGCCGTACGGCCACCGAGCGCGACCAGCCCGGAGAAGCTCCTCGCCGAGGGGCCGGAGGCGTCGCTGGGCGCCGCCCTGACACGCGACATCTACCTGCGCGCGGCCACGACGGCGGTGGGGGCCGGCCTCGCCTGGGGACTCGCCCGGATGACCGGCACCCGCGGCCGCGCGGACACCGTCGGGCTGATCGGCCTGGTGGCCACCCAGTTGCTGCAGACGCTCATGACAGGGGGCAAGGACCGTACGGTGATGATCGCCGCGGTGTCGTCGCTCGCCGGTCTGGCCATGATCGTCTCGACCCCGGGGCTCAGCCAGTTCTTCGGATGCCGCCCGATCGGCCCGTTCGGATGGGGCATCGGGCTGGGCTGCTCCGCCGCCGCGGGCGCCCTGGGGCAGATGATCGAGCGGGCCGTGCTCCAGTAGTCATCGCCTGTTCATCTTCTGTACACCTGGATGGTACCGGCACGGTCGTTTATATGGTGAAATCTGTCCTTAACTGCTGTTTCACCCCCGTGAGGTATCAAGTGTCCGAGTTCCTGGCTTCGGTGCTCGCCAAGGCGGCCTTCATGGTCCTTGAGGCCCTCGTCATGCGCATCGTCCAGTCCCTTGTCCTGTCCACCATGCGTACGGGCGGCCCCAGCCCCGTGTACTTCCAGGCCGCATAGGCCGCCACGGGCCGCACAGGCCGCCGGCGCCGATCAGGCGCCGAAGACATCCTGCTGGTAGCGGCCTTCCGCCTCCAGCCTTCGCACACCCTCATCGCCCCAGATCTCCGCGAGCGCCCGCCGCACCGCCGGGGCCATCCGTACGCCGTCACCGCACACGTACACGTACGCCCCCCGCTCCAGCAGCTCATGAACGCCGGCGGCGTCCGCCAGCAACGCGTGCTGGACGTACCGGTGCGGGTGGCCGGGCAGCGCGGAGAAGGCGAGATGGACGTCCGCGTCCCACGTCTCGTGCCGGTACAGCCAGTCGTGCTCCGGATGCCGGCAACCGAAGAACACCTTCGCCGGTCCCGCGCCCGGCTGTAGCGAACGCTCCTCCAGGAAGCCGCGCAGCGGCGCGAAACCCGTGCCGGGACCGATCAGGATCACCGGAGTGGCCGGATCGGGCGGCAGGTGGAACGGGGGAGACGGCACCCGCACGTACCCGTAGAACGTGTCCCCCGGAGCCAGCGCGGCCAGGTAGGCCGAGCACATGCCCCGGTACTGCCCGGTCCCCGACCAGGCCGGCCCCTCCACCAGCCCCACCGTGATCCGGACCCGGCCCGGCGCGGCCAGCGGCGAGGACGAGATCGAGTAGAAGCGCGGCCGGATCGGGCCGCACATCTCCAGGAACGCGTCCAGCGGCAGCGCGATCGACGGGAACCGCTCCAGCAGCGCCAGCACGGACACCCGCTTGGCGAGGACGTCCTCGGCGTAGTCCAGCCGGGCGAGCTCGCCCGTGGTCCACGGGCACTCCGTGAACGAGGCCAGCGTCTCCAGATCCGACCGGCTCGCGACCTCCTGCAGCTCGACGAACTCGGCCAGCAGCAGCTCCGCCGGAACCGGGACGCCCAGCGGCAGGTGCGTCGAGCGCTCGCCGTCCTGGCTCAGCCGTACCACCTGGCCCGAGGGCAGCCGCAGGCAGCGCATCGCCCACGCGACCAGCTCGGGATCGTTCTTCGCGTACACCGCCAGGTGGTTGCCCGCCTCGTACGTCACGCCCTCGGGCAGCTCGGCGACGATCGATCGCACACCGGGCCGTGGCCGCTCGTCCCCGAAGTCCCACACCCCCGACGCCACCAACTCCTCGTTCGAGACCACCGTGAGCGGGAACGCCTGCCCGGACACGACCGCGGGCCGCACCTCCGCCTGGGTCAGCAGCTCGGCGTGGTAGCGGCGGCCTTCCGGCTCCGCCATCGCGCCCGCGCCGTACCCGGCGGCCAGCGCGGACCACAGGCCCGCGGTCCAGGACCGGACGTCGCCGTCGAAGTCGCCGCTCGCGTCGGCCTCACCGCGCGGGACCAGGGGAGCGGCGCCCGCGGCCAGCAGCTTGGCCTCGACCCGCTTCGGGAACGCCTGGTACGTCGGCCACTGGGTGTTGCCGCAGCCCAGTACGGCGAAGCGCAGCCCGGACAGGTCGCCGAGGCTCTCGGTGGCGTCGAAGGCGGCGGCGTTGTCGGGCGCCCTGCCGTTGTAGCTGGCCGCCACCACGACGAGCAGCCCGCCTGCAGGCGGCTCCACCGTGTCCAGCGCGTCCAGTGTGGTCAGTGTGGTCGCGAATCCGGACCGGCGGGCCCGGTCGGCGATCTGTTCGGCGACGTCCTGCGACGTGCCGAGATTCGAGCCGTAGGCGACGGTCAGGCCCACGCCCCGGACCTGCACCTCCGCGCCCTCCTCGGCCCGCTCCGCGTCCTCCTCCATGCCCTGGAGGGCGGCCGGGGCGCTCATCCGCTCACTCGGTTTGCGGGGCCGTACCCGGATGGTGAAATTGTCGGGCTTGACGGTCAGCGTCTGCTTGATCTCCATCCGGTACGCCTCCGGATCGGAGACGGCGAACCGCTGGAGGACCAGCGCGAGCGCCAGCCGGGCCTCGGTGAGCGCGAACTGGCGGCCGATGCAGGCCCGCTCTCCGTTGCCGAACGGCTTGTACGCGTGCGGATGGTGGGCCGCCTTGTTCTCGGGCAGCCAGCGGTCGATGTCGAACTCCTCGGGCCGGTCCCACGCCTTCGGACTGCGGTGCAGCGGCGGCAGTAGCACCACGCACTTGGTCCCCTTGGCCAGGGGATAGCGGCCTCCGATCACCGTGTCCTCCCGCGGCGCGCGCCCGATCGACGGGATGGGCGACCAGATCCGCAGCGTCTCCTCCAGGATCCGGGGGACGACGTCCAGCTTCATGATCGTCTCGTAGGTCGGGACGGTGTCGCCGGGAAGCAGCCGGTCGACCTCGGCGTACGCCTGGGCCAGCACGTGCGGGTTGCGCAGCAGATTGTAGATCGCGAAGGACAGCAGGCCGCTGGTGGTCTCGTGCCCGGCGATGAGGAACGTCAGCACCTGGTCGCGGATGTTCTCGTCGGGCAGCCGCTCGCCGGTGCGCGGATCGGCCGCCTCCAGCATCAGCCCGAGCAGGTCGGTGACCCCTCCCGCGCCGCCCGTTCCACCATCGCCGCCCGCGCGCCGCTCGCGGATGACCTCGTCGACGAGCTCGCGCATGCGCGCGATGTCGGCGCGGTACGCCTCGTCCGCCCGCCTCTTCATCCTGGTGACGAGCGGGATCTGCTGGTTGCGGACCATGGCCTCCGTCAGGGCGTTGCCCATGGACCGCAGGAAGGGGTGCAGCTCGGGGCTCTCGAAGGAGCGGAACCGGTACCCGAACCCGGTGAGCGAGATCGTGTCCAGGGTGAGCCGCGTCATGTCCGCGGGCACGTCGACCTCGTCGGCGGTCGCCCACTTGGCGGCCAGCGCCTCGGCGACCTCCAGCATCTGCGGGAAGTACGCCTTCATCGAGCGCTGGCCGAACGCCGGGAGGAGGATCCGGTGCGCCTGCCCCCAGATCTGATCGTCGCCGCGCGCGGTGAACAGCCCGTCTCCGGCGAAGTCCCGGACGATGGACAGCGGCGCGTCGACCGGCTTGTAGAACCGTGTCTCGTCGCACAGCTCCGTGACGAGGTCGGGGTCGTAGACGAACACCACGCTGCGGTCGAGGATCTCCATCCGGTAGAGGCCGCCGGGATGGCGCGCGGCGACCTCCTGGAAGAACTCGCTCGGACGGTCACGCGGGATGCGCAGCGCGTTCCCGACGATGGGCAAGCCCTGGAGGCTGGGAATGGGCGTGAGCTGGGCCATGTGAAGGAATCCCCCTGCCTTCTGTCAGCCATACACTGTATGGAAGGCTACCATACGGCGTATGGCCGTTAGTGCGCGGAGGGGTTCGCCCCTCTCACCCGAGGAGATCCACGCGGAGGCGCTGCGCCTCATCGACGAGCGGGGGGTCGAGGCGCTGAGCATGCGCAAGCTCGCCGCCGCGCTGGACGTCAACCCGATGTCGCTCTACCACCACGTGCCCAACAAGGAGGCGCTCCTGGATGGCGTGCGCGGCCTGGTGCTGTCCGAGATCGAGCTGCCCGCCGACGACGGGTCTCCGTGGCAGGAGCAGATCCGGGCGCTCGCGACCGGTATGCGGGCGCTGGCCCACCGGCATCCCTCGCTCTACCCCGACCTGTCCGCCCATCCGCAGTTGACGCGCCAGGACACCGTGTGGAAGGTGCTGAGCCGGGTGCTGACCGCCGCCGGCGTGCCCGAGGAGCGGCTCTCGCGGGTGCGGAACGCGCTCTTCGCGTTCACCGCGGGAATTCTGCTCGCCGAGATCAACGGGGCGTTCCCCGCGCCCGACGACGACGCCTTCGACGAGGCCGTCACCCTCATCGTCAACGGCCTGTCCGCGTACGCGGGAGACGGGGCCTGACGGGACGGATCGGGGCCGGACCGGGCCGGATCGGGGGCGGCGGGATGTGATCGTTTATGCGATAGTGGTCTCTCCAGGATTGACCAGGAGTGTGCGGTGACCGACGAACGTCCCGTCCCGGCCGGTGTGGACCCGAATCGTCCCAGTTCGGCCAGAATCTACGACTACGCCATCGGCGGCAAGGACAACTACGCCGTCGATCGAGAAGTGGCGGAGACCGTCTTCGCGCTGGCCCCCGAGATGCCCTCCATGGCCAGGCAGAACCGCCAGTTCCTCGGCCGCGTCGTGCGCTACCTCGCCGAGGAGGCGGGCATCCGCCAGTTCCTGGACATCGGGTCCGGACTGCCGACCCAGCAGAACGTCCACGAGGTGGCCCGCGAGGTCGATCCCCGCTGCCGCGTCGTCTACGTGGACTACGACCCCATCGTCGCGAGGTACGGCGACGCGCTGCTGGCGACCAGCGACGACGTCGCGTTCGTCCAGGCCGACCTGTGCGCTCCCGACGACTACCTCGGCCACCCGGACCTCCAGCGGCTGATCGACTTCTCCGAGCCGGTCGCGGTGCTGATGGTGGCCGTCCTCCACTTCATCCCGGATGGGAGCGGCCCGGCCGACGTCGTGGCCCGGCTGCGTGACCTCATGGCTCCCGGGAGCTATCTCGCGGTCTCCCACGTCACCAACGAGTTCCGGCCTGAGGAGATCGGCAAGCTGGTCGCCGTGTCCGGACGCTCAGGAGCTCCGTGGGTGGCCCGCGACCGTGCGGAGATCATGAGCTTCTTCGACGGATTCGCGCTCGTCGAGCCCGGCCTGGTGACCGCTCCCGAATGGCACCCGCACATCGCGCAGCCCGTCGCCCCCGAGAAGATGTGGGTCTACGCGGGGGTCGGCCGCCTCGGCTGAGTGACGCGGGCTCGTCATGCCCGCGCCGCCTCGTGGCGTTGTCGCGAATGCGCCGGAAGCACGCGGGTAGCGGAAGCCCATGGCACGGACGGACACGGACAAAGCCCTGGTGGGCATCCTGCTCGACCGATACGGCCGCACCTACGCGGAGGAGGCCGGCATCCGGCTCGCCGACAAGCCGGGCCCGCTGTATCAGCTCCTCGTCCTCGCGACGTTGCTGAGCGCCCGCATCTCGGCGGAGATCGCGGTCGCCGCCGCGCGGGAGCTGTTCGCCGCCGGTTTCCGTACGCCCCGGTCGATGCGCGAGGCGAGCTGGCAGGATCGCGTGGACGCGCTGGGGCGGGGCCACTATCGGCGGTACGACGAGCGTACGTCGACGATGCTCGGCGACGCGGCCGACATGCTGATCGACCGGTGGTCGGGCGACCTGCGCCGGCTGCGGGAGGAGGCCGGCCGCGAAACGCGGCGGACCAAGGCCCTGCTCACCGAGATTCCCGGCATCGGGCCCACGGGCGCCGACATCTTCCTCCGCGAGGTTCAGGTGGTGTGGCCGCAGGTCGCACCGTACCTCGACGGCCGCGTCCTCGACGCCGCCCAAACGGTCGGGCTGCCCCGTCAAGGTGGCCCCCTGGCCGCCCTGGTCGGGTCGGACGACGACCTCGCCCGGCTCTCGGCCGCGCTGATCCGGGTCTCCCGCCACAAGGGATCGACGGACGAGGTGAAATCCGCCGCGCGGTCGTCCCGGTGAGACGAGCCGTGAGGCCACCCGCCCACCCGGCCGCCCGGCGCCACGGGGTGGACGAGGCGCGGGCCGGGCTAGACGATCCGGGCCGACCTGGCCGCCGGGCCGATGGGACGCCCCGCCCGTGCGACATGGAGCAGCCGATCGGGGGCGTCGACCCCGAGGAGCGCGGCCAGGCCGTCCCGGGTCGCCGGAGCGTCGATGATCTGGCTCAGCGGGTGGGTGGACAGCCCGTGCCGTGCGAGGTGGAGCATCTGCCGCAGGAGCACCCGCCCCATCGCGACCTGCCCGTCCGCGTCGCATCCCGGCGGAGCCACGAGCACGAGCACGTCGCCGTCGTAGTCGAGCAGCCCACCCGAGGCCGCGGCGAGCAGGTACGGCAGCCCCAGGTGGCGGAGCACGCCGTACGCGGCCGGTGACAGCGCCGCGCGCAGGCCGAGCGCCTCGGTCCGGCCGAGAGCGAGGGCACGGTCGGTCAGGCCGTCGAGCCGGTAGCGCGGATGCGACGGCGTGAGCCGCATCCACTCCCGCAGCTCGGTCACGACCTCGGGAGTCCCGAACTGGTGCCGGTCGGCGGCCCGCAGCAGCCTGGTCAGATCCCGGCAGGGCAGCAGGCGCACGGCGCCCCCGCTCTCCTGTTCCGCCTCCTGCAGGAGCTCCTCGACGACGGGCTCGGGCAGCCGTCCCGGTTCGTAGGGCACCCGGCTCGATCCACGCCGGCGCACGTCCTCGGCGGAGAACGGCGTCGCGTACGGCGCGGCCGAGGCGACCAGCCGCCCCACCCGCAGGTCGCGTTCGCGGTGGCCCGGCTCGAAGTCGACGGCGATGCCGGCGTCCGCGCACACGATGAGGCAGCACTCGACGAAGGCCCCCAGGCCCAGGCGCAGGTCCCGGCCGGTCGGATCGCTCACCGGGAGCGCGCGCTCCGGATCCCAGCCGATCTCCACGCCGTCGGGGCCGTAGCGCAGCACCCACGGTTGCGTGTTGTGCGCGCTCGGCGCCCGCCAGAAGTCGTGTTCGAGCTCGCGCAGCGCGTGGAACGGCGCCGCCGTCCGGGAGTCCGTCAACTGAGTGCCTTCTCGTAGAACGTGTAACCGTGGAGCGGGCGGCCTCCCATGGCGACGAACTGCGCCGCCGATCCGGGGTTGGCCCGCTCGACATAGGTGCTGCGCAGCGTGGCGTACCCGCCGTCGCGGAGGTTGCGCGACAGCTCCCGGGACAGCACCCGCATGTGGCCGCGCCCCTGCTCGTCCGGCACGGTCCCTTTGATGATCAGTACGGCGTCGCGGCGGTAACGCGACCTGGTGGCCAGCAGCCGGAGCTGCGCGAAGAGGCCGAGGTCGCCCCCGGCCGACACGACGAACTCCGAGATGTCCGGCAGGCACAGGACGAAGGCGACCGGCCTGCCCTCCTTGGTGAGATAGAGCAGCAGCGACTCGTCCAGGAGGTAGGCGAGCCCGTCGGTCTGCCGGGCCAGCTGCTCCGCCGAGATCTCGGTGTAGTACCCGAGCTGGGCGAAGGCGGCGTTGAGCATCTCCCGGAGGAGGGGGAGCTGCTCGCCGATCCGCTTCCTGTCGCCCCGATGCAGTTCCACCCCGTCGGGGAGCGGCTCGGGTGCGGCGGGAGCGGTGGGGTCGCCGGCCACCGGGCAGATCCAGGTGTCGGACTCGAATCGCCGGCCGAAACCATACTTCTCGTACGCCTGCGGATAGAACGGGTGGTTCCAGGCGCTGTCGATGAAACCGCGGTCGTCGTACCCGGAGGTGATGACGCCGCCCGACTGGTTGGGCAGCAGGGAGACCGGTCCGAACACGGCCGCCCGGCCCGCTCGCCTCCCCGCCGCGACGATCTCGTCGAAGAGCGCCTCCGCCGCGTCCTCGGTGAACTCGGTCAGCCCGAAGAGCTGCAGCGGGCGTCCCAGCTTGGCGTCGAAGGCGGCGTCCGTGTGCAGGGTGGTCCTGGCGACGACGTCCCGGCCGTCCCGCAGGACGTACATCGGGACGCCCTCCCGGAACCAGCGGCGGACCTGCTGGCGCAGGGGCGGCACGAAACGCGGGTCGCCGCCGTAGATCCGGTCGGTCAGGCCGAGGAAGTCGCGCAGGTCCCGGCGGCTCTCGACCGGCCGCAGTCGCGTCCCGCCGCTCATCGGACGGGAGGTCCCGTCTCCTCGGACGACAGCGGGGTGAAGGTCGGGATGTGCGCCATCGTGTTCCCCTCGGCCCGCCAGACGCCGTTGCTGTAGCCCTCGGGCTCGGCGTTGTAGACCCGGATGTATCCGCCGGTGGCGTTCTTCGTGCCCTCGGTGACCCACCGCATGAGCTTCCTGTGGTGGCGGCTGCGGGCGAACAGCATCATCGCGTCCCTGTCGGTGAAGAACGCGAGCGTGCCGAGGGTGAAGGGGAACTCCCAGTAGACCTTGTGCCAGCAGTAACCGCGCATCCGTTTCATGTCGCGGACGAGCCTGAACCAGGTGAGGCTCAGCGTGATGATCGACAGCGGGCCGCGATAGCGGGTCGCCCCGACGAACATCGCGGTCGCCCGCGCCTGCGGCGGAGCGCCGCTGAAATCCGTGGTTCTCATGCGTCCTTCAGCAGGTAGACGTTCTTGAGCTTGTTCAGGCCCGCGAACGGCCCTTCGCCCGGATCGACGACCCGGATCCGGAGGTCGGCGGCCGTGGGGTCCTCCTTGAGCGACTCCGCGAAGTCCCGTGACACCGTGGCCAGATGGGCGAGCACGCCCTCGCGGCAGGTCCGGGCCAGCTCGTCCCGCTCCTTCTCGCCGAGCGAGGCCGAGCGCAACTCGATGTTGACCACCGGCCGGTACTCCAGGCCCGGCAACTCCTCCAGGGACAGGCAGAACCGGGAGATCTCCGCCGCGTACGGGTTGCCGGTGTAGAGGCCGTACTCCACGTCCTGCGGGTACAGGTTGGCGCCCATGTAGGAGATCGTGCTGTCCTTGCGCCCGAAAAGGAACAGCAGCGGCAGCGCCATCCGCTCGTCCGCGGTGGCCTTCCGGCACTCCGCCCAGCGTTCCGGGTCGCGCCTGATGGTCTCCCGTACCCGGACCAGGGAGACGAGCCGGGCCTCGTCGCCGACGTTGTACCGGAGCTTGGGCTGCAACACGCTCTTGGTGTTGATCGTGCAGAGCAGCTCGCCCCGCTCGTTGACCTCCAGGAACGTCTCCAGCGGGTTGTAATGGAAGATCATCGGCAGCCGCTGCTCGTGCTCGCCGAGCAGTTCTCCGCGCAGCTCGCGGTCCACGGCCAGCCGCTTGCGCAGCCACACCGTGAACCCCGTCTCCGCTCCCATGCCGATCGTCAGATCGCTGGCGCCGTACCCCGAGCGCACCTCCTCGAAGCGCTCCTGCAGGTAGTCGCGGAGCGCCTCGGTCATGCCCTCACCGCCGACCAGGCCGCGGATCCGGTAGCGCTCCCAGGGGAACCCGGCCGCGTCGAGCCGGTCGCGCAGGTGCTTCAGGAACGGCGGGTACGCCGTCACGATGTAGTCGAAGTCCGGCCCGAAGTGCTCCAGCGTGTCGACGATCTTCTCCAGGTCGGGGCCGGTGTTCTTGACCACGGCGATGCGGGCCATGGCCGCCCCGGTGGTCGTGCCGGTGGCCCACGCCCCCATGGAGTACGCGTTGATCACGAACAGCCGCTTCCCCGGGAAGACCAGCTCGGTGTACCCCGCCGCGTTCCGGTAGATCGCCTTCAGCTCCCGGGGCCCGCGCAGCCAGTTGTACGGCTTGCCGCTCGACCCGGATGACTCGTCCACGATCGTGCCGCTGAGCCGTAATTTGCCCTCCTGACACCGGCTGATCTCGTCGTACGCGCCGGCGTAGTTCGCCTTGGAGGTCTCGGGGAAGTCGGCGAGCCGCCTGGCCCGGGACGCTCCGCCCTCCTGGAGGAAGTGGCGGTAGGCGGGCACGTCGACGGCGGCGAACCGGCAGGCGACCTCGGCGTGCCGCGCGGCCAGCCGGTCCAGGACCGGATGGTAGCTGCGCGCCACGAAGCGCCAGACGGCCGGATGGACGGACGCCGTCCGGTAGAGCCCGGTGAGGAGCCAGGAGTATGCCTGCAGCCGTGTCCTGCGCCAGTGTTCGCGGGGGCTCAGCGCGCCCAGCCGGGGCGAGAGGCGTACTTTGGTCACGTTGCTCATTCTCCAGCTTCATCCGGGTATCGATGGATATCAACGCCGCGGTTGCCGAGTCTGGGCCGTGTGACTTGTGATCGACTGAAGCCCCGCTGAAATCAGTCGATCAACCGATCAGTCCGCCCAGCCGTCCCTCCAGGGTGACGAGCAGTTCCCCGAGCGCGTCGGCGAGCTCGGCCTGGCGGTCATCGCCGAGACCGGACAGCAGCGTCACCTCCAGCGCGAGCTGCTCGGGGAGCAGCCGGTCGATGAGCTCGCGGCCCTTGTCGGTGAGCGAGAGGTGGCAGACCCGGCGGTCCCGCTCGTCCAGACGGCGGGACACCAGGCCGTCGCTCTCCAGGACCTTGACCCGCTTGGTGACGGCGGCTCCGGACGCGAAGGTCTCCTTGGCGAGCCGGCTCGGGGTCAGCTCGCCGCCGACCCGGCGCAGCGCCCCCAGGATGTCGAACTCCGGCCGGGTCAGCCCCTCCTCGCCCAGCAGGGCGTCGGAGGCCTGACGGAGCAGCGCGGAGCAGCGGTTCAGCCGGCCGATCACGGCCATCGGCCCGAGGTCGATCTCGGGGTGGACCCGCTGCCACTGGCGCAGCACTCCGGCGACGACGTCCTCCACGACCGGTTTCCCTTCGATGGTCTGGCCTGCCAGTCTGTCAGCGGCGGAGATCAGGGCGCGCACCGGTCCCGATCATGCCGCTCTGACCCGGGGCAACCGCGCGGCGAGGTCGGCGAGCAGCCGGTGGCCCTCGCGTTCCGCGAGCGCGACCTCCTGCTCGGGCAGGGCCCGCTGCCACCACTCGCCGGAGGCGACGTCGACGGCCTCCCGCAGCTGGACCAGCGCCACCGCGAGCTCCCGCCTGACGCGCGCCGCCTCCCCGGAATCCTCCGTGTCCAGATCGAGAGCGGCGGCTTCGGCCGCCGCCACCCGGCGCAACGCGATCCCGATCCTGCCGCCCGCCCAGCGGTTGGGCACCAGAAAGCAGCTCAGGATGCCGAGCCCCGCCCCGACGCAGGTGTCCAGCCAGCGGTCGGTGACGAGCACCGTGAGCGGCCGCTGCACGGCGAACTCCGTCATCAGCAGGGCCATCGGCGTCAGGAAGACGTTGCCCACCCAGTAGTTGCGGGTCATGGCCGCCTCGGTCAGAAACTGGCACACGAGGATCGCCGCGATGAGCGTGAGCGGGCTGATCCGCGACACGGGCAGGACCGCGGTGAACAGCACCAGGCCGGCGACGCTGCCCAGGACCCGCTGCAGGGCCCGCTGCCAGCTCAGCGAGGTGTTGGCCTGGAAGATCGAGGCGGCGGTGACGACCGCCCAGTACGGGTGACCGACGCCGGCGGCCATGGACCCCCATCCGGCCAGCGCGCAGCCCACCGCCACCCGCGCCCCGATCGGGAGCAGCGGGGAGCCCGGACGCAGCGCGGACATCAGGGCGCGGACGCCGTGCGGACCCTGCCGGGCGGGAAGGCGCGGCGTCGTGAGGATTCCGGGGTCCGGCTCCACCTCGGGCGGCGGGCCGCCGCGGCGCAGCGCCCGCGCCCACGCGCGAAGCCGTTCCGCCTCGGAGCGGTCGGCCCGGTCGCCGGCGAGCGCGGCCTCGGCGTGCTCCACGAGCCGTTCCAGTACGGCACGCGACCGGAACCCGGCGGCGGTCCTTGGGCGCAGCAGGAGAAGGGTGTGCCAGGCGGCGTTCACGGCGGCGGCCGTGTCGTGCCGCGCGGCCGCGCGCGCGTGGCCCTCCTCGCGGGCACCCGAGCGCAAAAGGGCCGCCGCCTCCAGCGCGCGGGCGACGGCGACGCGCTCGGGTCCGTGCGGTCGCACGAGGGCGGGGGCCAGGCAGACCGCCAGCGCCAGGACGCCTCCGGCGACGCCGACGGCCAGATGGCCCGGAATGCCGGTCAGTGGCTGGGGCATGAAGGCGCAGCTCGCGGCGACGAACGTGAGCACGACGTTCCCCGGGGGCCCGACGCGCGTCGCGTCGCACAGCATCCGGTGGACGGCGGCGATGACCGCGGCCACGGCCACCCGGATGAACGTCGAGTCGGTGAGCGAGGCGGTCACCAGCGCCGCGCCCGTGCCCGTCAGCATCCCGGCCACCAGCCACGGCAGCGTCCTGGCCCGTGCCGCGTACGGCAGGCCGTGGCAGTACAGCGCGCAAAGGGCGCCGGCGGAGGCGTAGACGGCGAGGTCGAGGCGGCCGAGGGCGAGCAGCACCAGGCACGGGATCGCCGTCGCGATCACGACGCTGAAGGCGGGCTTGTGCCAGATGTCTCCGTACGGCCTCAGGCGCAGCACGCCCTTGATGGGGAGCGGCCTGACGCGGGTGCCGGATCGAGGGCACGTGGACGTGTCGTGGTGGTTCCGCTCCGGCATGGCTAACAGCTTAACATATAATTTACTAGGAAAATATCTCGCGCGCCGCCCCGTGTGCGCCCGGCTGAAGCCGTGCCCCAGAATGTCGATGACCTTCCCAGCCCTCGGAGGACAGCGCATGCGGGAACACGACCTCTCCGGAGGGGCGGAGGTACTTGAGCGCACGGACCTGGTCGCGCGCCTGGCACTGCGCCACCACGACCTGTCCGGGGACGCGACCGCCACGCTGATCAACGTCTCGGAGAACGCGACGTACCGGGTGGACGACCCGGCGACCGGCCACCGGTCGATCCTGCGCGTGCACCGCCTCGGCTACCACTCGGAGCGGGCGATCGAGTCCGAGCTCGGCTGGCTGGAGGCCCTGCGCGAGGAGGCGGGTGTCCGCACCCCCCGCGTGATCCCCTCCGTCGCGGGCCTCCGCGTCCTCGCGATCGACGCCCCCGGCGGGGAACGGCGCCACTGCGTGATGTTCGAGTACCTGCCCGGGGCCGAACCGACCGAGGACCGCCTGGTGGAGGACTTCGAGCGGCTCGGCGCCCTGACGGCGCGGATGCACCGGCACGCCCGCGAATGGCGACGCCCCGCGGGCTTCGACCGGTTCCACTGGGACTACGACGCCGCACTCGGGAGGGAGTCCCGCTGGGGACGATGGCAGGACGGTGCGGGCGTCGACGGCGAGGCGAGAGCCGTACTGGAGCGGCTCGACACCGAACTGCGCGACCGGCTGGCGGCGTTCGGCCGGGGGAGCGACCGCTACGGGCTGATCCACGCCGACCTGCGGCTCGCGAACCTGCTCGTCGAGGGGGAGCGGGCGCCCAACGTCATCGACTTCGACGACTGCGGGTTCGGCTGGTATCTGTACGACCTGGGCGCGGCGGTCAGCTTCATCGAGCACCACCCCCTCGTGCCCGAGATGATCGACTCCTGGCTCCGCGGATACCGCACCGTCCTCCCGCTGTCGAAGGAGGAGGAGGCCGAGATCTGGACCTTCATCCTGTTCCGCCGGCTGCTGCTGGTGGCCTGGATCGGTACCCACTCGGCCGTCGACATCGCCCGCGAGCTCGGCGCCGGGTACACCGACGGGAGCTGCGAGCTGGCCGAGCGTTACCTCGGCGGTTCGCTCTGACGTGAATCGCCGGATCAGGGCACGAGGACGACCTTCCCCATCGTCGCGCGGCTCTCCAGCGCGGCGTGCGCGGCGGCGGCGTCCTTGAGCGGGAAGCTCTGGGTCAGCGGCACCAGCGCGCCCGTCGCCGCCGCGGCCAGCGCGCGCTCCTCGAGGCCGCGCAGCCCGCCCGGCCGCCTCAGGATCCGCGGGCCGATCGCGACCGAGGCGGTCAGGCCGCGCGCGTACAGATCCGCGGTGGTGATCTCGGTCGGCCCGCCCTCGGCGTCGGCCCAGCCGAACAGGATCAGCCTGCCGCCGATCCCCAGCAGCTCCATCGCGCCCCGTCCCAGCGCGCCGCCGACGCCGTCCAAGACCGCGGTCACCTCCCGGTCGCCGAGTACGGCCCGCACCTCCTCCCGCCAGTCCGGCGCGTTGTAGTCCACGGCGTACGCGGCGCCGAGCCCGCGGACCCGCTCGACCTTGGCCGCGCCGCCCGCCAGCCCGACGACGGAGGCGCCGACGCCGAGGGCCGCCTGCACGAGCAGGTTGCCGATCCCGCCCGCCGCGGCGGTCACCAGCACGACGTCGTCGGCGGTGAGCGCCGCCACGTCGAGGATGCCCACAGTGGTGCGGCCGGTCCCGATCATCGCGACCGCCGCCTCGTATCCCAGCCCGTCCGGGAGCTCGTGCACCGCCTCGGCGTCCCGTACGGCGAGCTCCGCGTAGCCGCCGGGGACCATGCCCAGGTGGGTGACGACCCGCTTCCCCAGCCAGCCGGGGTCGGTGCCCGGTCCGACGGCGTCGACCACCCCCGCGACCTCGCGTCCGGGGACGGTGGGCAGTTCCGGTACGGGGATGGGACCGCCGCCATAGTTCCCCGCCCTGAGCGTGGTGTCGACCAGGTGCACCCCGGCCGCCCGTACGGCCACGCGCACCTGGCCGGCGGCTGGACGGGGATCCTCGACCTCCTCGTAGCGGAGGTTCTCGGCGGGCCCGAAGGCGTGCAGGCGGATGGCGCGCATGGTGGTCTCCCAGATTGGACGGATCGGATATATCCGGTCGATCGGATGCCGATGGTTCGGTCGTGGCCTCGCGGCCCCACGCCATCTGTTCTAGATCCTCGGACGGTCGGCCCGATATCGGACAAAGGTCCTAGGGCCTGTCCGGAGTTGTGATCAATGGTGTCGGGTTCGGGCCGGTAAGGGGCTGTGGGCTGGGAGAGCACCCCGCGGGGTGCGACGCGCTGTCATGCCGCCCGCAGGCGCCGCACAGCCCGCCGGATCGCCGTCGGAAGGAACCCCGCACCGACGCTGACCGCGGCCGCCGCGACGGCCAGTAGGGTCGACCGCCGGGGCCAGGCCGCCCCGGTGAGCGTCAGGTGGGCGGAGGGGTACTCCGAGAACTTCGCCGTGACCCGGGCCGTGGAGCGGTCGCTGTGGCGGGCGAGGTCACGCAGGACCGGATCGAAGCCGAACTCACCGGCATGCCGTCCCCCGCCGGGCAGTTCGACGGCCAGCTTGTTGCGGTGCGCCCAGGTGCGCAGCGACGTGTCGACGGCCGACACGTCCGCGACGCCCGGCACCACGAAGCGGTCCACTCCGTGGGAGCTGGAACCTGTCGGCTGGGCGATCAGGACGAGGCCGTGACGAGTGGTGACTGTGCCACGGCTGCCGAGGACCACCGTACGTGCGCTGAAGGACACCCCGCCGTACGCTTCGAAGGCGGCTGCGGCGTCGATCTCATCGACGCCGTCGACCAGGCCGATCCCCACCGTGGAGCGCAGCCAGGGGAACGCGGCGTTCAGCGCGTACGGCAGGTCGCCGAGTGTGAGGTGGTTGGCCGGGATCGTGGTCGGCCCGTCCAGAGTCCAGCCCGGATACGACAGGCCCTTCCCGATTCGGGCGGCTTCGCCGTTGCCTGCCAGTTCCTCCACGACCCGTAGGGCTCCGACCGTACCGGAGGTGATGCCGGCGGTGGTGGTGACCCGGCCGTCCTCCACATACCGCTGGCCGCGCTTCCAGTGCACCCGGGGGTAATCGCGCTTCAGGGAGCCGATGTTGGACCAGAAGGAGGTCGCGTCCCGGCCGTCCAGCAGGCCGGAGGCCGCCAGCAGCTCCGAGCCCGCGCATACTCCCAGAACACGCGCGCCCTTGCGGTGCCGCTCCACGATCCAGTCCCGCAGCCGCGCCTCCTTGGCGTCGGCCGGTTCGGTCACCGCGGGCACGACCACCACATCGGGCTCAGGGATCACTCCCCTGCCCACCTCGGCCAACGTGTGGTCGGGCAGGAGATGGGCTCCGCCGGACAGCGGGGAGACGCGGCGCTCGGCTGCCACGGTGTACACGAAGAACTTCTCCGACTCGGCGAACACCCGGTACGGCGCCATCACGTCAGTGGCCACAGCCCCCTCGTTGCTGACCACCACGGCCACCGTGATCCGTCCGGTCGGCACGGCCCGCGCGGTCGGCCACGCACGCGCGTCCGATGCGGCCGGTGCGGGGGCGAAACTGTCCGCCATCGACGTGCTCACCCCCGCGAAGGCGATCCCGGCGAACGACGCCACCGACAGCGCCGTGCCCATGAGCACCCAGCCCGCACGGCGGACCACCCGGCGCCCCCTATTCAATCTTGACACGACATACCTCCATAAAACGGGCGATCGATGGCGGTGCGGCACACGCAACCGCCCCCATGGGGAGAACAAGAAAGGAAGTGGCCGGGGGAAGGCGTCAGGAGCCGTTCCCAACGGGCGTTTCAGCCGGCGGGGCGCGACTGCGTGCGGAGCCGGGACGGCGGAATGCCGAAGCTCGCGGTGACCAGGCGGCGCAACTGCCGTGCGTCACGGAAGCCACAACGGGCAGCGACCGTCTCCACCGTCAGGTCGGTGTCCGTCAGCAGGGCACGGGCCCGTTCCAGGCGCAGCCGGCGCTGGTAGGCCAGCGGAGTGATCCCGGTGGCCGTGGTGAAGGCCCGCGTCAGACCACGCGGCGACAGATGGGCAACGGCGGCGAGCTCGTCGAGGGAGTGCGGGGCATCCAGGTTCTGAGCCAGGTGGTCCTGCACCCGGTGCACGGCGGGCTGCACATGGTCGCGGTAGCGCAGGAATGGGCTGATCTGGGCAGCATCGCCGTCCCGCCGTAGATAGAGCACCAGCTCACGGGCGACGGCGGCGGCCAGTTCCGGGCCATGGTCGCGTTCGACGAGGGACAGTGCAAGGTCGATCCCGGAGGAGATGCCCGCGCTGGTACTGATGCGCCCGTCGTGGACGTACAGGGCCGCCTCGCGGACCCGGGCTGCCGGATACCGCTCGCGCATCGCTCCGGTCAGCGACCAGTGCGTCGTGCACGCCCGGCCATCCAGCAGCCCCGCCTCTCCCAGGGCCGCGGCGCCGCTGCACACCGATGCCACCCGCGCCCCCGCGTCATAGGCATCCCGCAGCCATCGCACTGCGGCGCTCGACACCAGTCGGTCGGATCCGGTCAGTCGTGGCCCCGGTACCAGCACCAGATCACCCGGTCCCGCCTGCGTCGCCGCGAGCGCCTGGAGCCCAGCGAGCTCCAGCCCCTGCGCCGAGCGCACCCCACCGGTCTCGGCGACGTACTCCAGCCGGTAGCAGCCGCCCAAGTGGGCTGCCGCATCGAAGACCTGGACCGGGCCGCCGAGATCCAACAGGTTCACCTCGGGCAGCACCAGCACGACCACCCGTCCCGTACGCCCGCTCGTCACGTCACTCACACGGACACAGTAGGCAAGCTCCACCGGCGCCCACGAGGGCAACCAGCGCCGGAGACCGGACGGATCAGGCACTGCGAGGTCCGGACCCTTGATCAATTCTCGGTGACGCAGGAGCCGACCGAGTGGGGTGCCTACCGAGTCCTGATCAATCTGTGGGATTCGCTCTCGGGCCCTGCTGGAGGGCCTGATCGCGGAAGCGGCGAAGCGGGGTGAGGTGGACCTGTCCCTGGTCAGCATCGACTCCACCACCGCGCGCGCTCACCACGACGCGGCTGGGATGCACCTGGGCGAGGACGTCCTCACTGCCCTTGAGAAGGGCTGCCGCCGAGGCGGAGAAGGCCAAGTCAAAAGGGGCAGCCTCGAAGAACAAGACGGACAGGACACCGACACCGATCCCGAGCGGGAAGAGCGGCGGCGCATCCGCCATCGGCGAAAACTCCGGCTGAAGGCCGCCCTCCTCGGACGATCGAGGGGCGGACAGCCCGCAGTTCATCCCCGTGCTGGAGAAGGTACGGGTCCGCGGGCCCGTCGGCCGCCCCCGCACCCGGCCGGACGCGGTCGCCGGGGACAAGGCCTACTCCTCCCGCGGCAACCGCACCCACCTGCGCAAACGCCACATCAAGGCAGTCATCCCCGAAAAGAAGGACCAAGCTGCCAACCGAAAGAAGAAGGCGAGGCATCGCCACCCGATACGACAAGACCCCGGACAGCTACCTCGCCGGCCTCCACCTGCGCGCCTCGATGATCTGGATCAAAGACCTCACCGGGATCAACCACTGATCACAACTCGATACGTACCCTGGCGGCAGGCGCACTGTCGGCTGCGCTGGTGGCCCGGATGAAGCGGGCGCCCCACTCCTGGACGTGCGCGGCGAACTCCGGCGGCCCCAGCACCTCGAACTCGGCGCCCACATTGCCCAGCGCCTGCGTCGGCCAATCGAGAGAGGTCGAGGTCATGGTGATCCGGCAGGTGTCGTGGTTGAGCGGTTCGATCGTGCCCCACTGGCCGACCACCTGCCGTACCTGGGTCGCGGAGGCGTGGACGAGCGCTTGGACCGTGCACGGCGCCGGGGCTCCGCTGGCTGCCTGGACGAAGGCCGCGGCGTCCTCGGCCGGGAGTGGACGCGGCCGGAATCGCGTGCCGATCCCGGTCGGTTCGGTCAGCCTGTCGAGGCGGAAGCTTCGCCAGTCGTGCCGGGTCAGGTCGTAGGCGACCAGGTACCAGCGTCCGCCGAGGGCGACCAGGCGGTGCGGCTCGACCTCGCGTTCGGTGGGGGCGGAGCCTCTGGCGGTGTAGCCGAAGCGCAGCCGCTCCTGGTCCCGGCAGGCCTGGGCGACCGCGGTGAGTACCTGCGCCGCGACGACCGGCCCGGACGCGGCGACGGAGAGGGTCATCTCCCGCAGGGCGTCCACCCTGGCCCGCAGCCGGGGCGGCAGGACCCGAATCACCTTGGTGAGCGCACGCAGCGACGCCTCCTGCATCCCTGCGATCCCGCTCTGCGCCGCGTCACCGATGCCCACCGCCAGAGCCACCGCCTCCTCATCGTCTAACAGCAGCGGCGGCAGGACCGCGCCGGGCGCGAGCTGGTAGCCGCCGTCGGTCCCCCGGGCCGCGCTGACCGGGTAGCCGAGCTCGCGCAGCCGGTCGACGTCACGGCGCAGGGTCCGCTCGGATACCCCGAGCCGCTCGGCCAGTTCCGTGCCGGGCCAGTGGCGGTGGGTCTGCAGCAGCGAGAGCAGTCGGAGGGTCCGTGAGCTGGTGTTCGCCATACCGCCATCCTCGCCCGACTTCCGGCCAAAAAGTGACCGGAAGCCTCTTTAGGGTCGATTTCGAAGGCCGTACCGACAGAAGGACCAATAAATGATCACCCGTGAGATCCAGCTGACCGCACAGATCGCCGGCGCCCCCACGCTCGACCACTTCACGGTCGCCACCACCGAGGTGGACGGCGAGGTTGTGGTGCGGACTGACCAGGTAGGGCTCGCCGCGACCTACCTGGAGTTGATGCGCGCGGACTGCACCCTCCCGGTACCGGCCTGGCAGCCGGGCCGGCGGGTGGGCGTGGCCGCCATCGGCACCGTCGTCCGGTCCGACAGCCCCGAGCTCGCGGTTGGCGACCTGGTCCAGTCGATGACCGGCTGGAGCGAGTACTCGGCGGGCCCGGCCGCCCAGTACACCAGGCTTGACCCCATCGCCGACCCCGGCTACTACCTCGGTCAGGGGCCGACGGCCTACTACGGCATGGCCGACGTGGCGGGCGTCGGCGAGGGCGACGTGGTGTTCGTCTCCGGCGCGGCGGGTGGGGTCGGCTCACTGGCCGGGCAGATCGCCAAGTGCCTGGGCGCGGCGCGGGTGATCGGCAGCGCCGGCAGCCCAGCCAAGGTCGATTATCTGGTGAACGAGCTCGGCTACGACGTCGCGTTCGACTATCACGACGGCTCGCCGGTCGACCGGCTCCGCGAGCTCGCGCCCGAGGGCATTTCGGTGTTCTTCGACGTCGTGGGCGGCGAGCAGTATCAGGCCGCGCTGCAGGCGGCCAGGCCCGGCGCCCGCTTCGCGCTGTGCGGCTCGCTGTCCAGTCAGCTCGGCGACGCGGCCGAGCGCTTCCCCACGCCCGACCACGCGGCGGCCCAGGCCAGGGGCATCGAGCTGCTGCCGTTCTCTTGCTACCACACCCCCGACCAGATCGCCGCCTGGCGGGAACACTTCAGCACCTGGCTGGGCGAGGGCCGCTTCGTCTACCCGCAGACGGTCATCAAGGGCGGGGTCGAAGACGTGCCGCAGGCGTTCTTGTCCCTGCTCCAGGGCTCCTACCGAGGCAATGTCTCGGTGCGGCTGTCATGACGACTCTCTCGAGCAGGGCCCTGAACCGGGCCCTGCTGCATCGCCAGTTCCTGCTGGCCCGCACCGATCAGACCCCGCTGGAGGTGATCGGGCGCCTGGTCGCACTGCAGCCTCGCCGGGGAGGTCGAGTTCAGAACCCCCCTCATCCACAACCCGGCCACCGGCACATGGGGCTCCTGGGGCACCCGGTCGGCCGTCTCCGTCACGCCCGCCGAGACCTGGCTCGGCCAGCCCATGGCCCCGGCGACCGCCAAGGACCTCATCCGCCGCTATCTGGCAGCGTTCGGTCCAGCCGGGATCATGGACGTACAGGCCTGGTCCGGGCTCACCCGCCTCGGCGAGATCGTCTCCGACATGCGCGCCGAACTGCGCCACCACCGCGACCCCGACGGCAGGGAACTGGTCGACGTGGCCGACGCGGAACTGCCCGACCCCGACACGCCCGCCCCCGTGCGACTGCTGCCCGCCTTCGACAACGCCCTGCTCGGCCACGCCGACCGGACCCGCATCATCAGCCACGAGGACCGAAAACGCGTGATGCCCGGCCAGGCACAAGTACGGCCCACCTTCCTTGTGAACGGTCACGTGCACGGAAGCTGGTCCCTCAAAGGCGAAACCCTGCACCTCACTCCATTCCGCCCCCTGACCGCGACCGATCAGGCCGCTTTGGAGCAGGAGACGGAGCGCCTGCTGCCGTTCGTGGGAGGCAAGAACGTGTCCTACAGCAGCCCGATCGCGACCCGGCCGCCGTCCTGACCATCCACACAGCATCGACCGCTGGAACCAACCCAGACGCGGTAAGCACGGGGTCACTAGATCGTGGACCTCCGCCCGCACCTACGTCTCGCCGGAGACGGGAGACTGGTGCTCGTACACATGTGACGGGGCGGACCTGCCCCGTCTCCGGTCAGCGTCCAGGGAGCCATGACAGATGAGTCCACGACGGCGTGACGCCGAGGGCACCGCGACCGCGCGCGCGGGGCGGCGCACGGAGCTGCTCGCCACCGCGGCCGAGGTCTTCGCCTCGCGAGGGTACGCCGCCACCACCGTCAGGGAGGTCGCCGACGCGGCCGGCATCCTCGGAGGCAGCCTCTACTACCACTTCGACTCCAAGGAGTCGATCGTGGACGAGATCCTGTCCACGTTCCTGGACGACCTCTGGGCGCGCTACGACGAGGTCCTCGGCGCGGGACTCGGCGCGCGGGAGACGATGGAGCGCCTCGTCGTCGAGTCGTTCCGCTCCATCGACCGGCACCGGGCGGCCGTCGTGATCTACCAGAACGAGTCGCGACACCTGTCGGAGGGGCCGCGCTTCGCCTACCTGCGGGAGTCCTGGGACCGGTTCGAACGGATGTGGGGCGAGCTGCTCGACCGGGGGATCAAGGAGAACGCCTTCCGCTCCGACCTCGACGTGCCGCTGGTGTACCGCTTCCTGCGCGACACCGTGTGGGTGGCGGCGAGCTGGTACCGCCCCGGCGGGCGCCTGACGGCCGACGAGGTCGCCGAGCGGTACCTCGGCATGGTGCTCGAAGGGATCCGGGCGCCCAAGGGATGACGAGCGGCGGCGTCACCGCGATCAGGGAGACGCGAGGCCGCTCTCGTGCCCCTCGCGCGCGTACGCCGCGGTGAGGGCGGCGAGGATGTCGCGGAACTGCCGCGTCTGCTCGTCGGTGAGCGGGTCGAACAGGCGGTGCCGTACCTCCTGGACGTGACCGGGCGCGGCCGCCTCCAGCGCCGCGAAACCCTCCGGGGTGAGTTCGGCCATGGTCGTGCGCCGGTCCTGCCCGTGCTTGACCCGGCGGACCCAGCCCTTCTCCTCCAGGCGGGCCATCGCGTGAGAGAGCCTGCTGGCGGAGAACATGGTGACGCGCGCGAGCCTGGTCATCGTCAGCGCCCGGCCGGGCGCCTCGGACAACATGGCCAGGATCGTGTAGTACGCGTGCGGCATGCCCGAGTCGCGCTGCAACTGCCGTTCCAGGGCCTCCTGCAGCAGCTGGGTGCTCGCCAGGTAGGCTCGCCAGGTCCGCTGCTCCTCGTCGCTCAGCCATCGTGTCCCGGACATGCCTCCAGCCTAGCGGAATAATTGAACTTTCAACTTTTGCGCCGTAGCGAGTAGTCTGACTATGAACCGTTTTGCGGTTATTGACCGTTTAATGTAGGAGGTTCTCCGCCGTGGCCACTTCCATCGCGTACGTCGCGACCGACGCCGCCGCCCGGTACGCCAAGCAGCTCGCCTCCCACCTGGGCCGTAAGAGCGAGGCCGAGGAGCTGCCCGACGGCGGCTACCGCCTGATCTTCTCCGCCGGAGAGGGAGTGCTGACGCCCGAGGCCGACCGGCTCGTCATGCGGGCCAGCGCCGCGGACGCCGAGTCGCTCGGCGTCGTGCAGGACGTGCTCGGCCGCCACCTTGAGAGGTTCGGCCAGCGCAACGAGCTCACCGTCACCTGGGAGTGAGGCACCGGCCCGTCCCGGCGGGCCCGCAGCATGCGAGACGCCCCCGGAGGAATCCTCCGGGGGCGTCGCCGTTCTTGTCGTCTGACCTCTGTGCTGTGCTGCCTCTACGCGCTCTTACGCCGCTGTGCCCGCAGGATCGCCAGGCGCTCGTTGAGGACCTCCTCGAGATCCTCGATGGTGCGCCGCTCCAGCAGCATGTCCCAGTGGGTCCTGGGCGGCTTCGCCTTCTTCTGCTGGGGCTGCTCGGCGTCCATCCGGAGAGCGGTGGCCCCGCAACTGCGGCACTCCCAGCTCGCCGGAATCTCGGCCTCGGCGGCAAGCGGCACGGTGGTGCGATGGCCCTTGGGGCAGGTGTAGGACACCTCCTGGCGCGGAGCCAGATCGGTGTTGCGGTCGTTCTCGTAGCTGGTCGCGCCGAGCCGGGTACCGCGAAGTGCACGCTCGCCCATGTTCAAATGCCTCCTGAGGTCCCCGCCTGAGAGGGGTCGGTCTCCACCGCGTTCAACGCTTGATACCGTGTGGGGATTCCCACAGGAAGCGTGATCCAACCGCCCTTTGCGGCGCGTGGTTCCTCAGATGCGTTCCGGGACCTCGTTGCCGGCGTCCCGGATGGCGCGCGGGATGTTCACCGCGACGAGCAGACCGAAGCCGATCACGAAGAAGACGACCAGTGAGACGATCGCGATGCGATAGCTGTTGGAGAACTGCAGCGCCAGGGTGACCGTCAGCGATCCGATGAAGGCCGACCCCTTGTCACTGATCTGCAGCAGGCTGAAATACTCCGCCTCCTTCCCCTTGGGGATGACCTGCGAGAACAGCGAGCGGGACAGCGCCTGGGTGCCGCCGAGCACGATGGCGATGGCGAAGCCCATGGCGTAGAACTGCGCCGCGGCGCCCTCCTGCAGGAAGACCGCGACGACCACGATCACGGTCCAGACGACCAGGCTGGCGAGGATGGTGCGCTTGGTGCCGTGCCTCCTGGCGAGCGCGCCGAGTAGCAGCGCGCCGCCGAACGCCACGAACTGCACCATCAGGATGGTGCTGATCTGCACGTTCTTGCTGAGCTTCAGCGCCTCCGAGGCGTACGCCGCGGAGTTCCCGATCACCGTCTGGACGCCGTCGTTGTAGACGAGGTAGGCGACCAGGAAGAGCAGCGTGCGCGGGTAGCGGCGCAGCTCGGCGACGGTCCGCCCCAGCTGGCGGAAGCTGCCGCCGACCGACCTCAGCGCCGTCGTCTCGTGCGCGGGAACGGGCCGGTTGCGCAGCGCGAGCAGCGGGATGATCGTGAAGATCGCCCACCAGAGCCCGGCCGACATCATGCTGATCCGCACCGCCATGCCCTCGCTGACGCCCAGGCTGTCCCGGCCGAGGTAGAGGACGAGATTGAGGGCGAGGAGGAGGCCGCCGCCGAGATACCCGATGGCCCAGCCGCGCGACGAGACGCGGTCCCGCTCGTTCGGCGTGGAGATCTGCGGCAGGAACGAGTCGTAGACCACGACCGACGCGCCGTAGGACAGGTTCGCGACGATGAACAGCACGCCGCCGAGGAGGTAACGGTCGCCGGCCACGAAGTAGAGGCACATCGTGGCGATGGCGCCCACGTACGCGAAGCCGCCGAGCAGTTCCTTCTTACGACCGGTGTGGTCCGCCAGCGCGCCCACCACGGGCAGGACGACGATCTGCAGCAGCACCGCCACCGTCATGATCAGCCCGAAGAACGCGGCGGGCCGGATGTCGGCCCCCAGCACGTCGACGAAGCCCAGCCGGTCGGTGGCCAGCCGGTCGAAGTCGGCGACGCAGGCGTCCACCGGCATCCCGGGGAAGTCCTTGCCGCAGGCGGCCGCCTTGGCGACGGGGATGAGGTACGGCCCGAGGAAGACCGAGATGATCGTCGTGTAGAAGGCGGAGTTCGCCCAGTCGTACCAGTACCAGCCGCGCTGCTCGCGCAGGCGTGCCTTCGGGGTCTCGTCGATGACCTGGGGGGCGGTCATATGGTCTCCTCGCCGGGCGCGTGCCGCAGGGGTCGGGGGTGCCGCTGGTTACGTGCGGGGGTGCCACTGCCCGCGCGCGTCGAGCACGTCGCGCAGGCCGGTGATGTTGTCGGTCATGATCCCGTCGACGCCGAGGTCCAGCAGCCGCCGCATCACCGCCGGGTCGTCGATCGTCCACACGTGCACCTGCATGCCGAGCGCGTGCGCCGTACGGACGAAGGAGCGGGTGGTGACGCGCAGCCCGCGCACCCCGATCGGCACCTGCGCGCAGGGCACGCCGGCGCGGGCGAGGGTGGTGAGCAGCCGCCCGTAGCCCGACCCCATGGCGGCGGCCCGCAGCGCGGCGACCCCGCGAGGCCCGAGGGAGGAGCACACCGGGGCGCCGACGGCCCTGCGCGCCTGGGCGAGGCGCAGGTCGGAGAACGAGGTCAGGCAGATCCGGTCGTAGGCGTTGGTCCGGCGGATCGCGCGGGCCAGCGGCAGGATCGACGCGCTCTCCTTGACGTCGATGTTGAACCGCACGTCCGGCCAGGTGCCGAGGAGCTCCTCCAGCAGCGGGATCTCCTCGGTGCCTCCGATGAGGGCCTTGCGGACCTCGCGGTAGGGGAGCTGGGAGATCCGGCCCTTGCGGTCGGTCACCCGGTCCAGGGTGTGGTCGTGGAAGGCGAGCAGTACGCCGTCGGCCGTCGCGTGGGCGTCGGTCTCCAGGTACACGTACCCGAGATCGACGGCCCGCGCGAAGGCGGTCATCGTGTTCTCGCGGCCCTCGGCCGCCCCGCCGCGATGGGCGAAGGCGAGCGGCCCGGGGTGGTCGAGAAAGGCGAAACGACGGCGGGTCATTCTGGTGGTCACCGCTCCTCGGATCAGTTCCCGTATGACCAGGAGTATGCCGGTTGGAGGCCCAGATCGTCAGTGAGCGCTCCATGAACATGGGGAATCACGGATGCGCCGTTGACGTCCACTCCTGGCGCCGGGCCTCGGCGACCGCGATGGCGGCGGCGATCGACACATTGAGCGAGCCGACCCGGCCCACCTGGGGGATGTAGACGATGCCGTCGGCCGCCTCCAGCAGGGCGGGGGAGCAGCCGTGGTCCTCGCTGCCGACCACCAGGCACACGTCGCCGCCGAGCTTGGCCTCGTGCAGCGGAGCGGCGTCTCCGGTCAGCTCCACAGCGATGACGCGATACCCCGCCTCCTTCGCCGCGCGTACGGCCTCGGTGGCGGGAACCGGCTCGTGCCACTCGACCAGCCGGTCGGTGCCCAGCGCGGTCTTCTGCGCTTTCGGGTTCGTCGGCGGGGTGGCGTTCCCGGCCAGCCAGATCGTCTCGACCCCGAACGCGGCGGCCGTGCGGAACACGGAGCCGACGTTGAAGGGGCCGGTGACCGATTCGAGGATGAGCGCGAGGCGGGACCCGGTGGCGCGGCGCCAGGTCCGGTTGAGGCGCTTGACGTCGGTCGGCCGCAGCTGCCTGCGCGGGTTCGGGGTGCTCATCGCGCTTCCACCTTGAGGATTCGGTAGGCGGACCGGCTGGCCGCACGGGTCGTGGGCCAGCCCTGGTCGTTCAGCCAGTTCTGGAGAGAGTCGGAGCCGAGGTGCTTCTGCACGACGAGGTACGCGACGCCGTCCGGGGTGAGCCGGTCCAGCCAGCGGGTGAGCATCTCGTGCAGGGCCTGCTTGCCGATGCGGATGGCCGGGTTGGACCAGATCGCCCGGAAGCGCACGTCGTCGGGCACTTCGTCGACATGCGCCGACCTTACTTTGTCAAGGCCGGCGGCCTTGGCGTTGCGCTCGCACAGCTCCACGGAACGGCGGTTCACGTCGACGGCCCACACGGTCGCGCCCGGAGCGCGGGAGGCCATGGTCAGCGCGATCGGGCCGTAGCCGCAGCCCAGGTCGAGCAGGTCGCCCTCGGCGGGCGGTGGCGGCACACTCTCCAGCAGGACGCGGGTGCCGGCGTCGATCCGGTCGGGCGAGAACACCCCGCGGTCGGTCTCCAGCCTCAGATGCAGGTCGGGGAGGAGCAGGGTGACCACACCCGGCCTGCTGGCCGCCTGGGGGCGTTCCTCGAAGTAATGTGCCACATGGAGAGACGTTACCAATGCCCGCATGCGAGCGGATCGCGGCCGGTCAGGGCAGCCGCGAGCCGAGGAGCATGGCCGCGCCGGAGGCGAGCGCGCCGAGCAGGAGCGCGACGAGGATGAACCGCTGGGTGACCTCCTGGTGCACGATCTTGTAGCCCAGGGACGTGCCGATCTGCGCGTACACGTCCCGCAGTTCGCTGCCCGACTGGGCCTCGTACGCCCGGCCGCCCGTGCCGTCCGCCAGTGACTGCAGGGTCGCCTTGTTCACCGGGACCTGGACCGGCCTGTTGTCGATCGTGACCGTCCCCTCGGGTGTCCCGTACGCGATGGTGGAGACCGGGACCTTGGCGGAGAGGCAGGCCTGGATCGCCTCGTTGACGGACCGGCCCGAGGTGTTGTCGCCGTCGGACAGCAGCACGATCGCCGACGGCGGCGGATCGGTCACCGCCCGCTGGTCGAACGACCTGATCGAGTCGAGCGAGTTGAACACGGCCTCGCCGATCGCGGTGCCGGGCCTGGTCGTCATGTTGGAGATGGCGGTGATCACCGCCGGATGGTCGGCCGTGGGGGAGATGACCACGGACGCCGACCGGGCGAAGGACACCACGCCGACGTTGAAGCGTTCGGGCAGGTCCGCGACGAACTGCTGGGCCGCCTGCTTGGCCGCGACCAGCCGGGTGGGCGGGACGTCCTGCGCCTCCATCGACAGCGAGATGTCCACCGCGATCATGATGGTGGCCCGGTCCCTCGGTACGCGTACGGTGCCGGCCGGGCGGGCGGCGGCCACGACGAGGACGCTCATCATCACCAGGAAGATCGCCGCGGGCACGTGCCGCCGCCACGCGGGTCGCTCGGGGACGACCACCGACAACAACCGGAGGTTCGTGAACCGGACCGTGTACCTACGGCGGGCGAACTGCAGCGCGATGTACCCGCCCAGCAGGAGCGCGATCGGGACGAACAGCCACAGCCAGCCGGCGGAAAGGAAGATCATTTGCCGCGTCCTCCGATCGGGTGCCGCCGGGCCAGGTGGGCGGTACGCCGCTGCTGGAGGACGAACTGGGCGATGTCCGCCACCCAGTCGCGGTCGGTGCGCAGCACCATGTGCGCGGCGCCGCCGCGGCGCAGTGCCGCCCGGGTCGCCTTCCGCTGCGCGGCCGCCGCCTCGGCGTACCTTTCGCGGACCTTGCGCGACAGGTGGACGTCACGGGTCCGGCCGGTCTCGGGATCGCGGAGCGTCACCAGGCCGACGTCGGGCAGCTCCAGCTCGCGCGGGTCGACCACCTCGACGGCCAGCACCTGGTGGCGGGCCGCGAGGCGGCGCAGCGGCCGCTCCCAGGTGCCCGGCTCGTCCAGGAAGTCGGAGACGACCACCCGAAGGCCCCTCCTGTGGTGCGCCGCGGCCATCATCTCGACGGCGGAGGCCAGGTCCACGGACCCGGTCCCGCGAGGGGCGCCGGCCAGCGAGTGCAGCAGCGCGTACAGGGCGGGCCGCCCCCCGCGCGCCGGATAGCGGTGGACCTGGTCACCGTGCAGGACGTAGGCGCCGAACCGGTCGCCGACCCGGCCGGCCAGGAAGCCGATCGCGCCGACGGCCGAGATGACCAGGTCGCGCTTCTCCATGTCGGCGGTGCCGAAGTCCATGCTGGCCGACAGGTCCACGACGGCCCAGGTCTCCAGCTCGCGGTCGGCGATCAGATCCCGCACGTGCGGCGTGGTCGTGCGCGCGGTGACCGCCCAGTCCATGCGACGGACGTCGTCCTCGCCCGGCACGTAGACGCGGGTGTCGCCCAGCTCGCTGCCCGGCCCGGGGATCAGTCCCTGGTGGTTGCCGTGCAGCAGGCCGTCCAGCCGTCGGAGCACGGTCAGCTCCAGCCGCCGCAGGGCCAGCTCCGGGGATCCGGCGCTCATGATCCGCTCACCTGGTGCCCTGGTTCCACACGACGACGGGCGGGGGAACCGTGGCGAGGATGCGGTGGACGACGTCTGCGGCGTCCACGTCGTCGGCAAGGGCGTCGAAGGTGAGCATCAGCCGGTGTGCCATCACGTCGACGGCCACGTCCCGCACGTCGTCGGGCAGCAGGTAGTCGCGTCCGCGTACCAGCGCCAGCGCCCGGCCCGCCGCCATCAGGCCCAGCGTCGCGCGCGGGCTCACACCGATCTCGATCGTCTCCTCCAGCTCGCGCAGGCCGTACTCGGCGGGGGAGCGGGTGGCCATCACCAGCCGCACCACGTAGTCGGCGACCAGATGGTGGACGGAGACCTCCTCCGCCATGTCCTGCAGCTTCATCAGCCGCTCCGGGTCCAGTACCGGTGCGGCCACCGGCGGACGCACGCTCATCCGCTGAAGGATCTCCAGCTCCTCGTGGGCGCTCGGATGGGAGACCCGCACCTTGAAGAGGAACCGGTCCCGCTGCACCTCGGGCAGCGGGTAGACCCCCTCCGACTCGATCGGGTTCTGCGTCGCCAGGACCACGAACGGCCGGGGCAGCGGATGCGTCTTCCCCGCCAGGGTGACCTGCCGCTCGGCCATCACCTCCAGCAGGGCCGACTGCACCTTCGCCGGGGCGCGGTTGATCTCATCGGCCAGCAGGAAGTTGGCGAACACGGGCCCGAGCTCCACGTCGAACCGCTCGCTGCCCGGATGGTAGACGCGGGTACCGACGATGTCGCTCGGCACCAGGTCGGGGGTGAACTGGATCCGGGCGAAGGAGCCGCCGACCACCGTGGCCAGCGTCGACGCGGCGAGCGTCTTGGCGACGCCGGGAACGCCCTCCAGGAGGCAGTGCCCCCGTGCCAGCAGCGCCACCAGCAGCCGCTCGACCATGTGGTCCTGCCCGACGATGACCCGGCGCACCTCGGCGAGAGTCTCCCGCAACGCCCCGATGTCCCCGCCCCTCGCCCGGCCCCGTTCCGGCTCACTGCGCTCATCCGCGACGGTCATGCGTGTTATTCAATCGTGACTCCGTGGGAGAATCCATGCCCTGACAGTGCCCGGCGTCGGCGGGCAGAACCGTCGGGTGTGTTTTCATGAGCTGGATGGCCACTCCTTTGCAGTACGGCGACCCGCCCCGGTTGGGGCCCTTCGTGCTGCAGGCCCGACTGCTCACCGCGCCGGCCGGCCTCGTCTACCTGGGCCAGGGGCCCGACGGGCGCGCGGTGTCCGTGGCCGTCCTCACCCGAGGGGCGGCGCTGGACGCGGCGGCCAGGGACCGGTTCGTCACCGCGATCAAGGATGCCGGGCGGCACCGCGGCGGGCGGCGCGGCCGGAGCGTCCCGCTGATCGGTGTGGTGCGCGGCCGGGCCGAGACCCCCGAGGTCGTCGCCATGGACGAGGGCCGGGCGCCGTGGGTGGCCGTGCCGTACGTGCCGGGGGGAGCGGGTGCGGAGCGGTTCCTCGAACCCGTCATGGTGTCGGGCATGCTGCTCGGCGACCGGCAGGGGCCCGATTTCGTGCCGTACTGGCTGGGAGACCGGGATCCGGCGCTGCCCGCCCCCGCGCCTCCCGGGCCCCCTCCCGTCGGGACACGGCGCTCCGTCGGCCTCGCCTCGGCGCTGCTGGCCACGCTCGTCGCCATGATGATCGCGATGGTATGGCTGCTGCTGGTCCGTCTGGAGGGTGATCCGCAGCCGACCCGGCCGCTGCCGCCGACGGTCGTCGTCCCCACGCCGCCGCCGACCCCGGCGTCCCCGCGCCCCGGAGAGCAGTCGCCCACGCCGTCAGAGGGCGGCTCGGAGAGCCGGACGACGCTCCCCGGGGGCGACGACGACGTCGGCGGGGACATCTAGGACGTGTTTCATAAGCGGCGCCGTGCGGCTCATACCTCTGGAAGGGAGGGATCGGGTTTCCAGGGGTTCGGTGCGGTGATGGACCAGCGTTCATGGTCGCGCCAGGCCCCGTCGATGTAGAGGTAGGCGGGTGACAGCCCTTCGTAACGGAAGCCCAGGCGCTGGACCAGGGCCAGGGATGCCTTGTTCGCCGGCTGGATGCCGGCCTCCAGCCGGTGGAGCCGCAGGTCGGTGAAGGCGTGCCGCAGGGTGACGGTGAGCCCGTCGGTCATGTAACCCTGCCCTGCGGACGGGGCGAAGGCCGCATAGCCGAGGGACGCGCCCTGGTAGCGGCCCCGGATGATCGAGTTGATGTTGACCATGCCGGCGGCTGCGCCGGTCTCCCGGACACGGATCAGAAAGCCCAGGTTGGTGCCGTCGTCGAAGCGGCGCATCCAGATCTGGAACTCCTCCGCGGTCGCGGGCAGCCGCATCCACGGCAGGTGCAGCTCGGTGCTGGCCCGCACGAGCGAGCAGAACTCGTCCTGGTCGGAGAGGGCGAGCGGGCGCAGTTCGACCCGTGATGGCATTTCGGACATGGACCAACGTTAGGGCCTGTTGTGAGCAGTGGAATTGCCGGAACCTTCGCGGCGGTGGATGCTCAGCGGGGGGAGACGAAGCCGGACTCGTAGGCGGCGATCACCGCCTGGGTCCGGTCCCGCGCGCCGAGCTTGGCCAGCACGTTCCCCACGTGGGTCTTGACGGTCTCGGGGCCGACCACGAGCTCGGCCGCGATCTCGCCGTTCGACAGGCCGCGCGCCATCAGCCGCAGCACGTCACCCTCGCGCGAGGTGAGCCGGTCGATCCCCGGTACGGCGCGGGCACTCCCGGACGCGCCGCTCGCGGCGGCCAGCGACCTGATCGCGGCGGGGAAGAGCAGCGAGTCCCCGGACGCCACCAGCCGGATCGCGTGCACCAGTTCCTCCGGCCGGGCGCGCTTGAGCAGAAACCCGCTCGCCCCGGCCCGCAGCGCCTCGTAGACGTGGTCGTCGTTCTCGAAGGTCGTGACGACCAGCACCTTCGGCGGCGACTGCCCGGCCAGGATGGCCCGGGTCGCCTGGATCCCGTCCACGGCGGGCATCCGCACATCCATGAGCACCACGTCGGGCCGCGTCTCGCGGACGATGGACAGCGCCTCCGCCCCGTCCGACGCCTCGCCGACCACCATAAGTCCGGGCTCCGCTCCGATGATGACGCGCAGTCCCGTACGGATGAGGCTCTCGTCGTCCGCGATGACGACGCGCACGCTCATGCCCGCCACCTGCCCTCGGCGGGCAGGGGGAGGGAGGCGCGGACCCGCCAGCCGCCGTCCGTGGGGCCCGCCTCGCACTCGCCGCCGAGCAGGGCCGCACGCTCCCGCATGCCCGCCAGGCCACGGCCGGCCCGTGGTGCGGCCGTCCCTGGTGCGGCGGCCCGTGTGGCCGCCCATGTGGCGGCCCGTGCCCGTGTCGCGTTTCGCAGGTCGAGCTCCAGGCTCTCGTCCCGTACGGCCACCGCCACCTCGACCGGGCCGGTGCCGTACCGGATGGCGTTGGTCAGCGCCTCCTGGACGATCCGGTACGCCTCGCGGGACACCACGGGAGGGACACCGGACAGATCGTCGATCCGACCGATGATCCGAGCGCCCGAGGAGTCCAGGAGCCGGTCCAGGTCGTGCAGGGTCGGCTCCGGCTCGGTACGGCCCGCGCCCTCCCGAAGCACCCCGATGACGTGGTCGAGCTCCGCCAGCGCGGACCGGGCGGACTCCTCGATGGCGTGCAGCGCGGCCCGCGCCGTGGCCGGGTCGCGGTCGAGCACGCGGCCGGCGGCGGCGGCCTGCACGGTGACGACGCTGAGGGCGTGGCCGACGGAGTCGTGCAGCTCCCTGGCCAGGCGGTTGCGGGCGGCCAGCCGCCGGGCGTTCGCCTCGGCCGCGGCCAGCCGGTCGGCGGGCGACGGGCCGAGCAGGACCGGGGCGAGCGCGGCCAGCAGCCTGCCCGCTCCCACGAGGAGACCGACCAGCAGGACGAGGGTCAGCACGGCGAGCGGCGGCCCCCAGAGCGCGGCCCGTCCGGTTTCGATGGAGAGGTCGCCGAAGCGGGTGGGGCCGTCCATGAGGGGCAGCGCCGCCGCCCAGATCGCGAACGGCACGAGGGCCAGCGCCAGGCCGCTGGCGACACCGCCGACGGCCAGGTGGACGGTGAACCACCCGGCGGTTCTGAGGCGTTCCGCCCGGGTCCGCGGCGCGAGGGGAGGCGGGGGATCGATCGACACGCCCAGCAGCGCCCGCGCCGCCGCGATCTCGAACGCGCGTACCGGCAGGACCAGCCCCGAGGCGGCGACGAAAGGGAGCGCGGCCAGGAAGATCAGCGGCTGCACCGACAGCAGGGGGTCCCCTGGGGCCGGGGACGGCCGCCACAGCGCCGCCACCACCTCACCCGCCATCATGTACGGCATCAGCAGCGCTCCGCCGACGACCAGGCAGGCCCATCGGCGGTAGGTGACCGCGTTGCGCAACGGTGCGATGACGCCGTTCACCCGTGCTCCTTTCCCGAGCGGGTCCTGCCGGCCCGCGAGAATCCGTGGTCCGCGGGGTCGGCGGCTCCGTACGCACCCCATCGTGCCGTCCGACGCCGGTGGAAGACGAGACGGGTTGGGGGGGCCGCGGGAGGACGCGTCGCCCCGGTGGCGGTCAGCCGAGGCCGCAGGCCCCGCAGCGGCCCCTGGTCCGGTAGTGGTAGCCGAGCGCGGCCGAGGCCATGGTGAGGCCCCAGGTGAGGAACAGCGGATAGATGCCCTGGAACACCCACGCGGAGACGCCCCCCAGGTCGCCGGCCTGCGGCGGGTCCACCAGCCCGAGCCCGTGGGCGACGGTCATGCCGGTCCCCATGAGGCCGGTGGAGATGAGCATCACCGAACCCACGTACCCGGCGGTCAGCGGCATCCAGCGCGGGATGAACCGGGGCGTCCAGGTGCGGGCGAAGCCGATGCCGAGCGCGACTCCGATGAGACCCAGCACGGCCGTGTCCCCGAGCCCCGGGGTCCACAGGTGTACGTCGTCGCCGAAGGCGTGCGGATCGTCGAGGCCGAAGGTGCCGCCCAGTCCCCACTGCGCCTTGAACCCGCCGTACGCGGCGGCGAGCAGGGCGGACACGTACCCGGCGTGACGGGTGTATCCGCTCAGACCACTCGCCTCGGCGGCGTCGTCGTGATTGTTCGCGCCGTGGGGTGTCCGGCCGCATCGGGAGCAGGCGCCGAGTGACCGCCGCCGGTAGCGGATCGTGGCGACGGCGACGGCCGTGCCCGCGATGAGGGACGCGACGCGGGCGCCGCTGAGCGTCCAGTTCATGTCCGGGTCGAGCACGCCTCGGTCGCCCGTCAGGAGGGAGATCCCCTTCATGATCGTCAGGAGGATGTCCAGGGCGACACCGGTGGCGGCGAAGCCGATGAGCAGCACGGTGGCCGTCCATCCGGCGGCGGCGACGAGAGGGCGGTAGGGCGGCACTGCCGGGCGGGTCTCGATCTGTGAGTTCGTGGGTTGCCGGTTCATGGATCCACACTCGCGTGATCGCGAATTCCGGTCCTCCCGAGCCGGGGTGAGGCGCATCCCCCGCGAGGGGGAGATCGCGCCGACGTGCCTTGGACGCGGGGGTCGAACAGCAACGCCCGGGTTCGCGCTGCGACCGGTGACGGTGCGGTGGCTGCGGACGTTCCTGGAAGATCCGCTGGATGTGCCGGGCGCGGTGCTGGAGTTCGTGGCCGAGCAACTGGAGGTGGAGGACCCCTCCCACCCCACCCCACCCTTGCCCGGCTATGCCTCGGCGATGGCACGTCCCTGGTCGTCGAGCCTGGCCGCCAGGCCGAAAGTCGCGTAGACGTTGGAGTCCTGGAACACCGAATTCCGGCTGATGCCCTCGTCGGTGACGGTGAAGATCTGGAGCGTGTGCAGGTCGTACCCGTCGCCGACGCGCTGATAGGCGGCGAATCCGGGCTGGCCGCCGTTGGCCGCGACCTCCTTGAGAAGCCAGTCCTTCCCGGCCGCCCCGAAGACCCATTCCATGAACAGGCCGTAGTTGCTGCGGCCGGAGAACCAGTTGAGCATCGGCGGCATCTCCATGAGCACGTCCTCGGTGAGCAGCCGCTTGAGGCCCTCGACGTCGGCGAGCACGAACGCCTTCATGTAGCGTTCGACCCAGGCGCGCTGCTCGGCCGCGGACGGCTCGCTGACCCGTTCCCGCCGGACCCCGACCTCCTTCATGCGGGTACGCGCCCGCTGCAGGGAACTGTTCACCGACACGACGGTGGTGCCGAGGATTTCCGCCGTCTCGGACCCGGAGAAGCTGAGCACGTCACGCAGGATCAGCGCACCGCGCTGACGCGCCGACAGGTGCTGCAGGGCAGCGGCGAACGCCAAGCGCAGGCTGCCGCGGTCGATCACGGCCCCAGCCGGATCGCCCGCGTCCAGCACCGAGTCCGGCAAGGGCTGGAGCCAGGCAACGTGCTCTCCCTGGACGAGCGGCCCGAGCGGATCCGACGCGGCCACCAGCCCCGACGGCAGCGGTCGGCGGCCGCGAACCTCCAGGGCGGTCAGGCAGGCGTTCGTCGCGATCCGGTAGAGCCAGGTGCGCAGTGAGCTGCGAGTATCGTCGTACTGCTCCCGCGCCCGCCACGCCCTCAGGTACGTGTCCTGGACCACGTCCTCTGCGTCGTGAGCCGAGCCGAGCATCCGGTAGCAGTACGCCAGCAGTTCTGTCCGGAACGGTTCGATCCGACGATCGAAGCCTTCTTCCCTCGTTATCACGCCACGCCCCATCTCCACTGCCGCCACACCACCTCACTGGTAGGTACACACGGTCACTGTCGGTAACAGGGAAGGGTTCACTGCCCAGGCGCCAGCACCGGGCTGTTGTGATAGGCGGCGATCAGCCACTGGCCGTCCCGCTTCTCGAAGACCCACGTCGCGTTCACCTTACGCAGGTCATCCGGAACCTCGGTCTCGCCGGAGAACAGAATGGCGGATTCGCTGATGACGATCGCGCCGTCCCTGCCGACGAAGCGGATGCTGAGCTGCTTGTTGTAGGTCGAGCTGCCCTTGAGCGGCCCCTCGAAGCCCAGGGCCATCGTCTGACGGATCACGTCACGGCCGTCGCGGAGCGAGCCGGTCATGATGGCGGTCGCGTCCGCGGTGTAGTTGGCGACCATGCCGTCGGCGTCGCCGGCCTCCCACGCCTTGTAGGAGTCAACCAGCACGGCCTGGATGGCGGCCTCGTCTTCCACACGACTGTCTGACATCGCATTCTCCCTTGTGATCGGTTCGCCCGGGGTTTTCCGGCGAGCTCGTCAGTACATACCGGCGGTGGAGTCGGAACTCATCGCGGCAGACGGGAACTTTCTCTCGTCTTCTAGGGCGGCCTGACCGCCAGACCGGTCGCCTCGCGTACGCGGCGGGCGGCGCCGCCATCATGGACACGCGTGCCCTGCCGGGCCGCCGTCGTCCCTCTGCGCGGCGGCTCGATGTTCTCCGGCTTCGAGGGAACCACCGGAGGCGGATGTCGCGATAGATCAGGCGTGTACGGATTCCTCGCCCGGCGGAGAGAACCCCCTCCGATCGGCCCGGCCAGCGACGACGCGGAGCTCCTCGCCGCCGCGGCCGCCCGCAGGACCGACGCGCTGCGCCTCCTGCACCAGCGGCACGCCCCCTGGCTCCGCGTACGGCTGGCCCGCCGGTGCGCCGACGCCGACCTGGTGGACGACGCGCTCCAGGACACGTTCGTCGCCGTCTGGCGGGACGCGCACCGCTACCGCGCGGGGGAGGGCGAGGTCGCCGCGTGGATCTGGACGATCGCGATCCGCCGCCTGATCTCGGCGCTGCGCAGGACCGGCACCGCGCCGCCCGTCACCTCGTTCGACGACGCGCACCTGGTCACGGAGTCGGCCGAGGACGCCGTCCTGGTCGGTGTCGAGCACGGCGATCTGGGCACCGCCATCGCCCGGCTGTCACCCGAACTGCGCGCCGCCATCCAGGCGACCGTCCTCGACGGCCTCACCGTGAAGGAGGCCGCCCACCTCCTCGGAGTTCCCGAGGGCACAGTCAAGACCCGCGTCATGCGGGCCAAGGCCCGGCTCAGGGGGTATCTGGCATGACCTGGCACCTGCCCGGCGATCTCGTCGAACGTTACGCGCACGGCCGTCTCGACTCCGCCCAGGTGATGTCCGTGGAGAGCCACCTCGCGCGGTGCCCGCTCTGCCGGGCGGCCGTGCCGTACGAGGACGGGTGGCTCGCGGCGAGCTGGGAGCGGATCGAGGACCTGGTCGACCGGCCCCGGCCGAGGCCCGTCGCGCGCGTCCTGCGCCGGGTGGGCGTGCCGGAGCACGTGGCCACGTTCCTCGCCGCCACACCCGCGCCGGCCCGCGGCTGGCTCGTCGCCGTGACCGGGGTGCTCGCCTTCGCCGTGGCGGCGGCCCACTTCGCCGCGCGGCGCACGCCGGACACGGCGAACGCTCTGATCCCCTTCCTCGCGGTCGCCCCCCTACTGCCGGTGGCCGGCATCGCGATGGCGTACGGCCGGCACGTCGATCCGGTGTACGAGCTGCAGGCCGCCACTCCGATGGCGGGATGGCGGGCGCTGCTGCTGCGCGCGCTCGCGGTGCTGTCGTGCGCGGTCGCGCTGAGCGGCGCGGCCACCCCGCTGCTGCCCGGACCGCCGGGGCTCGCCGCCGCCTGGCTGCTGCCCGCCCTGGCGCTGACCGCCGGCGCGCTCGCGCTCTCGACGCGGTTCGCGCCGCCCGTCTCGGTGGCGGTGCTCGCCATCGCCTGGTTCGGCGCGGTGGCGGCCGGACCCCTGCTCGCCGACGACCGGCTGCTGGCCTTCTCGCCCGGCGCGCAGGCGCTGTACGGCGTTGCGGCGCCGGCTCTCGTCTTCCTCATCTACGCGCGGCGCGCTCGCCTCGACCCCGGAGGACCCCGATGACCTTTCCTGCGACCGCACCGTCGCCCGCTCCCGTGACGGCGACGGTGACCATACGCGGCCTGACCAAGAGATACGGCCGCGCGGTGGTGCTCGACGGCCTCTCCCTGGAGTTCGGGCGTGGGGTGACCGGGCTCCTCGGCCCCAACGGCGCGGGCAAGACCACGCTGCTGCGCTGCCTGGCGACCACACTGGCACCCGACGGCGGCGAGGTGCGGGCGCTCGGGCTGGACCCGTCCGACCCCGGCGGGCGTACGGACCTGCGGCGCCGGCTCGGCTACCTCCCGCAGAGCCCCGGGTTCTATCCGCACTTCACGGTCTTCGAGCTGGTGGAGTACGTCGCGATCCTGAAGGAGCTGACCGACAGGAGGGAACGCCACCGGGAGGTCCGCCGGGTCCTGCGCGAGACCGACCTGACCGATCTCGCGGCGACGAAGGTGCGCAAGCTGTCCGGTGGCATGCGGCAGCGGCTCGCGCTGTCCCAGTCGCTGCTCGGCGACCCCGATCTGCTCATCCTCGACGAGCCCACCGTGGGGCTGGATCCCGAGCAGCGGATGCGGTTCCGCGCCCTCGTGTCGCGGCTCGGCGAGAGCCGTACCGTGCTGCTCTCCACCCACCAGACCGAGGACGTCGCCGCCCTGTGCGAGCGGGTGATCGTGATGAGGGACGGCGCGGAGGCGTTCCAAGGCACGCCGGGCGGCCTGGCGGCCACCGCCGCCGGGCAGGTGTGGCTGTCGGACCACCCGCCCGCGGAGAAGGGGCTGTTCTGGCGGACCGCCGACGGGCGGTACCGCACACTCGGAGCCCGCCCGCCGTCCGGCGTCCCGGCCGATCCCGGCGTCGAGGACGGCTACCTGCTGTTGCTCGGCGAAGGGGCCGGCGGGCCGTCCGACGAGCCTTCGGGTGGTTCCGCGGGCGAGTCGGGGAGCCGTTCGGCGGGCGCTTCGGATGGAGGGGAGGGCGCGTGAACCGGTCGCTGGTGTTGTTCGAGGCTCGGCGGCTGCTGCGCAGCCCGATCCTGTGGGGCGCGGTGGTCCTCGCCCTTGCCATGGCGTTCGCGCAGCGCGCGCCCTGGCTGCCCGACATGACCATGGTGACGATCGACACGGTGACCGCGTCCACGATCGTCGGGGCGGCGGTGATGATCGTCACGAACCTGGCCGCCGGCCGCGACCGCAGGCACGGCCTGCCCGAGACGCTGGCCGCCGTGCCCGGCCGGGCGGCGGCCCGCACCCGGGCGGTGATCGTGGCCGCTCCCGTGGTGGCCGCGCTCGCGGCGGCAGTCATGATCTTCCTACACCTGCTGGTCGTGTCCCTGTCGGACACGGCGGCCGGGCGGCCGGACATCTACGAAGCCCTGGGCGGCGTGGCGCTCGCCGCGCTGGCCGCCACCGCCGGAGCGGCACTCGGCCGCTGGACTCCGTGGCTGATCATGCCGCCGATCCTGATCTTCACGGTGGCCTTCACCATGCTCGGCAATTCGCGCGGCGAGTACGGAGGGTGGTTCCTGCCGGTGATCCCCGGCCACAGTGTCGAATGGGGGCCCAGGCCGACGGGGCCGCATCTCGCCTACCTGATCGCGGCCGCGGTTCTCCTCGCGGCCGTCGCGCTGCTCAGACACGGCCCGCGGCCGGTCCGCGTCGTCGTCGCGCTGGCCGCCCTGGCCGTCGCGGTGCCCACGGGGGCCGCCGCGACGGCCGGCGCGCCGGTGCTGCCGTGGACCGTGCCGCACTTCACCCCCCGGCTCCCCGAGCAGGTGTGCGAGAAGCGGGACGGTGTCACGTACTGCGTGTTCCCGGACTACCTGCCGTGGATCCCGGTCTGGGTGGAGGCCGTGCGGCCCATCGTGTCGGCCGTGCCGCGTGAGGCCGTCGAGCGCATCCCCGTCGTACGGCAGAACACCGTCGCGACGGCGGGGGAGATGCGGGATCCGCGGACCTGGGTCGTCTGGTCCACCGACCCGGCCCAGCACCGCACACTGCTGGTCGGCGAGATGGCGGCCGCCGTCACCGGCCTGGACGATGACGACGACGTCTGCGACGGCCTCGGCCGGGCCCGTACCGTCGTCGCGCTCTGGCTCGCCGCGCGGGCGGGGACGGTGCTCGACATCCCGGAGACCTGGGGGTTTCCCGGCCCCGATGACTCCCCCAAGGGGTGGACCCACGTGGTGCTGGGCGACGGGGGCGCGGGGCTTTCGATGCCCGGTCGCCTCTACGGGACGCGGTACGGCGCGGCCGAGGTGGGCTACGCCCGCCGCCTCCTGGCGCGACCCGACGCGGTCGAGCGCGTACGGGCGAACTGGGACACGCTCACCGATCCCCGGACCACCGTGGAGCAGGCTCTTCCTTCGCTGGGGCTGCGGTCGGAGTTCCCCGCCACCGTGAAGGACGAGACATGCGCGGACGCGCGATGACGAACGGCCGTGGCGGCCGTGCGGGCCCTGCCGGCCGGGCCGTACGCCTTCCGGTGGTGGCCGCGCTGGTCCGGCCGCTGGCGCGGGCGATCGACTGGCTTCCGGTGGGTCTGGCCGGGCCGCTGACCGTGGCCCTGGCGATCGCGGTGGAGCCCGGCGACCCCATGGATTCCCGTCTTGGCCTGCTCCTGCTCAGGATGTCCGGGCTGTTGCTCGGGGCGGCGGCGGGCTTCGCGCTCGTGGATGCGATGGCGGCGGGGACGGACGCGGCGCCGGTGCCCCGCTGGGTGCGGCAATGGGCGCGCGTCGTGCTGGTCCTCGCGGCCGTGGTGCCGAGCTGGGCCGCGGTGTGCGCGGTGGTCGCCGTACGCCTGGAGCCCGCTGGCGTGCTGCACTTCCCCGGGGCCGGTGTCGAGGCCGCCGCGTGCGTGCTGGCGGGTCTGGCGGGATCGGCGGTCGCCGTACGGAGGCATGGGGGACGGCCGGCCGCGCTCGCCGGGGCGTTCGTGCTGCTCGCGCTCTGCGCCGGGATCGGGATCGCCGGTGGAGCGGCCTGGCCGATGCCGTACAGCGCCGACTGGCATGCCGTTCATGTGTGGTGGCTGGCGGCTCTTCCCGTACCCGTCCTGGTCCTCGTGGCCGCCGGCCGCGACGTCCGCCGGGCGTGATCGGGGCCGGCCGGGATCCGGTGTCAGGGGACGGGCGGGGCGGGGGGGGGCCTGCCAGTCGATCGTCACCGCTGCGCCGTACCACCGACGACGCGTCCGGCGCCCGGTCCGGCCTACCCCACACAGGGGAGGGATGGTGTCCGGTCCGATCGGCGTCGGCTCCAGTTCGGCCTTGGCTACCCTCGGATGGTCAAGAGATCGTCAAGGGAAGGTGCGCCGTATGGGGGCGGGAGAGGTCGTGATCCTGCTCGTGGCGGCGCTGGCCGCGGGCTGGGTGGACGCGGTCGTCGGCGGGGGAGGGCTGCTCCAGCTCCCCGCGCTGCTGCTGGCCGGGCTGTCCCCCGTGCAGGCGATGGCGACGAACAAGTCCGCGGCCATCTTCGGCACGGCCTCCGCCGCGCTGACGTACGCCAGGAACACCAAGCTCGACCGGGCGGTGGCCGTACCGTCGGGCGTGCTCGCGGTGGCGTTCGCCGGGCTGGGGGCGGCCTCGGCCGCGATGCTGGACGCGGCGGTGCTCAAGCCGCTGGTCCTCGTCGTGCTGCTCGGGGTGGCGGCGTTCGTGACGACGCGTCCGGCGTTCGGCCTGCTCCCGCGTCCTCACCTGCGTACGAGGGGACGGCTGCTGGCCGCCGTCGCCGTCGCGGGCGGGCTGATCGCGTTCTACGACGGGATACTCGGTCCGGGGACGGGGACGTTCCTGCTCATCGCGTTCACGTCCATTCTGGGCATGGACTTCGTCAACGCCTCGGCCACCGCGAAGATCCTCAACACCGGGACGAACCTCGGGGCCCTGGTCGTCTTCTCCTGGCAGGGGCACGTGCTGTGGGCCCTCGGCCTCGGCATGGCCGTGTGCAACATCGCCGGAGCCCAGCTCGGAGCGCGCATGGCACTCAAGCGGGGCTCCGGCTTCGTCCGGATCGTGCTGCTGTGCGTGGTGACCGGCCTGGTCGTCAAGCTCGGCTACGAGCAGTTCCTCAGACCGGCGTGACGTTCCCGCCGGGGACGCCGCTCTCGGTGGCCGGCTCCGCCGGTCCCGCCGGGGTGGCCGTCGCGGGCGCCCGGAGCGCGGGTGCCGCGAGGGCCACGAACGCCGACAGGACGACGGGGATCAGGAGCGCGTAGCGCAGGGTGGACAGCTCCGAGGCGCCGCCGATCAGGACGGGACCGGCGAGTAGACCGGCGTAGCCGAGGCTCGCGACCCGGGCCAGCGCACGTCCGGCCTGGGCCGGGTCACGGTGCCCGGCGGCCGAGAAGACCTGCGGGATGGTGCACGACAGACCGGCTCCGAAGAGACCGAACCCGATGACGCCCGTGATCCGCGCGCCGCCGAGCACCGCGAGGGCCAGCCCGCCGGCGGCGAGGATCCCGCAGTAGCGCACCAGCGGCACCGGGCCGAGCAGGTTCGCCAGCCGGTCCCCGGCGAACCGTCCCGCGGTCATCATGACGGCGAACGCGGCATACGCGGCGGCGCCGGCTCCGGGGGAGGAACCCAGGGTCTCGACCAGGTAGACCGAGCTCCAGTCGGCCGCCGTGCCCTCTCCCACCAGACAGCAGAAGGCGAGCACACCCAGGAAGAGCACGCCTCGCGGCAGGCCGGCCTTGGTGGTCCCGGTGGTCCCGGTCGTGCTGTCGCCTGTGACGCTGTCGCCTGTGACTGTGGTGCCGTCCGCGGGGGCCTCGGCGGGGGCGTCGTGCATGGCCCACCGGGCCGACGCGACGGCCAGTACGACGATCAGCAGGCCCGCCGACAGGAACGTACGGCCCGCGTCGACGGAGGCGTGCGCGAACAGCCCGCCGATCGCGGCACCGAGGAAGCCGCCGATGCTGAACACCGCGTGGAACGAGCCCATGAGCGTCCTGCCGTACGCGCGCTCGACGACGACGGCGTTGGCGTTCATCGCGACGTCCAGGCTGCCGTGCGCCAGCCCGAAGACGAACAGTGCCAGGGCGAGCGAGGGCAGGTTCGGGACATAGGCGGGGAGCACGAGGACGAAACCCTGGGCCATGGCCATGGGGACCATGACGCGGTGGCTGCCGAACCGGTCGATGAGCCGGCCGACGATCTGCATGCCGGCGATGGCGCCCGCCGCGATGCCGAGCAGGCCGAGGCTCAGTTCGCCGTCGCCGAGGGCGAGGCGTTCCTTGATTGCGGGGACGCGGGCCGTCCACGTGCCGATGGTGAGCCCGGAGAGCAGGAACAGCCCGTACACGGCGAGCCGGGCGCGCAGCAGCGCCGGGCGGCTGGGGGCGAGAAGGACCATAAGACACTCCGATGGGGGGATGTCACGAGGGTTTCCGGAAGCGACGCGGCATCTCCACAGGTCGAAGGGTGACCCGACGACGGAGATCCCGAGCTGGAGGGCCCGAGCTGGAGGGCCCGAAGATCAGGGGTGATGTCTTGGAGATCAGGGGCGGGCGATGCGGACGGTCACGCCGGCGGCGGTGAGGGCGTCGTGCTGGTCCCGGGGGACGCCCTCGTCGGTGACGACCACGTCGAGCCGGTCCAACCCGCAGACGGCGCCGAACGCGGTCCTGCTGAACTTGCCGGAGTCGCACGCGACGATGACCCGCCGTGCCGAGGCGATGGCGGCCTGCTTGATCGCGACCTCCGGCAGGTCGTGCGCGGTCAGCCCGTGTTCCGCGGACAGGCCGCAGCACCCGATCACCGCGGTGTCGAACCGCAGCGCCCTGATCGACGTCTCGGTGAGCGGGCCGACGAAATTCAGCTCGCCCTGCCGTACCTCTCCGCCGGGCAGGACCAGACGAATCCGCGGCGCGGTGGCGAGTTCCTGAGCCGACTGGAGGGCGAGGGGGAGCACGGTGAGCCGTCGTTCTCGTACGGCTCGGGCGACCTCGAGGAGGGTCGTGCCGCCGTCGAGCAGCACCGCCTCTCCGTCGGCGAGCAGCGCGGCGACCTCGGCGGCGATGCGCTGCTTGGCATCGACCGCCTCGCGTTCGCGTACGCCGAAGGGGGGTTCCTCTCCGCGCAGCAGCAGGCTCAGCGCGCCGCCGCGGACCCGGCGGACGACGCCCTGCTGGGCGAGTTCGTCCAGGTCTCTGCGGATGGTCATCTCCGAGACGCCGTGTTCGGCCGCCAACTCGGCGACCGAGACGCTGTCGGCCGTACGAAGAGCGTTCATGATCGCTCTCATCCTGTCCGCACTCTCCATGTGTTCATTTGAACATGATCGTTGTGCATTCAGCAAATAAATCTACATTGTAAAGGTGGCAGGATGGGTGACATGCGTGCCAGCCGGTTGCTGTCCCTCCTTCTCCTGCTGCAGACCCGCGGCAGGATGACAGCCCCCGAGCTGTCCGCCGAACTCGAGGTGTCGGTCCGTACGGTCTACCGGGATGTCGAGGCCCTGTCGGCGGCCGGCGTCCCCGTGTACGCCGACCGGGGCCCGGCGGGCGGCTACCGGCTCCTCGACGGATATCGCACCAAGCTGAACGGGCTCAGCCGCGAGGAGGCGTCGTCGCTCTTCCTCGCCGGGCTGCCCGGTCCCGCCGCCGAGCTCGGGCTGGCCGAGGTCGCGGCGACCGCCGAGCTGAAACTCCTCGCGGCGCTGCCGCCGGAACCTCGTTCGCACGCGGCCCGGATGCGCGAGCGCTTCCACCTCGACGTGCCGGGCTGGTACCGCGCGGGCGACGACGTCCCGTTCCTCGCCGAGGTCTCCGGTGCGGTGTGGGACCAGCGGGTGCTGCGGCTCCGCTACCGGCGGTGGGGGCCGCAGGACGTGGAACGGACCGTTCACCCGTACGGCCTGGTGCTCAAGGGCGGTTCCTGGTATCTGGCCGCCGCCTGCGGCGAGAGCGTCCGCACCTACCGCGTCAGCCGCATCATCGATGTGGAGGTCCTGGACGAGCGGTTCGACCGGCCGGAGGACTTCGATCTCGTGGCGTTCTGGCGGGAGTTCGCCGCCGAGTTCGCCGCGCGCATGTACACCGCCGACGCCGTCGTACGGCTCGCGCCCGACGCCGTGGGCCTCTTCCGCTACACCTTCGGCGACGTGGCCGAGGATGCGCTTCGCGAGGGTGTCCCCGGCGACGACGGCTGGACGCGGCTGACCCTGCCGGTCGAGTCGCTCCGGCACGCGCGCTGGCAGCTGCTCCGGCTCGGCGCCTTCGTCGAGGTCCTGGAGCCGCCCGAACTGCGCGACATGATGGCCGAGGCGGCGGCCGACCTCTCCGCCATGTACGGCTCCCGCCCCGCGACGGGCTGAAAACCGTTTGCGCCCCGCCCGTGCCGTGATGACGATGGGCGGGTGTTCCTGCTCACGTTCATCGGCTCATGCGTGCTGCTCGCGATGATCCCCGGGGTCAGCACCGCGGTCATCCTGCGCCAGACGCTCCGCGCGGGGCGTGCGTCAGGCGTGGCGGCCACGCTCGGCAACGAGACCGGCATCTTCCTGTGGGCGATGGCGGCCGTGTTCGGGCTGTCCGCGCTGGTCCTCGCCTCCGAGGTGGCGTATGCCGCGATACGGGTCGTGGGCGCCGTCGTGCTCATCGTGATGGGCGCCCAGTCGTTGTGGCAGGCCAGGCGCGGCCGTGCCGTACCGGCCGAAGCGGGGGAAGGCACGACGCGGAGCTCGTCCGCGGAGGGGGCGCGAGCGGAGCCGGAGGCGGCGCGCGGCTGGCGGCGCTCCTACGCTCTGGGGCTCGCCACCTGCGGCGCCAACCCGAAGGCGGCGGTGTTCGCCATGTCGTTCCTGCCGCAGTTCGTGCCGCCGGGCACGGTGTCGGGTGGCAACGTACCGCTGACCCTGTCGCTGTTGGCGGCGATCTGGGTGGCGGTGGACCTGGTGTGGTATCTCGGGCTGATCTGGGTGGTCGGCCGGGCCCGGCTCGTGTTCGACCGGCCCGCTGTACGTCGCCGGCTGGAACAGGTCTCCGGCGTGATCTTGATCGGCCTCGGCCTGCGCGTCGCGATGGACGCTCGATGAAGGAGCTGTGATCGGGTTGACCGGTGTCTGGCACGAGGTCGCGGGAGCCGGCGATCCGGTGGTGCTGCTGCATTCCGGTGTGACCGACGCCCGCATGTGGGCCCCGCAGTGGGAGGCGCTGACCGCGTCGTTCCGGGTGGTACGGCTCGACTTCCGGGGATACGGGCGCAGCCCGTCGGCTGCGGACGGTCCGTACTCCGACGACGGGGACGTCGCGGAGCCCGCCTCACTCGGACTGCGTGAGGTGGCCGTCGTCGGCGCCTCGCACGGCGGGCGGGTGGCGCTGGAGCTGGCCACGAGGCATCCGGATCTGGTCTCCCGGCTGGTCCTTCTCAACGCCGGGTGCGGGCTGCCCGCGACTCCCGAGCTGGAGGAGTTCGGCGCCGAGGAGGACCGGCTGATCGAGGCCGGTGACATCGCGGGCGCCGCGGACCTCAACGCGCGGACCTGGCTCGGACCCGAGGCGGACGACGCCACGAGGGCATGGGTGTCCCAGATGCAGCGCGATGCCTTCGAGCTGCAGCTCAAGGCCGATCCGGAGCCCGAGCGGGTCCGCGGTGAGATCGACCTGACCCGGATCCGGGTTCCGGCCCTGGTGGTGACCGGTGACCACGACCTCTTGTACTTCCAGGAGACGGCCCGCCATCTCGCCCGGACGCTGTCCACGGCGAGCCTCGTCCGGCTGGAGTGGGCGGGGCACCTGCCGAGCATGGAACGCCCGGCGGAGACGACCCGGATCATCGAGGAGTTCCTGACCGGCCGATCATGACCGGCAGGCGAGGAGCGGCGCTTCTGCGGCCGAAATGGATCGTTCAGCAGACCCGGAATTGGCTCTTAGGCGTCGGCCGACCGCTGATCTAGAGTGGCCCATATGGCGAAAGAGAGCACGTCAACGACCATTCCCGTGCCCGCACGCATGGAGATCGGCCGGTTGGCCCCGGAGATCTACCGCGCGATGGTGGCGCTGAATCGGACCATCGGCGAGTCCGGCCTGGAGTCCTCGCTGCAGGAGCTGGTGAAGATCCGGGCGTCCCAGATCAACGGCTGCGCGTTCTGCATCGACATGCACACCCAGGACGCCCGGGCGGCCGGAGAGACCGAGCAGCGGATCTACGCCCTGTCCGCGTGGGAGGAGGCGCCGTTCTTCACCGCGCGCGAGCGCGCCGCGCTGGCCCTGACCGAGGCCATCACGCTGATCGCCGGCACCCGCGTGCCCGACGACGTGTACGCGGAGGCGGCCGAGGAGTTCGACGAGCAGGACCTGGCCCGCCTGATCTGGGCCATCACCGCGATCAACGCCTGGAACCGGGTCGCGATCTCCACACGGATGGTCGCAAAGTACCGCCCCGCCGGATAGCCGGCTGGGCAGGCCGCGGCGTGCACGGGATGACAGGCGTTACCGCGGCGGGGCCGCGACTACGGCGGACAAGGAGATCACGATGAACATGACAGCCGCTACGGACACGCCGTCGGCAACGCTGCGGGCCCTTCACGTGCCCGGCAGACCCCTGGTCCTGCCGAACGTGTGGGACGCCGCCAGCGCCAGGATCGTGGCGGGGGCCGGGTTCCCCGCCGTCGCCACCGGCAGCGCCGCGGTGGCCGCCGTCCTCGGGTACAACGACGGCGAGCAGACCCCTCCGGCGGAGATGTTCGCGGCGATCGCCCGCGTCTGCCGGGTGGTCGAGGTCCCGGTGACCGCCGACGTGGAGCGCGGGTACGGCCTGCGGCCCGCCGAGCTGGCGGAGCGCCTGGCCGAGAGCGGCGCGGTGGGCTGCAATCTGGAGGACTCGGATCCGCGTACCGGCGCGCTCGTGGACGTGGAGGAGCAGGCCGACTTCCTCGCCGCCGTCCGGCAGGCGGCGCCGGACCTGGTCGTCAACGCCCGGACGGATCCGTACCTGTCCCGGCACGATGACCCGCTCGCCGAGGCGGTACGGAGGGGCCGCCGCTACCTGGAGGCGGGCGCGGACTGCGTCTACCCGATCCGGGCGCAGGTCGCGGATCTGGCCACGCTGGTCGAGGAGGTGGGCGGGCCCGTCAACGCGCTGTGCGGGCCGGGCTCACCGTCGCCCTCCGTGCTCGCGGAGCTGGGCGTGGCCCGGATCAGCTTCGGCCACAACCTGCATCGGGCCGCGCACGCGTACGCCGAGCGGATGGTCGCGGCCATCGGCGCCGGGCTCAGCCCGTACGGCGACGTCGCGCCCTGAAACCGGGATCACCCCCTTCGCCGGTCGAGCCGGTCGAGCCGGTCGAGCGTGGCGAGTTCGTCGGCGGTGAGCGTCAGCTCGGCAGCCGCGGCGGAATCGCGAATCGACGCGGGACGGCTCGCGCCGGGGATCGGGACGACCCGCGGGGAGCGGGCCAGATGCCAGGCGAGGCAGACCCGCTGCGGGCTCACGCCGCGTCGGCGGGCGATCGTGTGGAACGGCGTCCCATCGGCAGGGTCGTCGGAGTCCAGTGCGCTGCGGGAGACGCCGCCGAGGGGGCTCCAGGGCAGGAAGGCGACGCCGAGCTCGGTGCACAGGCGCAGTTCGGGGTCGCTGTCCCGCACGGCGGGGGAGTAGCGGTTCTGGACCGAGGCCAGACGGCCGCCCAGTTCCCGGTGTGCCTGGCGGATCTGAAGGGTGTCGACGTTCGAGATCCCGGCCATCCGGATCTTGCCGTCGTCGAGCAGGTCGCGGAGTGCGCCGACCGACTCGGCGAAGGGGACGTCCGGGTCGGGCTTGTGGAGTTGGTAGAGCCCGATCGAGTCGGCGCCGAGCCGCTTGAGCGACGCCTCGCAGGCCCGCATGATGTGGCGCGGGTCGCCGTTCACCGTCCATGAGCCGTCTCCGGGGCGGCCGCGGCCGCCCTTCGTGGCGATGAGGACGTCGGTGACGTCGCCGCCGTAGGCCGCGAGCGCGCGGGCGATCAGCCGTTCGTTGTGGCCGATCTCGTCGGCGTGCCAGTGGTAGGAGTCGGCGGTGTCGATCAGCGTGACGCCCGCGTCGAGGGCGGCGTGGATCGTGGTGATCGCCCTGGCCTCGTCCGGCCTGCCCTCGATGGACAGCGGCATCGCGCCGAGGCCGACGGCGCTCACGGGGACGTCTGCGATCAGGCGAGTGCGCATATCCGCTCCTCCTCCGCGAGCGCGTCCTCGATGACGGACGGCAGCCAGTCGGCGACCCGCGAGAACGGGAAGCCGAGAGCCGTGCCGCGCCCGTTGTCCATGGCGTAGGAACGGTCGAAGGAGAACGGCGAGACGTCCTCGCCGACCTCGTACACGGGCTCCCCGATGGCGGCGCACACTTGCCGGACGTCCAGGGTCCCGTGCGAGGCGGCGTTGACGGCTCCGGTGAAGTCCGCCCGCGCGGCCCAGGCCAGGAACTCCGCGATCTCCCGCTCGTGGATGAACGACGCCGGCCGGGGATCCTCGTGGACGATCACCGGAAGGCTGGCCCGGATCCTGCGGACGTAGTGCGCGAGCCGTCCGGTGAAGTCCGCGCCGCCCAGCACGTGCGCCGTCCGGACGCTGACGAAGTCGAACACCGGGTCGCGTGTGAAGACCGCCTCGGCCTGGCGCTTGCCCTCGCCGTAGTTGTCGTCGAGGAACGCCGGGTCGTCCCATGGCAGGTCCGTCCGTACCGGCCAGGTCGCGGGATCGACGGCGTGTTCCGCGTGCGGCGGGCCGTCGAGGTCGGCGTACACCTCGATCGTCGAGGTCATGACGTAACGCCTGGTCCTGCCCGCGAACACCCGCCGCGCGACGGCCGCCTGCGCGGGTGTGTAGCAGACCTGGTCGATCACCGCGTCGAAGTCGCGGTCGTCCAGGACGCGGCGCAGGGCGGCCTCGTCGTCCCGGTCGGCCCGCAGGTGCGTCACGCCCGCGGGCACCGGAGCCGATCCCCGGTTGACGACCGTGACCGCCGTCCCCGCGTCGCGCAGGTTCTCGACCAGCCGCCTGCCGAAGTGCCGGCTTCCGCCGATGATGCATATCTCGCTCACGAGGATCAGGGTGCCCGCGTATAGTCATCAGCGGTAGTGGTGATCTTCTTAGTTGGTCGTAAGGAAAACTGTTGATCGATGTTCACCGGCTCAGCGTTCTGCGTGAGGTCGCCCGCCATGGCAGCTTCAACCGCGCCGCCGCCGCCCTGCGGTTCACCCCTTCGGCCGTCTCGCAGCAGGTCGCCGCACTGGAGCGCGGCCTCGGCGTCCCCGTGGTGGAACGCAGCACCCGAGGCGTGGTCCTCACCGAGCCGGGGCGCCTGCTCGTCGAGGCCGCCGAGGCCATCGCCGCCGAACTGACCGACGCCCAGGAGCGCATCGACCGGCTGTCCACCGAGCGGGCCCGGTTCACGATCGCGGCCTTCGCCAGCGGGGGCCGCCTCCTGCCGCCGGCGCTCGCCCGATTCGTCGTCGAGCATCCCGAGGCCGAGCTGACGATCCTCGAGCGTGAACCGGAGGACAGCCTGCCCCTGGTCCGGGAGGGCCGCGCCGACCTGGCCCTCGCCTACCACTTCGACGGGCCCGCGCCCGTCCGCCCCGGTGACCGCTCCGGCATGGACTGGACCCCGCTGATCGCCGACCCGCTCCGGGTCGTCCTCCCGCGGACGCATCCCCGAGCCGGGCACGCCCGCCTCCATCTGGCCGAACTCGCCGGCGAACGCTGGATCCTCGGATGCCTGAAGACAGTCGACCTCCTCGGCCGCTACGCCGAGTTGGCCGGCTTCGAGCTGCGGATCTCCTGCAGCGCCACCGACTACTTCTTCGCGCAGTCCCTGGTCACCGCGGGCGTGGGCGTCGCCCTCATCCCCGAGATCGCCCTGACGCCCGCCCCGGACGTCGTCGCGATCCCCCTTGAGCCGCCCAGCCCGTCCCGCTTCATCGGCATCGCGACCTCCCGCCGCCACCGCGGCCCCGCCCAGCCGTACGTCGAGGCGCTGTGCGGGCTCCTGTCGGAAGGAGCATGAGTGAGGGCGCGATCCTGCCGTCAGAGCGTCCCCTCGAACGGCGAGGCACAAGGTTGGCTCGATGCGCCGGATTCTCCGCGTATCGGCGTCACGTCCTGACCTGAGCGATCGCTCATGGCGGGCGCGTGATCCGGCATTGGCCGTCATGGCCGGCCCACCGCATAGTGAGTGCCATGTTCGACCGATCCCTGCGCGTCGCCGTCATCGGCGATCGCGACCCGGCGTTTCCCCCGCACCTGGCCACCGACGACGCCCTGCGGCATGCCGCCGCGCACCTCGGCATCGCGGTGGACGTTCGCTGGCTGGCCACAGAACCGCTCGAATCCGACCTGACCGAGGTCGAGGCCGCCGACGTGCTGTGGTGCGCGCCCGGCAGCCCGTACCGCAGCCTGCTCGGCGCCCTCGCCGCGCTCCGGCACGGCCGCGAGCGCGGCGTGCCCACCCTGGGAACGTGCGGCGGCTGCCAGCACATGGTCATCGAGTACGCCCGCCACGTGCTCGGCTACGAGGACGCCCAGCACGCCGAGTACGACCCGTACGCCTCGACCCTGTTCGTGTCGGCGCTGACCTGCTCCCTGGCGGGCATGACCATGCCCGTCACCCTGGCCCCCGGCTCCCGGGTGGCCGCGCTTTACGGACGGACCGAGGTCGAGGAGAAGTACTACTGCGACTTCGGCCTCGACCCCAGCCGGCAGGGGAGCCTCCACGACGGCGGGTTCTCGGTCACCGGCGTGGACGGTGACGGCGAGGCCCGCGTGCTGGAGATCCCCGGCCACCCGTACTACGTGGCCACGCTGTATGTGCCGCAGGCCCGCTCGCGCCCCGACGCCCCGCACCCGCTGGTCGTCGGCCTGCTGCGTGCGGCGCTGTGACGCTCACCCAGCTCAGGATCCTGCTGGCGGTCGCACGGACCGGCAACATGACCCGGGCCGCCGAGGAGATGGCCACCACGCAGTCCGCCGTCAGCCACGCGCTGCGCGCACTGGAGAACGAGTTCGGGGTCGCGCTGCTGGTGCGCGGAAACCACGGGGTGACCCTGACGGAGACCGGGCGTGCCGTACGCCGCCGCGCCGCGCTCATCCTCACCCAGGTGGAGGCGCTGGAGCAGGAGGTGGCCGCGGCCCGGGAGCAGGAGCGCGGCAGCCTGCGCGTCGGCGTCATCCCCAGCGCCAACGTCCGGCTGCTGCCGCCGATCCTGCGGCGGTTCGGGGACGCGCATCCGCGGGTGCGCCTGACAGTGCTGGAGGGCTCGGACGACGAGGTGCTGGAGTGGCTGGAGACGGGTGCGGCGGACATCGCCACCGTGTCAGCCGGGGGTGCGGGCGCCGCCGGGGTCCCGCTCCCCGCCGGGGCGGTGGCGCGGCCGCTCGCCGCGGACCGCATGCTGGCCGTCCTGCCCAGCGGACACGAGCTGGGCGTACGCCACTCGGTGCCGGTGGCCGAGCTGGCCCGGCACCCGTTCATCATGTCCACGGGTGGGTGCGAGCCGCTGATCACGGCACTCGCGCGTGCGGCGGGGGCGAGCCTGACGTGCCACTACCGTGTGCGCGACACCGGCAGCATCCTCGCCATGGTCGCCGAGGGCCTCGGGGTGAGCGTCGTCCCCGAACTCTCGCTGCCCGCCCACCGCGCGGGCGTACATGCGATCCCGCTGGATCCGGCGGCCGAGCGCACCGTTCTCCTCGTCCTGCCCGCGGACCCGCTCCCCGCCGCCGCCGCCTTCGCCGAACTGGCCGTCACCCTCACCGTCGCCACCCGATGAGCACCTGGTCCAGGGCCCGTACGCGGCCAGGTAGCTCTGTGGAAGGGACGCAATTTTGTGAGAAGATCGTTTTGTGGTGAGGCCTGAGGTGTCGAAGTTCGTTGATGCGGGTCCTCTGCCCAGTGAGGATGCCGAGTTCGAAGAGATCGCCGATCGGGAGAGCGAGCTTCATGCGATCTCCGCTCCGGTGACTGTCGAGGAAGCGGAGCTGTTGGCCGGGTGCTTCGGGCCGGACGGCTGTCACGGTGTGGCCTGGTCGCTCCTGCACGTGATCGAGTCGGCTCCCGTGCATCCACTTCGTTCCGCGCCCGCGCAGGACGGTCCGCCATGGCTCACGATGCTTTGGGAGCGCCTCCAGAATGCCGGGTGAGTTCTCCGAACGCACCCGGCCTTCCGGCACTCCGGCTGCGGTTCCGGTCTATGCGGTCGTCTCGTGACCGGGCGGAAAGACAGATGGCCGAAGGCCGATCACGATGACGGGATCGAGGACGCGGCCCTGCTCATCTTGGAGTGGCTCGCCGAGCAGGGCATCGGTGCAATGCTCAGGGTTGATGCCGAGAGGCTGGCGGAGGGGCGGCCTTCCTGGACCTTCGCGGCGAGCGGCGGCCCGCTGGTGGTGGGCATGCGTGCTGATGCCGCCAGCGCCGCACTGTGCCTGTCGTTGGCAGTCGCCCGGCTCCGCGAACTCGGCGTGGTCGTGCCGCATTGATCACGACAGTGGGCCGTTTCTGCTTGATCGTGTTCGTGCGGCACGTTCGTCGCCGAGCTTGCCCGGGAGAAAGTGAAAGAGCAGTAGTTTGCCGCATGGCGCCGAGTTGTACCGGCCCCTCGCGGTCAGCTCGCCGTACGGTGGCGATCGAGCCGCCACGTGAGCCGCCGCGCCGGCCCCGCGGGGACGTTGGCGCGCCGGGGGCTTCGGTGGCCCTCACTGCGGGCGAACGGCGATCGATTCGGCGGAGAGCGTGACCTCGACGGTGATGTGCGGATTGTCCAGCTGCGGGAGCTGAAGCCCACGCTTGAACTCCTCCGCATCGTCCGGCATCACCTTCGGCTGAACTGTGACCATGACTTGGCCGGTCTCCTCATCTGGGTGCGCCATCATCGTGGCCACCTCAGGACGGGATCGGAGCCAGGAGACGACCGTGTCCTGGGCCCGCCGGAGCTCCGCGGTCGAGAATCCCTTGCCGCCGATCAGGGTGACCTCCGTGGGGAGGGTCCTGGCCAGCTCGATCGCGCGAGCCGGGATCGGACCCTTGAAGCCGATGCGCAGCCCCCGCTGGTCGTCGACGTATCTGACGCCGGAGATCTCGTCGGGGAACTCCGCATTAAGTTTGTCGATCACCCGGCTGTTGGACGACTGTGAGCCGAAGCGGTCGATGGCCTCCTCGTAGGAGATGCCCTCCGATTTGGCGACGGTCCCGAGGTCGACCAGCTCGGCGTAGGGAATGCCGTCGATCGCCACGTCCGGGTCGGTCACCGCGGGGTCGTAACCCTCGAAGTCCGTCGGCTTGGGCGACGAGGTAGCAGCCACCCGGGTCGCGTACCGCTTGACGACCTCCTCCAGGGGCCGGCCCGACGACGCCGCCTCTCGCTTGAGCCGCTCCAGGGTGGGCCGATGCGCTTTGGGCTGGTCGGCCCGCGGCAACACGATCGTCTCGGTCCCGACGATCGTCTCGGTCCCGGCCACAGCGGGTACCGGACCAGCACCAGACTGGCCGCAGGCGCACAACGACGCAAGCACCGCGATGACGGTCAAACGCGATCTCTTCATACCTAAGGGACGCGCCACCGGCCTGGAGGGTTCATCCAGGCACCCATCCAGTACGGCGAAGCCCGTTCATCAGAGTGCGCCTCCACTGCGGACCTCGCGTGCCCACCATAAGTCGGTCCTCCGCTCCCAACGTGTCCCCAGCCCCAACGGGGGCTTGATCGCGCTGTGGCGCCTTCTCGGGGTGTCGGAATCAGCCGGTTTCCCGACAGGCCGCCAACCGGCCCCAGCACCACCCGGAAAACCGAACGGCAGGGGATGAAACACCACGTCGGGCGACCGATTCCGAGCGTCCAGGCGGACGACCTCGCCAGCGCCCATTCAGGATCGTTCGTGACCGCCGCGCCCCCGCCCGGAGCGGGCCGTACTGGGCAGGAGTCAGCGTGACCTGTAGTAGCCGTGCAGGACCTCCCAGCGCGTACGCGGCCAGTTGGGCCAGTCGACGACGCGCCCCTCGAGGGAGTCGGCCAGGAAGTCCAGATGGGCGTGCCAGCCGGCCAGGATCTTGGTCAGCTGGTCGCCGTAGTCGCCGATCGCGTTGAAGACGAGCAGGCAGCCGCTGCCGTCTCCCTCCAGCTCCCAGCGGAGCGTTCCGTGCACGTCGGTGTCGAACTGGAGGACGTGCGGGGGCTTGAAGTCGCTGATCACTCCGTGGGCGAGGGGCTGCCCGGTCTGCTTGCCGTGCTCGTCCGTCCCGAGCCAGCGAAGCGTGACACGGCCTCCGGGGCGTAGCTCGATCTCGACTTCCGCGAGCCATTCGATGAGGTGCTTGGGCTCACTGATGGCGCGCCAGACACGCTCGACAGGGTGGGGGAGGCGGCGCTCGAAGTACAGCGTGCAGGTGTCGCCGGTGGTGGACACACTGCCGTAGTCGGTCATGGTGATCCCTCCCGTGTTCCTCATCAGGCTAACCCCCATGGTCTGAGGTTCGGTTCGCGGTGCGGCGGAGGTGATTTGGGAGGTCCGCGTGGCCATCCACCGGCCGATTCGGAGTTATGAATCTACGTTGTAAAGGCGATCGGTTGTCAGAAGATCGATTTTCCCGGCCGAACAAAACAAACGCACCTGAGCCCGAGCAGCGGGCGCCTCGGCGCAGCGAGTACTGCCGCCTGGTGGGCTGCGCTTTACTTCGTCCCGCATCCGGTCGGCGACAATGGTGTGTCGTAGAGCCCGCCGAAATGCGGTGCTCACCCCCGATTCACCCCTTGTACGGCAGGAGATCACGCACGTTGTCCCAGAAGAGCCAAGCCCCTTCCGCCGAGAGTGACCGTCTCGGTCTGCGCGCCGACTGTGCGAACTGCTTCGGGCTGTGCTGTGTCGCGTTGCCCTTCGCCGCGTCGGCCGATTTCGCGGTCGACAAGGACGCGGGGCAGCCGTGCGCGAACCTGCGGGCGGACTTCCGCTGCGGGATCCACGCGAATCTCCGTGAGCGTGGGTTTCCCGGATGTACCGTCTTCGACTGCCTGGGCGCGGGACAGAAGGTCTCCCAGATCACCTTCGGCGGTCAGAGCTGGCGGCAGGCGCCCCAGACAGCGCGGCGGATGTTCGACGTGTTCGCCGTCATGCGGCAGCTCCACGAACTGCTGTGGTATCTGGCCGAGGCGCTGTCCCTGCCTGCCGCTCGCTCCATTCACCCCGATCTTCGTCGCGCGCTGGACGAGGTGGACGGCCTCACGCGCGGCAGCGCCGAAGCGCTCGCGGAGGTGGACGTCGCAGGGGTGCGGCAGGACGTCAACGGTCTTCTCCTGCGCGTCAGCGAACTGGTGCGGGCCGGCGTCCCCGGCCGCAAGAAGAACCACAGGGGAGCCGACCTGATCGGGGCCAGGCTCAAGGGCGCCGATCTGCGGGGGGCCAATCTCCGTGGGGCCTATCTCATCGCGGCCGACCTCACGAAGGCCGACCTGAGGTGGGCTGACCTGATCGGGGTGGACTTTCGCGACGCCGACCTGAGCGGCGCCGATCTCACGGGCAGCATCTTCCTCACTCAGTCCCAGGTCAACGCGGCCAAGGGGAATGCCGCCACCACGCTGCCGCCGGCGCTCAGCCGTCCGGCGCATTGGACCGCCGGTTGACCCGGCTGCGTGGCGGCCGTGCCGTCCCATGGTCAGAGGGAGGTCGCCGGGTGAGCCGCGACGTCAGTGAACGCTGAATCCGCCGTCGACGCAGATGGTCTGGCCGGTGACGTAGGCCGAGGCGTCGCCGGCGAGGAAGGCGGCGATGCCGGCGAAGTCGGCGGGTAGCCCGTTGCGGCCGGTCATGGAGCGGGCGGCGAGTGCCTCGACGCGTCCGGGGATGGCCTGGGCGGGGGCGGTGAGCGGGGTGAGCACGAATCCGGGGATGATCGTGTTGCTGGTGACGCCGTTCTTGGACCACGCCTCGGCCTGTGACCTGGTGAGGCCGCAGACGGCGGCCTTGGAGGCTCCGTAGGCTCCGCTGTCGCCGAAGGCGCTGATCGACTGCTGGGAGCCGACGTTGATGATGCGCCCCCGGCCCCGGGCGGCCATGCGGGGGCCGAAGTGCTGGCCGAGCAGGTACGGCGCGGTGAGGTTGACCGCGATCGTCTGGTCGTAGTCGTCGGGGGTGAGTTCGGCCATCGGGCGGCGGATGTTGTTGCCGGCGTCGTTGACGAGGATGTCGATGTCGCCGAAGATCTCCGGGGCTTCGGCGCAGACGCGCGCGACGGCGGCGCGGTCGCCGAGGTCGGCGCTGATGGCCGCGGCGCGTACGCCGTGCCCTTCGAGGTCGCGTACGGCTGCCGCGAGCTCCGCTTCGCGGCGGGCGACGATGACGACGGCGGCGCCGGCGCGGCCGATGGCCTCGGCCATGGCCCGGCCGATGCCCGAGCTGCCACCCGTGACGAGGGCGGTGCGGCCACGGAGGGAGAACAGTCCCTCGATATAGGACGACATAGCGGATCATCCTATCTTTCCTCGGTCGTGGAAGGGCAGGGGGCAGCGGCGAATCGTCGGTGCGGGCAGGACGTACGCGGGTGGCGCCGGCTCGCGGGTGGCGTGGTTCAGGGCGCGGGGTGCGTGTTCCCGGCGAGCATGTCGTCGGCCGCCTCCTGGACCTTGACCATCACCTTCTCGAGGGTGTGGAGGGTCTCGGTGTCCAGCCGGCCGAGTAGGCGCGTGTAGTTGGACGTCCCGGCGTCGATGAGCTCCTCGGCGAGGAGGCGGCCGCGGGTGGTGAGCTCGACGAGGCGTACGCGCCGGTCGGTGGGGTCCTCGCGGCGGCTCACGAGGCCCTGCGCGACGAGGCGGTCCACGATCCCGGTGACGGTGCCGAGGCCGGTGCCGAGCGCTCTGGCGAGGTGCTGGCCGGAGGAGGCGTCGCGGAAGAAGAGCATCACGACGACCTTGAGCTGCTGCATGGTGAGGCTGGAGGCGAGCAGCGGGGTGGAGCGGTCGTGGGCGAGGAAGCGGCCGAGTGTCCGCTGGAGCTGCACGAGCCGGTCGATCAGGGCGCACCGCTCGTCGCGCTCTCCGCCCGGCTGTCCTGTCGCCTCGTTGTCGCCCACGTTCACCTCTCGCGTCGGCGAGTCAGTTTACCAGTCATTAATTCGAAGGTGAATTATTCGCATGAGGCGAAGTGTTAGGGTGGGGCGAATCCTTTCTCCATGATCATCCGTGAAGGAGCTTCGCCAGATGACCTTCCTGGCTCGCCTGAGCCTGGGCAACCGCACTCTCGTCATGATGATCGCGGTCGTGCTCAGCGCGCTGGGCGCCTTCGCGATTCCCTCTCTCAAGCAGCAACTGTTCCCGTCCCTGAGCTTCCCAGGGGCGTTCGTGGTGGCGGCCTACCCCGGCGCGTCGCCCGAGATCGTCGAGGAACAGGTCACCAAGCCGATCGAGAACAGCTTCCAGGGCATCGCGGGCGCCACCGACATCACCTCAACGTCCAAGGAGGGCCTGGCGCAGATTCAGGTCGCGTTCGAGTATGGCACCGACATCGACGCCGCCGTCGGCAAGATGCAGCAGGCCGTGGGGCGCATCGGCGCGCGGCTTCCCTCGGGCGTCGATCCGCAGGTGATCGCCGGCAACACCGACGACATCCCGGTGATGGTGATCGCCGTGGGTGACGTGGGCGACCAGCACACGATGTTCGACCGGCTCGAGCGGATCATGGTGCCGAAGCTTCAGGGCATCGACGGTGTCCGGGAGGCGACCGTCTCCGGGGCGCGGGAGAAGCAGGTCGTCATCACGCCCGACCAGGTCAAGCTCGCGATGCGCGGCCTGTCGGCCGCCTCGATCCCCGAACTGCTGCGCGCGAACGGGGTGGCGATCCCGGCGGGCGGTGTCACGGAGAAGGACCGCACGCTGACCGTGCAGGTCGGTGACCGCATCGAGACGGTCGACGACCTGAAGAACCTCTACCTCGCCCCCGCCGCGCCCGCGGGTGCCGCCACGGGCGGCGCCGGAGCGACCGGCCGTACCGGCGGCGCCGGCGGTGTCTCCGGTGCCACGGGCGGTGCGGCCACGGGCGCGGGCGGGCAGATCCCCGGCCGCACGCAGGGCGCGGCCAAGCCGACGCAGCCCAAGCCGGTCAAGCTGGGCGACGTCGCCGACATCACGGTCAAGGACACCGACGCGTCCACGCTGACCCGGACCAACGGGAAGCCCAGCCTCGGCGTGTCGATCACGATGAAGCCGGACGGCAACGCGGTACGGATCTCCCATGACGTGCGGGCCGCGCTGCCGGAGCTGACCCGATCGGTCGGGGACGCCTCGGAGCTGACGGTCGTGTTCGACCAGGCGCCGTACGTGGAGCGGTCGATCGAGGACCTCACCACCGAGGGCCTGCTCGGCCTGGCGTTCGCGGTGCTGGTCATCCTGGTGTTCCTGCTGTCGGTACGGTCGACCATCGTGACGGCGGTGTCGATCCCACTGTCGGTGGTGATGGCGCTCATCGCGTTGTGGGTGGGCGACTACTCGCTGAACCTGCTGACGCTGGGCGCGTTGACGATCGCGGTCGGCCGGGTCGTGGACGACTCGATCGTGGTACTGGAGAACATCAAGCGGCACCTCGGTTACGGGGAGAACAAGCGGCAGGCGATCGTCACGGCGGTGCGCGAGGTGTCGGGGGCGGTGACCGCGTCCACGCTGACGACGGTCGCGGTGTTCCTGCCGATCGCGTTCGTCGGCGGCATGGTGGGCCAGTTGTTCAGCCCGTTCGCGGTGACCGTGACGGTGGCGCTGCTCGCGTCGCTGGTGGTGTCGCTGACCGTGATCCCGGTGCTGGCGTACTGGTTCCTGAAGGCTCCGGTGCTGTCACCGGCGGAGGCGGAGGCCGTACGGGAGGAGGCGGAGCTGCGGGAGTTGCGCAGCCCGCTCCAGCGGATGTACCTGCCGGTCCTGCGGTTCGCGACGCGGCGCCGGTTGGTCACGCTGGTGATCGGGTTCGTGGTGTTCGCCGGCACGATGGCGCTGGTGCCGAAGCTGAAGACGAACTTCCTGGACTCCTCGGGCAACGACTCGATCTCGGTCACGCAGCGGATGCCCGTCGGCACCGCGCTGCCCGTCACGGACGCGGCGGCCAAGAAGGTCGAGACGGTCTTCTCCGAGTTCACGCAGATCGAGTCGTACCAGGTGACGGTGGGCGGCGGCAACCAGTTCATGGGCGGGCTCGGCGGCAGCGCCGACCGCGCGTCGTACTCGGTGACGGTGGCCGAGGGCGTGGACACGGCGGCGTTCCAGGAGTCGCTGCGCAACCGGCTGAAGGGCCTGTCCGGCGCGGGTGAGATCACCGTCGGCGGTTCGGAGGGCGGGTTCAGCTCCGACCAGGTGCAGGTCATCCTGCAGGGTGCGGACACCGGTGAGCTGAAGACGGCGGCGGCCGCGGTGGGCGAGGCGATGTCGGGGGTCGCGGGCCTGCGGGAGGTCTCCTCCAACCTGGAGGACAGCGCGCCCCGGATCGAGGTCCACGTGGACCGGGAGAAGGCCGCGGCCAGGGGGCTGACCGAGATGGGTGTCGGCCAGCTCGTCGCGCAGGCGTTCCGCGGCGCGCCGCTGGGGTCGATCAGCCTGGACGGCCGGTCCAGCGACATCGTGCTGCGGATGGGTGACGCTCCGGCGAGCCTGGCGGAGATCGAGAAGATCACACTGCCGACCGCCTCAGGTCTGGTCAAGCTGAGCTCGGTGGCGGATGTAGTGCGGGCGGACGGGCCGACCCAGATCACCCGTCTGAACGGTGACCGTACGGCGACCGTGTCGGGCAAGGCGGACGCGGCGGACCTGGGCGCGATCACGGTGAAGGTGACCGACAAGCTGAAGGGTCTGAGGCTGCCGGCGGGCGTGTCGTACGAGATCGGCGGGGCGAGCGCGGACCAGGAGGATGCGTTCGCGGACCTCGGGCTGGCGATGCTGCTGGCGGTGGCGATCGTCTTCATGATCATGGTGGCGACGTTCCGCAGCTTCGTGCAGCCACTGATCCTGCTGGTGTCGATCCCGTTCGCGGCGACGGGTGCGATCGGGTTGCTGCTGGTGACTGACACCGCTCTGGGAGTCCCGGCGCTGATCGGCATGCTGATGCTGATCGGCATCGTGGTGACCAACGCGATCGTGCTGATCGACCTGATCAACCAGTACCGCGAGCAGGGGCTGGGGATCGTCGAGGCGGTGCTGGAGGGAGGACGGCGCAGGTTGCGGCCGATCCTGATGACCGCGATCGCGACGATCTGCGCGCTGACGCCGATGGCGCTGGGCGTGACGGGGTCGGGCGGGTTCATCTCGCAGCCTCTGGCGATCGTGGTGATCGGTGGGTTGATCTCCTCGACGCTGCTGACGCTGGTGCTGGTGCCGACGCTCTACACGATCGTGGAGCGGATGAAGGAGCGGCTGCGCCGTACGCCGAAGGACCGTCCGGAAGCGGACGTGAAGGTGTACGACAAGGACGCGCTCGCGCCGTCGAAGTAGCCGGTTCATCCCGGATCAGACGCCGAATCGACGCCGAAAGGGGACGTTGTTCGGGGCGGATCCGGAACGGACGCGGTGCGCGCCGGTTCTCCTGTGGGGGACCGGCGCGAGCCGTACCGGGGGCACTCAATAAACTGAGGCAACGTGAGTGACAAGCCGCGTATCCCCAATGTCCTGGCCGCCCGCTATGCCTCGGCGGAGCTGGCCCGTCTGTGGTCTCCCGAGCACAAGGTGGTGCTGGAACGCCGGTTGTGGCTCGCGGTGCTCAGGGCCCAGGCCGACCTCGGTGTGGAGGTGCCGCCGCAGGCGGTCGCCGACTACGAGAAGGTGGCCGAGCAGGTCGATCTCGCCTCCATCGCCGCGCGGGAGCGGGTCACCCGGCACGACGTGAAGGCCCGGATCGAGGAGTTCAACGCGCTGGCGGGTCACGAGCAGGTGCACAAGGGGATGACCTCGCGTGACCTGACCGAGAACGTCGAGCAGTTGCAGATCCGCGACAGCCTGCTGCTGGTGCGGGCGCGGACGGTGGCGTTGCTGTCGCGGTTGTCCCGGCTGGCGGCCGAGAACGCCGAGCTGGTCATGGCCGGGCGTTCGCACAACGTCGCCGCGCAGGCGACCACGCTGGGCAAGCGGTTCGCGACGGCGGCGGACGAGCTGCTGGTGGCGTTCGGGCGGCTCGAGGATCTGATCGAGCGGTATCCGCTGCGCGGGGTGAAGGGTCCGGTCGGTACCGCGCAGGACATGCTGGATCTGCTCGGCACGCCGGAGAAGCTGGCGGATCTGGAGGATCGGGTCGCCGCGCATCTGGGCTTCGCGCGCCGGTTCACCAGCGTGGGGCAGGTGTACCCGCGCTCGCTGGACTACGACGTGGTGTCGGCGCTGGTGCAGCTGGCCGCCGCGCCGTCGTCGCTGGCCAAGACGATCCGGCTGATGGCCGGGCACGAGCTGGTCACGGAGGGCTTCAAGGAGGGCCAGGTCGGTTCCTCGGCGATGCCGCACAAGATGAACACGCGCTCCTGTGAGCGGGTCAACGGCCTGACGGTGATCCTGCGCGGGTACGCGTCGATGGTGGGCGAGCTGGCCGGGGATCAGTGGAACGAGGGCGACGTGTCCTGCTCGGTGGTGCGCCGGGTGGCGCTGCCGGACGCGTTCTTCGCGTTCGACGGCCTGGTGGAGACGATGCTGACCGTGCTGGACGAGTTCGGCGCGTTCCCGGCGGTGATCGAGGCGGAGCTCGATCGGTACCTGCCGTTCCTCGGGACGACCAAGATGCTGATGGCGGCGGTGCGCGCGGGTGTCGGCCGGGAGACGGGGCACGAGCTGATCAAGGAGCACGCGGTGGCGTCGGCGCTGGCGATGCGGTCGCAGGGGTCGGCGAACGCGCTGCTGGACCGGCTCGCCGCCGACGAGCGGTTCCCGCTGGACAGGGAGCGGCTCGACGCGCTGCTGGCCGATCGGATCTCGTTCACGGGTGCGGCGTCGGGGCAGGTGGCGGCGCTCGTCGAGCGGGTGGGTGAGATCACGGCACGCTATCCGGAGGCGGCCGCGTACGCGCCGGGCGCGATCCTGTGACGTCGGCTCCTGAGCCGCCCGCGGTACGGTCCCCGGCTGCGTCGTCGTCTTCTTCGTCGGCGCCGTGGCGGGGTGGGGCGCTCCGGGAGCTGACCACGGTCGCCGAGGTCGTCGACGCGTGCGGGGACGACGATCTGATCGTGTGGGCGGCTCAGGGGATGCGGCCGGGAGTGCGGGCGTGGGCGCTGGGTGACGCGGTGGCGGTGGCCAGTCCGGGTGCGTCCCGCCGTGACCGGCTCGCCGTCGGGGGGAGCGCGGCGTGCGCTCTGCCGCTCGTGCGGCATGCGCTGGCCGAGTCGGGGCCGACGTACCGGTTGTTCGGTGACGTCGAGCTGATCATGGAGATGTCGGCGCGGGTCGAGGGGTTGACGGAGGCGGTGCCGTTCTCGTGGATGGTCACCACCTCGCTCGCTTCCGCTCCCGCTTCCGCGACCGGTGGCCGCGAGGGGCGCGGGAGGCAGGCCGAGCGGGATCCCGGATCCCTGCCGGGGTCCATGGCGGGGTCGGAGCCGGGATGGCTGGGCCCAGCCGCCGGTCCCGAGGTGGGCGAGTTGCTCGCGCGGGCGAACCCGTCCTCGTACGCGGTGCCGGGCATCGCCCGGGTGTCGCGGTGGGCCGGGGTCCGGGACGCGGCGGAGGCGCTGGTGGCGGTCGCGGCCGACGCGTGGTCCGCGCCCACTGTGGGGCTCCTGGCGGGGGTGGCGACCGCCGAGCGGGCGCGGGGGCGCGGGCTGGCCGAGCGGGTGTGCCGGTTCGTGACGGCGGCGCTGCTGGCCGATCACGGCCGGGCGGCGCTGATGGTGGACGACTGGAACGGGTCCGCCGTCCGGCTGTACGAGCGTCTGGGCTACGCCCGCCGCCGGGTCGCGGCGAACCGGGTCGGCTGAGATCGCCTGGGCGCGTCACGGCAGGCCCTTCCGGGGGAAACCAGCGGAACCGCAACCAAACATAAGCGGAGGGTCACATCACCCGGCAAACGAGCCCTCTGGCCGGCGCCTCAGCCCCTTGCTCGCGTACTTGGTCCGCCACTCCCGCGGGCAGGGATCATCTTCTAAAGCGGAAGGCGATCGCTATAGTGGGCGAATGGGTGACGGCAACACTTTTTCTAGTGGTTTGTCCATGGGCGAGCTGGGGGCCAGGATCCGGGCTGAGCGGCGGGCCCGGAGCATGGCGTTGGAGCGGCTCGCCGAGCTGAGCGGGGTCAGTCGAAGCATGGTGTCCGAGGTGGAGCGCGGCGCCAAGACGCCGAGTGTGCTGGTCCTTGACCGGCTGGCGACCGCGCTGGGCACCTCGATCGCCCGGCTTCTGGATGAGCCGGTACGTCCCGATGTCGTGGTCCTGCCCGGCGACCGGCAGCACGTGGTACGGGATCCCTCCGGGTGGGAACGGCGGATTCTGTCCCCTGTCCTGCCGGATGTCGAGTTCGAGTTCATGCGCACCACCCTGGGGCCGGGCGTGGATGCGGGGGAGTTCTCCCCGCACGCGCCGGGGTCGCACGAGTACGTGGCGGTGGAGACGGGGTGTCTGCGCCTGACCGTCGACGGTGTTCCGCACCGCCTGGAGGTCGGGGACGCCGCCTACTTCCCCGGAAACCGCCGGCACGCCTTCGCCAACGATTCCGCCGGCCCATGCGTGTACTACCTGGCCATGACGCTGGGCCCCGCAGCCGGCTCCCACGGCCGTCCCCCGCATGGAGGCCATGATGGATGACCTGCGACGAGCGGGCCGGTCGGCGGTGGACCTGGCAGTCGATCATCTGGCCGCCGTGCCAGGCGGGCCGGTGTGGCGTCCGGTGGCCGAAGCGGACCGCTCATGGCTTACCCGGCAGCCGCTGCCCGGGGCGGGGCGCCCCTTGGCGGACCTGCTGCACGACGTGCGCGACCGGATCCTGCCCTACCCGATGGGCAACGGGCATCCCCGGTTCTTCGGCTGGGTCAACTCCCCGCCCTCGCCCGCCGGTGTCCTGGTCGCACCTTTGGCCGCGGCGATGAACCCGAGCTGCGCGGGGGGAGAACACGCCGGTGTCCTGCTGGAGCGTACCGTCGTGCGGTGGCTGGCGGAGCTGGTGGACTTCCCGTACCAACCGGGGGCCGGACTGCTGGCGAGCGGGGCTTCGGTGGCCACCGTCATCGCGATGGCCACCGCCCGACAGCGGGCTGTCCGCCGACAGGGCCACAACGTGCGCGAGACGGGTCTGTACGGACAGCGTCCGCTGGCGATCTACGCCTCGGCCGAGGCACACAGCTGTCTGCGCAAGGCGGCGGAACTCCTCGGTATGGGAAGTCGGTACATCCGCACGGTTCCGGTCGACGGCGCCTACCGCATGGAGACCGGCGCACTGCGCCGCATGATCACGGCGGACAGGGAGGCGGGCGTGCGGCCGTTCTTCGTCGCGGCCAGCGCGGGGACGGTGAACACCGGCACTGTCGACCCTCTGGAAGAAGTCGCCGGGATCGCCCGTGAATGCGGGCTGTGGTTCCACATCGACGGCGCCTATGGCGCCCTCGGCATTCTCGCCGAGGGAGCCCGCCACCTCTACGCCGGGCTGGAACTGGCGGATTCCCTCGTCCTGGACCCGCACAAGTGGCTCGGCGTCCCCGTCGACGCCGGCTGCGTCCTCTTCCGCGATCCCGTCGGAGCGCGCGACACCTTCAGCCTCGTACCGCCCTATCTTCGCGACGACGAGGCCGACGCACTGGGGTGGTTTTCCGAGTACGGACCCGAACAGACCCGTCCGTTCCGCGCGCTGCGGGTATGGGCCACGATCTCCCACCTCGGGCGCGAGGGAATCGTCCGCCTGGTGGGGCGAACCACCCGGCTCGCGCGCACCCTCGCCGCCATGATCGAAGCCTCCGACGACTTCGACCTGCTCGCACCGGCCGTCACCTCCGTCATCGCCTTCCGCTATCGGTCCGTCACGCTCGACCCGGCCGCGACAGACGCACTGAACCAGGCCATCCCCGCCATCGTGCAAGGCCGCGGCCACGCCTTCCTCACCGGCACCCGGCTCTCCGGCACGGCGGCGCTGCGTGCCTGCATCCTCCACCCGGAGACCACCGAAGCCGACCTCACCGCCCTGCTGGACGAAATCCGGACCGCGGTAAGGGAGGCCACCGCGTGAGGATCCACCATGAGGATCCACCATGTGGACCGCCGTCCACCTCCGGGGTCCGGAGACCATCGAGCAGGCTCTGTTACCGGGCATGCGGGTGAGCCCCCTCCTCGGCCGGCGCTGCCGAGAAGATGACATGGGTCAGTTGAGCAGCGCGGGGAGTTCCAGGAGCGAGGCGATCCGGGGAGGGCCGCCGGTCGCGTGGTCGTCCCGCTCCTGGGGTGTGCCGTAGCGGTCGAGCCAGACGCCGTGCATGCCCACCGTGGTGGGGCCGATCGCGTCGAGGTCGCGGTTGTCCCCGACGAGGAGGATCTCCTGCGGGCGCAGGCCGAGTTTGGCGGCCGCCGCGAGGTAGCACGCGGCGGTGGGTTTGAAGTTGCCGCCGAGCGCGTCGGGGGTCAGGACGGGGTCGAGACGGTCCATCAGGCCGATGCGGCGCAGTTTCGCCTCCTGCTGGACCGGTACGCCGTTGGTGAGCACGCCGAGCGTCAGGCCGAGGCCGGACAGCGCGTCCATCGCCTGGGCGGCGTCGGGGAAGGCCGCCCAGGCGGCCTCGTAGTGCAGGAGGAAGTCCCCGTACGCCGCGTCGAGGTCGGTGGGGAGGGGCAGGCCGAGGCGCCGGCAGAAGTCCCGGAGCCGCCTGCGGCGCTGCTCGTCGAAGGAGCACTCCCCGGCGTACCAGGAGGGGAGGTGTCTGTCCTCCAGGTCCAGCCAGAGGGCGGGGACCTCTGTCAGCAGTTCGTGCCCGGGCGAGAACGACTCCGTCCAGGTGGTCGCGGCGTAGGCGACCGCCTGGCGGTGGTCGAAAAGGGTCTCGTCGAGGTCGAACAGAATCGCCCTGATCATGACGCCATCCTGGCCAGCCGGTGTTTCGGTTGCATTTCACGCAGGTGAACGCGGTAACCCTCCCATGGAATGGCCCCGGATCGTGTCGTGGGACGGCCTGTGGCACACGTCCGCGGCCCGTATGTAGCGGACGCCGGTCCCTGCCCGGTGCGCGGGGCCGGGCTCGACGCCACCGGCGAGGACATCGCCTGCGGGGCTTCGACATCCCGTCAGCACGTCCACCTCCACCCACCACTTCAAGGTTGTGCAAGGGGATGTGGCGGGCGTCCCGGCGCGGCGTGCTGACGCCATGGCCGGCGGCAGCGCCTTCGCGTGGGAAGGCGCCGCCGTTCGTGGCTGCCGTTCTGGCCGGGGTCCTGGTGGTTCTCAGGCGGGCGTGGCGGCGTGCCGTGCGGCGCGGTAGCCGAAGACGACGGCCGGGCCGATGGTCGAGCCGGGACCGGGGTAGGTGCGGCCCATGACCGAGGCGGTGGTGTTGCCCGCGCCGTACAGGCCGGGGATGACGGTGCCGTCCTCGCGGAGCACGCGGGCGTCGGCGTCGGTCAGCAGGCCGCCCTTGGTGCCCAGGTCGCCGGGGTAGAGCCGCAGGGCGCGGAAGGGGCCGCGCTCCAGCGGGCCGAGGTTGGGGTTCGGCTTGACCCTGGGGTCGCCGTAGTAATTGTCGTAGACGGTCCTGCCGCGCCCGAAGTCGGCGTCAACGCCGGTGCGGGCGAAGCCGTTGAACCGTTTGACGGTCGCGGCCAGCCGTACCGGATCCATGCCGGTGATGTCCGCGAGTTCGTGCAGCGACGCGGCCTCGACCAGGGTGCCGGCGGCCAGCCATTGCTTCTTGCGGCCCACGTAGGCGGTGGACAGGTAGCGGCGGGCGTGCCGGACATCGGTGACCAGCCAGGTCGGCCCCGGCACGGTGTGGGAGAGCATGGCGTGGCCGAAGTCGATGTAGGAGGCCGACTCGTTCGTGAAGCGCTCGCCGGCCGCGTCGACCACGATGGAGAACGGCATGGACCGCTCCGACAGAATGAAGCCGTGGGTGCCGTCGGGGCCGACGGTGCCCGCGCCCCACCAGGCGTCGTCCATGAGTTCCAGCGCGGCCCCGGCCCTGGCGCCGAGGTCGATGGCGGTGCCGAGGTCGCCCTCCGGCGCGGCGGAGTAGCCGGGGATGCCGTGGTGCTTCTGCCGCCACTCCGCGTTACGGGCGAATCCCCCGGCGGCGAGTACGACGCCGCGCCGCGCGCGTACGCGCATCCGGCGGCCCTTCTTGTCGATCACCGCGCCGACGACGGCGCCGTCCTCGGTGATCAACTCGACGATCGGCGACGACAACCAGACCGGGGTCTGCTGGGTGCGGACGATGTGCATGAGGGAGCAGCTCAGGGCGCCGCCCAGGCCCACCAGCCGCTTGCCGGACGCGAGGCCGCCGACTGTGCGGAAGACGAAGCGGGCGCCGCGGACGAAGCCTCTGGGGGTGGACCAGGCCCGCGCCAGCAGCCACACGTCGTCGGTGGTCACCGGTGCGGGGAGCCCGTCTGCGGCGCGGGCGGTGGCGTACCAGGCGCCGAGCAGTTTGGTGTCGAAGGGCGCCACCTCGACTCCGCGGCCCACCTTGCCGCCGGGGCGGTCGGGATAGTAGTCGGGGTAGTCCTTGGCCCGGGTCCAGCGGACGCCGAGGCGGCCGAGCAGCCGCATCACCGCGGGCCCGCTGTCGAGGAAGGCGCGCCTGCGCTCGGGGGAGGAGGCGGGGCCGGCGTCGCCGATGGACGCCTGCATGTACTGCAGGGCCTCCTCGACGGAGTCCGGGACGCCGGCCCGGATCATGAGCGGGTTGACCGGCATCCACAGGCCGCCGCCGGAGACGGCCGTGGTGCCGCCCCACTTCGGGGTGCTCTCCACGACGAGGACGCCGAGCCCGGCGTCGGCGGCGGTGATGGCCGCGGTCAGCCCGGCCGCGCCGGTTCCCGCGATGAGGACGTCGACGTGGGTGTCCCACTGCTCTGTCATCGTGCTGATCCTTCGATCTGGGGGTGTGCGTGACGCGTCAGGCGGCCGACCAGCCGCCGTCGACCGGGACGATGGCGCCGTTGATGAACGAGGCGGCGCCGGAGGCGAGGAAGAGGGCGGCGTCGGCCATCTGCTCGGGTTGGGCCATGCTCTCGCCGAGGGCGAGGACCGGGGCGAGGCGGGCCAGGCCGGTGGGGTCGAAGGAGGCGGCGGATTCCACGATGCCGGTCATGGTGGGGCCGGGGAGGATGGCGTTGCAGCGGATGCCGTTTTTGGCGTATGCCCACGCGACGCTGCGGGTGAGGCCGACGACGCCGTGCTTGGAGGCGGTGTAGGCGGCGCCGGCGGCGCCGCCGCGGATGCCGGCTTCGGAGGCGGTGTTGACGATGGCGCCGGCGCCTTGGGCGAGCATGTGGGGGAGAACGGCGTGGGTGAGCAGGAAAGTGCCGGTGAGGTTGACCCGCAGGACGCGTTCCCATAGCTGGAGGGTGACGTCGGCGGGCAGGGCCATGTCGTCCATGATTCCGGCGTTGTTGCACAGCACATCGATGCGGCCGTACTCGCCGATGGCCCGCTCGACCAGCGCGGTGACCGCCTCCTCGTCGGAGATGTCGGCGGCGACGGCGATGGCGGCGTCGCCGATCTCGGCGGCGGTCCGATCGGCGCTTTCCGCGTTGATGTCACAGGCCACGACGCGGGCGCCTGCTTTGGCGAAGGCGAGGGCCATGGCGCGGCCGATTCCGGAGCCCGCGCCGGTGATGAGGCTGACGCGGTCGGTGAAGGTGTCGGTGGTCATGCGCTCAGTCCTTTGGGGGGAAGGTGGGCGCCAGGTCCGGTGAGGCCGACTGGCGTCGGAGGCCGTGCTGATCAGGACCGGTGGTTCGTGCGGTCCCGTCGGTCATGTCGCCTCCGCAAACAACCGGACAATATTGTCCGGTTGTTAAAATACCCGCTGTGCCTGCTACTCGTCGACCCAACAGAGGGCCCAGTGCCGCCGCGGAGAACCGTGCGGCGCTGATAGCCGCGGCTCGCGAGGTCTTCGCCGACGCCGGCTACGACGCGCCGCTCAGCTTGGTCGCCCGCAGGGCGGGGGTCGGTCAGGGCAGCCTCTACCGGCACTTTCCCGACCGCGTCAGCCTGGCCCTGGCCGTGTTCGAGGACAGCGTGAACGATCTGGAGGCGCTGGCGGCCGAACCCGGCACCACACTCACCGACCTGCTGACGCTCATCACCGAGCAGACCATCGCCTCGACCGCGTTCATCGACATGGTCAGCATGGCGCCGATCGACCCGCGCATCCGCGACGTCCATGCCCGTGTGGAGACCCTGCTGGGGGCTCCGCTCTCCAGAGCCCAGCGAGCGGGCGGCATCCGGAGCGACCTCACCAGCGGCGATCTCCTCCTGGCCGTCGGCATGCTCGCCGGGATCCTGGCCAGGACTCCGGCCCCCGCTCGGCGCCGGACCGCCGAACGGGCGTGGGGACTCATCCGCGAAGGGATGACGGCGGCGGGCCGGGCCGGAGGCGGGCCGGGCCGTACGGGCTGACCGGCTCACCTCGCCGCCGTCGTCGGCGCGGGACGCCGATGTCGGTGATCAGGACGCGGCGCGGCCACCTCAGCCGGGTGGTGAACCGGTCAGCCGGTCAGTGGGTCAGAAAGAGGGGGTCAGGACCTGCGGCCGGCGTTGGCGTGGATGGCGTCCCGGACGTACTGGGCCAGCCCCACCGCAGTGGACTCGTAGTTCGCCGTGAACCTCGGGTCGCTGACGTACAGCTCACCGAGCCCCTTGTGGATCTCGTAGCCGCAGTCGTAGAACCAGCGGCTGATGTGGGCGCGGTGCCGCTCGGCGGCGTCCATCGCCTGCTCGCCGTCGGCAGGAATACCGGCCTCGTACGCGGCGGCGAACGCGGCCAGCGCCTCGGCCGCCTCCGTCGTGATCCGCAGCCAGTCCTCCTTGGTGTAGGACGCGGTGCGGCGTCTGCTCTGCTCGAAGGCGTCGGTGCCGCCCCAGCGCTCCTCCACCTCCTCGGCGTACTCCTCGGGCCGGAAGTCGCCGAACACCTCGAACCGCTCCTGCGGGGTGAGGGAAATCCCCATGATCTGGGCCTCCATCGCTGTCTCGACCGCCTCGGCCATCTCGGTGAGCCTGACGATCCGCCTGCGCAGCAGTTCGTGCTGGCGGCGCAGGTGGGTGAGCGCGTCCACGCCCGGCTCGTCGAGGATGGCGGCGATCTCCTCCAGGGAGAATCCGAGCTCGCGGTAGAACAGGACCCGCTGCAGACGGTCGAGATCGGGCTCGCTGTAGCGGCGGTATCCGGCGTGGGTCCGCTCGCTGGGGGACAGCAGTCCGATCTCGTCGTAGTGGTGCAGCGTGCGGACCGTCACACCGGCGAAGGCCGCCACCTGGCCGACCGAGTAGCTCATGGCTCTCCTCCTTTCATGGTCCAGCCTGCGGTCTCTCGTGACGTGAGGGTCAAGCCGGTTTCGACCGGCAGGCTCCCGGCTTCGATGCCGGGGGATGTGCGCCGAGCGCGTGCACTGTACCGACCGCGCGAGGCGGTGCGGGAACGTCATGTCCCCCGGCGGGAACGCCATGCCCCGCGGAGGGGCCGCCCGTTCTCCGGCGCAGGTGGACGGGTACCGCGGTCGTCGCGGCGCGGTATTGCGGCGTGGTCAAGGCTGCCTGTGGCAGACTCCGTGGATGCTGCATCCAGATGCCGTACGGCCCGTCACCGGCTACCTGGCCGTCGCCGACCGGCTGCTCCCAGGGCGGATCACCGGCTTCTACGTCGTCGGCTCGGCGGCGCTGGGCGCGTGGCGCGCGGGACGCAGCGACATCGACTTCGTCGCCGTGGTGGAGGGCGACCTCAGCGCGCGGGACGTACGCCGGCTGCGCGTGCTCCACCCGGCCGGGAACGCCCGGGCCGTCGGGCGAGCACTGGTCCGGGTTCGGCCGACCGTCCCGGGGACGATGAACGGGGTGTTCGTGTCGGCCGGGGACCTCGGCAGGCCGGTGACGGAGATCCGGCCGCTGGCCTCGCACACCGGTCCGTCCTTCGGCCGCGGCCGCGGCTTCGATGTGAACCCGGTGATGTGGAAGGTGCTGCGTGAGCGGGGGATCACCGTGCGGGGGCAGGCTCCGGACGAGCTCGGCCTCGACCCGGAACCGGACCGGCTGCGCGCCTGGAACCTGGACAACCTGCACGGCTACTGGCGGAGTTGGGCAGACAGGGCATTGGCCGGGAGGGTGCGGAGCCTGCCGTTCGTCCCGGCGCGCTGGATGGCGGAGTCGTTGGCGGCCTGGGGCGCGCTCGGCCCGCCCCGCCTGCACCACACGATCGCCACCGGTGAGGTGATCCCGAAGGAGACCGCGGGTGAGTACGCGCTCGACACCTTCGGCGTGCGTTGGCATTCGCTCATTCGGGCGGCCCTCGCCCACCGGCGTGGTGAGCCGGCGACCGCCTGGCCCGACCCCTCGCTCGCCGACCCCGAGCGGCGGGTCCGTCTCGTCGGCGAGTTCATCCTCGAGGTGATCGCTGACGCGGATCGGCTGTGACGCGCCGTCCTCCCGCTCCTCGCCGTCCTCTACTCCGTGACTCCGTGACTCCGACCCGGAGGGTCCGGCAGGGGTCTCCCGGCGGGGTCGCCCTCCTTCCGTCCCTTCCTTGCGTTCCTTGCGGTAAAGGGTTTCTTCCTTACCGTGTGGCCCCGTCGTCTCCCGGCGCCGTCACACGCCGTCGCCGGTGGTACGCGGCCCGAGCAGCGGGAGCGTACGTGCTGAGTGGACTCTCCCACGGGGGGAGGGACCATGCTGGATCGCGTGAACGACGACCTGTTGTCCATCGGGCAGTTCGCCCGGCTGGCCCGGCTCAGCGTGAAACAGCTGCGCAACTACGCCGACCTCGGACTGCTCGAACCCGTGTTGATCGACCCGGACAGCGGCTACCGCTACTACCGGGCCGGGCAGGCGCGGGCCGCCCTGGCGATCGGGCTGCTGCGCTCCCTCGACGTCCCTCTCGCCGTGATCGCCACCGTGATCGGGCCGATGGTGGACACCGGAGAAACGCTGAACCCGGTCCCGGCGGACCAGGTGGCCGATGCCGGATCCCCGCGTACGGGGGACCGCCGGGCGGCCGCCGCACTCGCCCGCGTACGGGATGATCTCGAAACCGAGCTGGCCCGGCGGCGTCGCACGCTCCAGACCCTGGAACGGATCCTGGAGAGCGGCCTGCCCGCCCCGCAGGTGAGCGTGGTGACCGAGCCGCCGCGCCGCGTCGCGGTACTCCGCGACGTCGCGGCCACGCCGGAGGAGATCGGACGGGTCACCTCCGCCTGTGTCGCCCGCCTGCTCGCCGCCCTTGGGCAGGGGGCCGGGCCGGAGAGAGCCGCCGAGTCCGGGACGGGCGGCGGGCCGGTATGGCTCATCGGCCTGTTCCCGGTCGACTTCGGCGACACGATCCCGGTCACGGTCGCGGTGGTGTTGCCGGGGACGGTGGTCCCGGGCGGGCACGGCCACGGCGCGCCGCCCGGGACGTCGCTGGACATCCTCCCCGGGGGCACCTTCGCCCGTGCCACCCATGTCGGGCCCTACGACCAGATCGCGCTCACCGCGCACGCGCTGCTCGCCTGGTGCGCCGAGCGCGGCCATCTTCCGGCGGGGCCGCTGCGTGAGGTCTATGTCAGTGATCCCTCGACCACGCCGTCTGAACGGCTGGTCACCCATCTCATGATCCCTTTGGCGGCAGCTCCGACTCCTTGGCCGTCATGTCCGGCGCGCGCTGACCTCCCTTCTGCCTGGTGGGGTACCAGAGGGTGACCTTGAGCTCCCTGACGGAGACGTCCAGGTTCCACGGGTCGGGACGGGAGGTGTCCTTCAGGTACAGCACGCGGTGCCGACAGCGTGCTCGCCGCTCAGTCGCCGGACAGGGCCAGGCGCACTCCGAACCCGACCAGAGCGGTGCCGGTGATCCGGTCGATGATCCGATGGACTCGGGCCCCCATCAGCCAGGCGCGCGCCAGGTGGGTACCGAAGATCAGCAAGGTGAACCACGCCATCCCCTCGACGTTGTGCACCAGCGCCAGCAGCAGGCCCGTCAGCAGGTGTGGCGCGTCCGCCGGGATGAACTGCGGCAGCATGGCCACGTAGAACACGCCGATCTTGGGGTTGAGCAGGTTCGTCACCAACCCGCGCGCCCACGCCCCAGCCGGCCCTGTCACCGGCCCTGTCACCGGCGCGGAGTCGATCTTCGCCTCCGGGTCGGCGCCTTCCGCGTTCGCCGCCTCGGGGAGTGCGGGCTCGGGGAGTGCGGGCTGGAGGGGTGCGGGCTGCGTGGACGCGCTCGCTGAGGATGCGGTCGTCGAGGGTGCGGGCCGCCCGCGCATCGTGCGCCACACCATGGTGGCCCCGAACCAGATGAGATAGGCCGCTCCGGCCAGCCGCAGGACCGTGTACGCCGTCTGCGACGCGGTCAGGAGGGCCGACACGCCCACCGCGGCCCCCGCGCCCCACACCAACACGCCCGTGTTGACGCCCAGCGCGGTCGCGAACGCGTGCCGCCGTCCGCCCGTGATCGCCGATCTCAGGACCAGGGCGGTGTCCAGACCGGGAACGATCGTCATCAGGCCGGCGACGACGGCGAAGGAGGCAAGCGAGGAGAACATGGTCATATGGCGATTGTTGTGATGACTGTCGTGCGCCGTCCACCTGAGTGCTCGCCCCGGCCCTCCAGCCGGGCGGGCTGCTCACGCCGTACTCGCAGCCCATACCGCGCAGCGAGCCGATGCGCGGCCGGCGGCCGGAATCGGGTGATCGCGGTGACTCTGCGCCCGGGCGGTTGCCTCGACTCCACCGCCGCGGTGAAAGCGGCGAGGTTCGACGAGGTCGTCCAGCCCGCGAAGCCCCGACGTGTCATCGCCCGGGCCATCGCCGAGGCCACACCCGCCCGGGGAGCGGCACGGCAACGTCCCGCTTTATGACCGGTCAGCGAGCACACGCCGGATCCGGGCTCAACGTCCGGCCGACAGGCCGTCACCCTCAGCGCCGCGCTCACCCGCGTCACCTGGGCCACCGTGTTCCGGATCGCCTGGTACGGCCGAGGCATCGGCCGACCCGGCAGCCGGGACGTCCGCCACGCCCCGAGGGCCGCGCAGCAGCGGATGCGCCCGCATCGCCACCTCCAGCTCACCCGGGAGATCATCGCGATAACGGCCGAGCGTCGACAGATCGCTGTGCCCCAGCACGCGGCGAACCGCGTCCATGTCCGTGCCGTCCGCCAGCAGATGCGTCGCGGTCGTGTGCCGCAACCCGTGCGGCGTCACGCTTCGCCGCCGCCCCGGCTCCACCCGCCGCTGCACCCGGTCGATCACCCCCTGCACGTCACCCCGGGCCAGCCGCCTGCCCCGCCACGACAACAACAGCGCCTTCTCCTGGCTGGCCGCCCGCACCGCGAGGTAGGCGTCGAACACCTCGGCGACGTCACGCGGAAGCGGCACGTCCCGCGTCGTGCCCCCCTTGCCGAAGATCCGCCAGTAGCGCACCCCGTCATTGGTGTAGAAATCCTCGACGTTCGCCCGCACCAGCTCCGACACCCTCGGCCCCACCGTCGCCAGCAACAGCACGATCAACGCGTCACGGGCATCCGTACGCTGATCCTTCCTGCGCGCGGGCTCCTCGGCGGGAGAACGTGCCGCCCCGATCAACCCCTCGGCCTGCTCCTTGGTGAGCGCCCGCCGCTCGGCCCGCAACCCGCCACGCTCCCGGGCGGTCACCGACGAGGCCGCCATCGGGTTGAGCTGCACCCACCCCGCCACCGCCGCGTGCTTGAACAACGCCGACACCGAGCGGCGGAACCGCGCCTGCGACGCCGCGCTCTGCAACCCCGCGCTCTGCAACCCCGCCTCCGGCTCCCGCCGCCGCTCGTCCGGCTTGCGCGCGAACGCCAGCAGCACCGCGTCCACGTCCTCACCCGTGAGGTCGTCCAGCACCCGGTCCGCACCCGCCAGCCGTACGAACGTGGCGACGTCCCGCGCGTACACCTCGGCGGTCGCGGGGGACAGCGCCCCCGTCAGCGTCTTGGCCCGGACCAGCTCCACGTAGCGATCCGCGGCCTCCTCCACGGTGATGCGGTTCAACCGAGCCGGAAGCATGATCCACACCGTATCCGGCCCCACCGACATCCGCGCGGCCACCCGTACGACTACCCGATCGAGGGATGCGCCCGCCCGGCCCGGCCGAGAGGCTGGGAGACACGCCTCTCGGCGCCCGCCGTAGGCCGGGAGGTGACGCACACGGACACGGCGGCGGTGAGAGCACGGGCGCAGCGGGGGAGCGGTGCCGATGGGAGCCGAGCAGCTCAAGGTCGTCAGCACCGGCATCCCGGCCCGCCTGGACCGGCTGCCCTGGTCGCGCTTCCACTGGCGGATCGTCGTCGGCCTGGGAACCGTATGGATCCTCGACGGGATCGAGGTGACCATCGTCGGCGCGATCGCCCCCCGCATGACGGAACGCGGCAGCGGAATCGACCTGACGGCCGCCGACATCGGCACCGCCGCCGCGGTCTACGTGGCCGGAGCCTGCGCCGGCGCCCTGATCTTCGGGCAGCTCACCGACCGCCACGGCCGCAAGAAACTGTTCATGATCACGCTCGCGTTGTACGTCGTCGCGACCGTGGCCACCGCCTTCTCCTTCGCCCCCTGGTATCTGTACCTGTTCAGGTTCCTCACCGGAATGGGCATCGGAGGGGAGTACGCCGCGATCAACTCGGCCATCGACGAGCTCATCCCGGCACGCAACCGCGGCCAGGTCGACCTCACCATCAATGGCAGCTTCTGGGCCGGATCGGCGCTCGGCAGCGCCGCCGCGCTGGTTCTGCTGTCCGACCTGTTACCCACGGACATCGGATGGCGGCTCGCCTTCGGCCTCGGCGGCCTCCTCGGCATCGGCATCATGATCGTACGCAGGCACGTGCCCGAAAGTCCCCGCTGGCTGTTCATCCATGGCCGCGAGAAGGAAGCGGAACGCATCGTCGGCACGATCGAGACCGAGGTACGCGCCAAGACCGGCCGCGAGCTGGCACCACCCTACGGGACCATCACCGTACGGCAACGCCGGGCGATCCCCTTCCGGGAGATCGCCGAAGTCGCGATCAAGCGCTACCCCCGCCGGACGATCCTCGGACTGGCCCTGTTCATCGGGCAGGCGTTCCTCTACAACGCCGTCACGTTCGACCTCGGCACCATGCTGCACACCTTCTTCGGCGTGGCCTCAGGGGCCGTGCCGTACTTCATGGTGGTCTTCGCGTTCGGCAACTTCCTCGGCCCGCTCCTGCTCGGCCGGCTCTTCGACACGGTCGGCCGCGTGCCGATGATCTCGGGGACCTACCTGGGGTCGGCCGCGCTCGCCGTCGTCCTCGCCCTCCTCCTGATGAACGGCGGCCTGACCGCGGTGTCGTTCGTCGCGCTGGTCGCGCTCACGTTCTTCGTGGCCTCGGCGGGCGCGAGCTCGGCCTACCTCACCGTCAGCGAGATCTTCCCGATGGAGACCAGGGCACTGGCGATCGCCCTGTTCTACGCCGTCGGGACCGGAATCGGCGGCATCACCGGACCACTGGTGTTCGGCGAGTTCATCGCCACCGGAAGCATGACCCTCGTCGCCGTCGGCTTCCTCATCGGAGCCGCCGCCATGGCCCTCGGCGGGATCGCCGAACTGGCCTTCGGCGTACGGGCGGAGCAGCAGTCACTCGAACACATCGCCAAGCCGCTGACCGCGGAGTGACCGGTGAACGACCGACCCGGGTCTCCCTGATCGAAGGGCTGCCGCGCGACGTCTCCGACATCCAGCCCGGCACCGCCGGGCCGCCACCTCCATCACCACAGGAGTGATGAAGGCACCGAGGACATGCCGACCGTCAGCGCGTCAGAGCGGTGCCCAGCCGGCGAATGATCTCGGCCTCGCCGGGGTCGACGTCGTCGCTGGATGGCGCGTGTTCGGTGATGGCCGCCCCGACCATGTCCTCCACCTGGGCGACGAGGTCGATCAGTCGCTGCGGCCGCACGCCGTTCGGCTCCGGGTAGCAGGTCGAGCCGAACGCGGTGGGCTCCAGGACGTCGAGGTCGATGTGTACGTACACGGGGCCGCGCAGACCGTCGAGCACACGCTCCAGGTCGTCAACGCCATACCTGCGCAGGCCGGTCCTCGCGAGGTACTCGTGCTCGGACACATCGCCCGCCCGCTCCCCAGCGATGATCACCTGGTGTGGCGCCAGCGGCTGCTCCGGTGTGAGGCCGGCCGGCCCGTCCCCGAGCAGCGCGCGCACCACCATCCCGTGGAAGGCGCCCGATGGCAGGGTCTGCGGGCTGTAGACGTCCGGATGCGCATCGATCCACAGCACTGTCAGCGCATTCCCATAGCGGGCGTGGGCCGCGTCGATCGGCGGGATGTCGACCGCGCAGTCGCCGCCGATGGTGATCACCCGGTCGTCGATGCCGACCAGTGCCGTCCGCGTCAGCCGCTGGTTCTCCACGAGCACGTCGTACGCGCGGATCCCGGCGGTCTTGTCCCCGTCGGCTTCCCGCACCGGCACGGTCACCACTGCGTCGGCCGGAACGAGCTCGGCGGCGCGGCGGGCACCGGCCGACAACCCCCGCGCCTTGCTCGACGCCGAGCCTTGCCATTGTGGTACGCAGAGCACAGTCGTCATGCGGCGACGATACGAGGCGCCGGGATCAAAGATCTAGATCGTTCTCGCTGCCGTCTTCAACCGATTTTTCGCCTGATCGGGCTGATAGCAGGAAATCCCCACATAGGGCACCGTGTTCCGTCGCTTCGGTAACCGCGCCGGACTGCTGCAGGCGCTACTGGAGGAAAGGTCCCGCGAGCTGCGCGACGCGGTCGGAAACGGACCGCGGCCTCGGCCTGGGGACCGCCGGATCCTGTCCGGCGGTCCTCCGACCCCTCGTCAGGCGGCCACCTGGGCGGCCGGCTCCAGGCGCCGGGTCATCCGCCGCTCGAACCAGACCGTGGTGAACGGCGGCACCGCGCATGCCAGCCCGAGCACGACGGTGCCGAAGCTCCATCGGCCCGCCCTCGCTGCGGCCAGCACGGCGAGCCCGTAGAGCACGAAGATCGCCCCGTGGATCGGACCGAAGATCCGCACGCCGATCTCGTCGCCGACGACGACGTACTTGAAGAACATGCCGATGAGCAGCCCTGCCCAGGAGTACGCCTCGGCGATCGCGACGGCACGGAAGAGGCGGAACGCGGAGGGCATGAGGGCATCACCTTTCGAGCGGCGGGGGAGGGGATGCCCCGAGCCTAAGCGCACGATGGACCGGTCCGGCCGCCGGGTCGCGCCGACCCCCGCCCGAGCCACGACGCGGGCTTGGCGTACCCGCCTGGAAGGGGTGCCGTGGAAGCGGCCGAGAAGCGGCCTCGGTGCTGGTGAGGTCGCGTCTGGTCGGGCAGCCGGCCCGAACGCCGCCGCCGCAGTCGGCCCCGCGCATTGTTAGGATACGACTGTATCCATTCGGGAGATGAGGTCACCATGCGCATGCCTGACCGGCCATCCGCCTTCACCAGCGACTCCGCCCGTGACAAGTACCACACCGTCTACGACCGAGTGCTCGGCGAGCTGTGGCCGGTGCCGGTGGACGCCATCGACATCGAGACCCGCGCCGGCATGGTGCGGATCCACCGGGCCGGACCCGCCGAGGGGGATCCCGTGGTCCTCCTGGCCGGTGCCGGCGGGAACGCGCTGGCCTGGTACCGCTACATCGAGCCGCTGGCACGCACGCGCCCGGTCCTTGCCGTCGACCCGCTCGGCGAGCCCGGCCGCTCAGTTCAGACGCGGCCGCTCGCGACCGGTGCCGAGGTCGGTGGCTGGGTCACCGACGTCCTGGCCGCGGTCGGAGCCGAGCGCGCACATGTGGCGGGCTTCTCTGCCGGCGGCTGGGCCGCGGTGGAACAGCAACTCGGCGGGGGCGGCCGAGTCGCGGCGCTGACGCTGGTGGACCCGGGCGGCTTCGCGCCGTTGCCCAGGCGGTTCATCCGGTGGGCCCTTGCCGGGGCCATCGCCTCCATGCTTCCTCGTACGTTGCGACACCGCATGGCCGGCGTAGTGAACAACGGAGTGCTGCGCGAGGATGGGCTGGTGGAGCTGATGCGGGCCGGATGGTCCTTCCGCCGGCGTGTGCCCATCCCGCCCGCCTACACCGACGAGCAGATACGCGAGGTGTCCGTGCCCGTGCAGGTGCTGCTGGGCGCCCGCAGCGCGCTGCTCGACGCGCAGGCGCTGGCCGCGCGGCTGGCCGACATCGCGCCGTCCTGGCGGGTGGAGATCGTGCCCGGCACCGGACACTCGCTACCCGTCGAAGCTCCGGACCTGGTCGCCGAGCGGATCCTCACCTTTCCCGGCCAGGCGCGGCCCGGGACCGCAACGCCGAAGCACAGCACGAACAACAGGTAGAAAACGGTTATGCCCCGACAGGTGGATCATGATGAGCGGCGGCGCCATTTGATCGAGGCGCTGCTGCGCATCGCCAGCACCCGCGGCCTGCAGGCAGTGTCGATGCGTGAGATCGCCGCCGAGGCCGGGGTCTCGCTGCGCGTCGTCCAGTACTACTTCACCAACAAGCAGGCCCTGCTCGAGTCCGGCCTCACCGAGCTGGGTGCCCGCATGGACCGCCGGGTCAAGCAGCGGGCCGCCGCTGCCGCGGGCGAGCTGACACCGCGAGGCGTTTTCGCCGCCGTCCTCGGCACGATCGTGCCCTTCGACGAGCAGAGCCGCCTGGACTCTATGGCCTGGACCGCCTACTACACCGCCGCCCTCACGGACCCGGCGCTCGCCGCGGTCGGGCTCACCCTGCCCAACGCACTGGAAGACTTCCTCACCGTACGGTTGACCGCCGCGCAGCAGGCCGGGGACATCGCCCCCGATCGTGACACGCGTACCGAAGTCGCCGGCCTTCTGGCTCTCGCCAACGGCCTGACCCACAGCGTCCTCAGCCGGCAGCGCAGCCACGAGGCCGCCACCAAGATCATCGACTACCACCTGGACCGCCTGTTCGCGCCGGGGGCGGCCTGACCCAGCGGGACCACTGCGGTTAAGGGACAAACCGGCGCAGTTCACTTCAGCTTCGGCACGTCGCCAGGCAGGTCGAGACGAACAATCGACCTTCGTCGGCCACAGCGCTGTGCCGAACGCGGGAGTGAGAGCCGGCGCCGTTCTGGCGTGTGATCATTCCGATTTCCGTGGTGACCATTCACGTGACGTCGCGGCCCGTGGTGGCGCTCCGGTGCCCGATGTGTTCCATGAGCAGCCCGATACCCATGCCAAGCCCGCACACCAGCAACGGCCAACCGTGCGGACGGCGTGGGGCCCATTGGTCGAAGGCGATCGCCAGTCCGGCCAGGATGACGCACCCGGCCAGAAACCAACCTATGGCGCGGCCTGCGGCGCGCCGCCGAAACAGCAGGATCGCGAGGATGACGGCCAGTACGATGCCGGGCCAGGCCAGCACGAAAAAGTCCCAGCCATACGTGATGGCGGTGCCGTGCTCGCCGATCAAGGCGTGGGACAGCCAGGAGCCGGCCAGAAATGCCACGATGGAGACGGGAAAGGCCACCAGCAGCATCGTCAAATGCCCGTAGAGCTGGTCCCCGAGCCGGTTGTCGATGGTCAGCCAGGTGAGTGTGCATACGGCTGCCGTATATGACAGCACGGTGATGGCCGCAGAGAGGCCATGTCTTCGCCTGATCAGTCGAATCATGCGGTGCCTTCCGGTTCCGTCGCTGGTAGAAGTGCCGGTCTCACACCGACCGGGCGAACCTTGTGGTCTTCATGTTGGTGAGGAGGGCCGCCCGCGCGCCAGGGGCGATCACCGGGTTCGCCACAGTGCGGAACGATCGATGCCGCGGCCACAACGGTAGGCGCCCAGCGCGTAGACCTCACGGGTGCCGGGACGCAGCACCAGATCCGCCCCGTACGCCGTGCAGCCGTCGAACGCGGGCAGTCGGCCGCGGGTCCAGCGCCCACTCGACAGGTGCCACAGCTCGTCGGCGTCGTCCACCGTCCACATCCCGCCCGCGCCGTCGGGCTCGGCATGCTCGAACCATCTGCTCTCGCCCCCCGAGGTGGGCACCGGACCCCAGTGGCAGCTCCAGGACCTCCCATCCCAGTGCAGCGCCACCGGACGGAAGCCCATCTCCTCGTCTTCGCCGGTTTCCACCAGCATCGCCGCCGCGCCGACCACCCACACGTCGCCGGGACCCAGCACCGCCACATCGTTGACCCTCAGGGAGGTGCCGACGACCCTGTCGCCTGCCAGGACCCCCTTGGCCGGCCCACCCAACTCGGGCATTCCGATCTCCTGCCAGCCGGAACCCGCCCAGCGCAGCACCCCTGCACGGTGCCCACCCTCGCTGTCCCGGCCGGGCACTCCCACCGCCCATATCTCATCGCCCCGGCCTCCGACCAGCAGGCCGCCATAAGACGGAACACCCAGGCGCGGGATCGGAAGCCGGTAGGACCGCCAGGCCGAGCCGTTCCAGCGCAGCGCCTGCCTGCCGTACTTCAGCCACGGACCGTACACGTCCACGGAATCGGCGGACGTGGTGGCGATGGGGAAGACCTCACTACGCCACCGGCCCCTTTCGAAGGTGTGGACGAACACTCCGGGCCTGGAAGAGCCACCGGTGTAAAGCGCCCTACCGAAGACCCGTACCCGCTGAGCCGACACCACGGCCAAGCCCTCCACGGCATGGGGATTGGATGTGCGGTCGAACGGCCCGTCGACCGGCGCCGGTGGGATGTCAAAAGCCTGCCAGGCCGAACCGTCCCAGCGACGTAGGACGCCGGTCTTGAACGGGTCCCTGTTGTAGACGGCCCAGATCGTCCCGTCAGCGGTGGCGGCCACCTGACGCGGATCGGTGTGGGTGTCGTCCTTGTCGACGGTGAGTCGCTTCCAGTTCGGTGCCTTCCCGGCGGCCTGGAAATCGTCGGTACGCTCCGGCGGCTGGCGACAGGAGGAGGGCTGGGCTGGAACGGACGTGAGCGCCGGGGCCTTCACCGCTCGGAGCGACAGGGTCGGGGCCGCAACCGGCCGGGGAGAGGCGACGGTTCGCACCCCGCCGGGGGAGGGGCGCACGCCGGCGCCGGGCGAGTGCCCGGTGCCAGGCGACAGCGCCGAGCATCCCCACGAACCCAGCACCAGCGCACCCAGCACCAGCGCACCCAGCACCAGCGATGGGCCCATGACGGGCTTCCTGCCGTTAGACGAGAGCATTTCCGAGATCTTCGCACACGAGTCGGTTGCTGGGACTCCATGCTGCCAAACGGCACCGTCAACCCGGGCGAAACGAACTCCTTCAACCACTACGCGCTGGGATCGGTCACCGACTGGGCGGTCGCACGGAAGGGCTCCGCATCCTCAGGCTTGATCAGCTCATCTGGGGCGGACACCGACACACCTTAGTGAGACGGGGCCATTTTGCGTGAGACAGGACACCCGAGCAACCCCGGCAACTCGCCCCGCCAAGGGTGAACCTCTCACTCGCTGGCAGCAGTCCCGGCACCTGGGTTGCGTCCAGGTCCGGGGGTGATACCGTCTAACTGGCTCCTCGCTGTGATCAATCTGATCCTCGTTCCATCTGAGCCTTTCTTCTGCCGTCCTGAGCGTCGGTATCTCACGTTCGCCCGCTGTCAAGGGCGTCGTTTCTCCTCCAGATGCCGGACGGCGTCATCACGCGCCTCTTCCTGTGCGCGCAGACCGCCCGCCGCCGGCCGAGAGTCATCGCGCCATGCCCGCTACCGGGCCGATGTAGCGCATCCACCCTTCCCCGTCACTCGTCTCCGAACTTAAGGACACGCCCATGACCATTACCGCTGACAAGCCCTCGACAAGGAGCGCCCTGGCAGTCCAGAACAGCACACATCCGCCCACCGAAGAACGGGAGGTGACCGGGTTGCTCGACATCCGTGACAGAAGGGCCTACCTCATAGCAGATGGCTACCTCCCCAGCCAGGACGATGTCTGTCTGCCTACCGCGCAGGTGAAAGCACTCGGCCTGCGCCGGGGCGAACTGATCACAGCCCTCCTGCGCAAGCCGCACGGCAAGCCGGCACAGGTGGTGTCGATCGACGGCGAAGAACGGCACAGGGAACGGCCGCACTTCTCCGACATGACGCCCGTCCACCCCCACCGCCGTCTGCTCTTGGAGACCGGATCGCCGATCACACGCCTGATCGACCTCATCACCCCGGTCGGCTTGGGACAGCGCGGCCTGATCGCCGCACCACCGAAGGCCGGGAAGACCATGGCACTCAAGGCCATCGCCGACGCCATCGCCGCAAACCATCCCGCCGTCCACCTCATGGTGGTACTCGTGGGCGAGCGCCCCGAGGAGGTCACTGACTTCCGCCGGCAGGTGCGCGGCGAAGTGATCGCCTCAACGTTCGACCAGCCCGAACGCGACCATACAGCGCTCGCCGAACTCGCGATCGAGCGCGCCAAGCGGCTCGTCGAGCATGGCCAGGACGTCGTTGTCCTACTGGACTCCCTGACCCGTCTCGGCAGGGCATACAACGTCATCGCCCCCAAAGGCGGCAAGACCCTGACCGGTGGAATCGACGCGTACGCCATCCATCAGCCGAAACGGCTGTTCGGCGCGGCCCGCGCGACCGAGGAAGGCGGCTCGCTCTCCATCATCGCGACCGCGCTCGTCGAGACGGGCTCGCGGATGGACGACTACCTCTTCGAGGAGTTCAAGAGCACCGGCAACATGGAACTGCGCCTTGACCGGGCCCTCGCCCAGCAGCACCTGTTCCCCGCCGTGGACGTAACCGCCTCCAGCACACGGCGGGAGGAGATGCTCCTCGCCGACGACGAGCGCGAGATCATATGGAAACTCAGGCAGGCGCTCGCAGACCTGGACCGCGAGCAGGCGCTCACCGGGATACTCGACGGTCTGCGCACGTCACCGTCCAATGCCGCTTTCCTCCGGAAACTCGCGCTCTCGCAGAACCCCCTCTGAGCCCCGGCAGGAAACCCCGGAGCACGAGCAGCGCATCTTCTTGGTTGGCGTTGGTTCCCCGTCGTTCTCAGGTGAGGTAAGCCCGACCGGCGGTTGCCGCGCCGAGGGTGACGGCCACGGTCGTCGCATCTGGGCAGGTCACCCCGGCGTCGATCTCGTTGCCGTCGGAGTCCTCGACGGCAACCCGGGGGCGCCGGCTCAACGGGTGGACGGTGATCCACTGCTTGGCCGGGGTTGGTCTGCGTGTGGGTGAAGTGGCCGCCGCCACCGGGACCAGGAGGCCCTGGCGGCCGCTGGATACCGCGTACGGCGACGTCGATCTGGACCGGGTGGGTCGCGACCTCGGTTGGGGCAACGGTTCACCTTTGCAAGTCCGGGCGGGAAGGTCCTCGTCGGAGTAATGCACGCTCACGGTCGCCACCATAGGCGGCTGTAAGGCTGATCAGTGGATGTCCGGGTAGGCGTGCTCGTTGGCGGCGAAGACAGTTGACGGTGACGTCGGTTCCTGGCCAAGCCGACGGGGATGGGGGAGGGCTTCCACCCATTGGCGCGCCAAACCCAGCGGAAGCCGCCGTTCCTCGGCTTCCTGTGTTACGAAGCCCGCGCTGGAGACGTTCGAGGGAGCTGCTGCTACGGCCTGCACGCTCATCGACGCCACCAGGGACATGATCCGGAGCCACTTTCATGAGACTGCCGACGCTGAGGGGCCACGTTGCTAAGAGTCCGATCCGCACAAATCCGGGAGCGGAGCCACTTTAGTGAGACGAAATCCCGCGGGGGCCACCTTGATGAGACAGGGGCCACGTTCCCTGAGACAGGACACTGGGCGCTGGTTGAAAACCGAACACTCTCCTCCATACCGGACAGAATTCACCTTCTGTCCGGTATAGAACTTAGAGGGTTTTTCCGGACATCGAAGCATTGGGGAGCACGCACCGCCGACATTCACTCGAGGCGACGGAATCGAGCCCATACGCCCGCCGTGGCGTTGGGGGTTGCGTCGCGCCCAGAATGCGAGGCAACGACAACGTCGCTCCTTCGGTGTGACTCATTGATCGTTTTCAAAGCCGATCCGAACGGCCATGATCATCCGTGCGGTGCCCTGAGCCGCGGAAGGCATTTTCGGTGGCCTGAATCGCTGGAGGAGGACGCCGTCGACGGTGGTGCCCCTCTGCGATGGCCCCTCGCGCCCATCCTTGAGCAAGATTGACAGGTACCTGTCATCCTGGCAGGGTGACGCGCATGGAAGAGCTCACCGAGCGCGGCTTGGCCTTCTCCGAGCTGGTCATCGAGGTGTTCAGGGCCAACGGGCTGTTGCTGGCCACCGGCGACGAGCTCGCCGGGCCCGTCGGTCTCACCAGTGCCAGATGGCAGGTGCTCGGGGTGATCGACCACGAGCCGATCACCGTGGCCGGGGTCGCACGGACGATGGGGCTGGCCCGGCAGAGCGTCCAGCAGACGGCCGACTCGCTCGCGGCCGACGGCCTGATCGTGTTCCAGGACAATCCGCTTCACCGGCGATCCAGGCTGATGACGTTGACCTCGGAGGGACGCGCGGCACTCGCCTACGTCGAACGGCATCAGGCCGAGTGGGCCAACCGCCTGGGCGGACGCCTGTCCCTCGCCGATATGAAGATCACCATCAGCACCCTGCGCGAACTCGGCCTCGAGACCAGGGCACAGGAAGAGGAGAGCCCATGGCCGACGAAGTGACCGTCCCGCTGCTACCCTGCGCGTCCATCGACGACATCGCGGAGTTCTACCGTGCGCTCGGCTTCGAGCGGACCTACCGGCAGACGCGCCCCAATCCGTACATGGTCCTGCGTCGCGAGGATCTCCAACTGCACTTCTTCGGGATTCCTGATTTCGATCCCGCGAATTCGTACGGCTCGTGCCTGGTGTTCGTGCCGGACACGGGAGTGCTGTTCGAGAGCTTCGCCGCCGGCCTGCGAGAGGCCTACGGCAAGCTCCCGGTGTCCGGGATTCCCCGCATCACACGACCGCGCAAGCGCAAGAACTCCGACGGGCTGGCCGGTTTCACCGTCGTCGATCCAGGCGGCAACTGGATCCGCATCTTCCCGGCCAAGGGCGAGGACGCGGACTCCTCTGCCACCGGCAAGCTCGCCAAAGCCATGGAGAACGCGGTGGTCCTCGGCGATTCCAAGGGCGACGACAAGCAGGCGGCCCGCATCCTCGACGGCGCGATCAATCGCGAGCAGGACTCCGCCCCGGCGGTGGAACTCGTCGAAGCGCTGGTGTACCGAGCCGAGTTGGCCGTACGGCTGGGCGACGCCGAGCGCGCGAACGACCTCCTGGCACGGGTGGCGGCGACGAACCTGGCCGGCGCCGATCGGGAACGCCTGGCCGACGCCCTGGCGAATGCCGAGGACCTGCGTCGCGCCCAGCGCGAAGCGTGAGTGTCCAAGTGGGATAGGCAGGGACGGCTGCGCCTGCCAACGGCGTCAGCACTCTCACCCCGAACAGGGCGATCGGTCCGGTCCTTGTCGCTGTGAGCCCGCTCGAATGAACATCTCGCGGCAGGTGACGCTGGAGACGGCGTCGGCCTGTGTCCAGCCAGGCGCGAGAAAACATGTTGCGTGCCCGATGCCGTCGTGACACCGTTCACGGCAACTCCGGCTCTTTGGAGGTCGATCATGACGATCACGGTCCCTGGCGAGACTCACGCTTCGACGCGGGAGCCTGTCGCTCTCTGACGCACCCGACCCCGAGTCTCGGGGTGGAACCTGTTCCGGACGGTGACGAGCCGGCGGTGAAGCGCGCTCCTCGCGTCGAAGTGATCCGCATGACCGCAGGGATGTCCCTGCCATCTTGCCTGCGTGACGCCCATGTCTCATGGCGTCACGATTCCGATCACGAGGAGCATGAGTGTCTTCGCAATCATCCTTCGAGCCTCTGCGTGGAGCCGAAGGCAATCCCACACCGGTGATCCGGCATCGCGACACGGTGCTGCGTCCGGCCGGGCCCTGGACGGAGACCGTCCACGCCCTGCTGCGGCACCTGGAGAGTGTCGGTTTCACCGGCAGTCCTCGCCTCGTCGGCGATGGCTATGACGATCAGGGGCGCGACGTCGTCACGTACATCGACGGCGAGTTCGTCCACCCGCTCGCCTGGACCGATGAAGGGATCTGGCGAGTCGGCCGCCTGCTACGCGAACTCCACGACGCCACCGCGAGTTTCCGGCCGCCGCCGGACGCGGTCTGGCAGTGGTGGCCGTTCCACAGCTCGGACCCTGAGGCGATCATCAGCCACAGGGACGCGGGGCCGTGGCACACCGTGGCGCGCGACGGTCTGCCGGTCGCCTTCATCGACTGGACGTCCGCCGGGCCGACCGACCGGCTCGACGAGATCGCCGCCACCGCGTGGTGGAACGCGCAGTTGCACGACGACGACGTCGCCGAGCGGCACCGTCTGCCCGGCGCGTCGGTGCGGGCCGCCCAGTTGCGGTACTTCCTGGACGGCTACGGGTTTCCCGTCGCCGAACGGGATGGTCTCGTGACCCGGATGGTGGAGTACGCCATCCGGGACTGCGCGGCCGAGGCGATCAAGGGGCGGGTCACGCCCGAGTCCGGCGATCCGGCTCCGTTGTGGTCGATGGCCTGGCGGGCCCGGTCGGCGGCGTGGATGCTGCGCCACAGGTCGATGCTCGAGAGCGCCGTCACCGCGCGGAGCTGGTGATTCTTCGAGGTCAGACGCCGTTTGCGCGCCTGACCGGGTGAATCACATGGAAGTGAGTCACATCATGTGATTCCGAGGTGGTCGCCGTCGGCCGCTACGTGCGGCGGGCGGTGACCACCTCTTCTCGCTGGTCACAGGTTCCTGCCGGAGGCGCCGTTCCGTGCGCGGATTCGAGGCGCCGCGGCCCTCGCGGGAGGCTGTGGTGGAGGCCTGCCAGGGTCTTTCAGGGCAGGTCAGAGGGCGTTGACGAAGATCTCGGCTTCGTCCTGTCCCATGCCGGTCTCGCCGCGTACGAGGAAGATCGCCTGTTCGGTGCGGCCGGCGGCCTTGAGTTCGCGTACGCGGGAGGCGAGGTCGCCGTGCCCGCCGGCTCGCTCACCGGGAACGGGGCGGCCGGCCTCCAGGGCGTCGACGACGGTCTTGGCCTCCTTGAGGCCCAGTCCGGTTTCCTCCCTGACCAGCTTGATCGCGTGGATCTTCTTGTCCTCTGCGCACAGCTCGCGGACGCGGTCCTGAAGATCCAATGAGATCGGCGGCATCATTCCCGGCGTCCGCCACGCGAGCTGTGCGCTGGGACGGGCTCCCGCGCGGGCCGCCAGTACGACGACGACCACCAGCACGGCGACCACGAGCACGATGAGGACGATGACGAATGTGGGATTTCCTATGGACACGCCGTGATCGTACGGCTCTGGCAGGGTCCGAGGAAGCCTCTCCGTAATGCTCGATAATGAACATTATGTCAAGTAGACCGTCGAGGGTCTCCCCGATCGGGGCAGTCGGTGCGGCCGTCTCGGCGTCGAGACGGCCGCATTCCTCGCCCTGGGTCCGGCCCTCCTATACGGCCGGTCCTGGCGCTCGACGTGCCCGAGGCTCGCTGTGCGGCGGGTGCGATGGGACTCGCCCGCACGCACAGGGGCGGTAGGCGAGTCCCAGACGTCCGGACCAGGCGGACGCCGGCCCGTGCCCGCTCAACTCTTGATCTGGACGGTGTTGATCCTCACCTTATGAGCTGGTCGGCGTTGATATGCACCTCGAATGTGTCACGGTACGGGCTTCCTCCACCGCCAGGTATAGGCCACAGGTAGGGCAACGGCTGTGTCAGGTCGATGGGGATGGTCGGATTCGTGGGCTGGACGGTATCGACCGGATAGATGTTCCATCGCGGTGTCGGATCTGTCGTCCCCGTTCCGGGAGAGGGCTGTGAGCCGGTGGGCTGGGGCTGTGGGCCGGTGTTCGTGGGCCCGGGCCACTCATGAGGCAGTGGCGGGTCGATGTTGACGTAGGTCATGGTCGAGCGTGGGCCAACGTTGGGGATGCTGGTGCCCCCTCCACCACCGCCGCCGGTGCCGCCGTTCGACCCCGTGTTCTGGGTGGCGGTGGCGGGCAGGTAGTGGCGATCGCTGGGGTCGGCATCGCACGGCTCCGCCGCTCGGGCCGGTGGACGGGCTCCGTCAGGCGCCTTGACCCGCAGCCCGAGCTCACCCGCGATCATCAGGGCGTAGTGGCCCGCCAGTGCCTGCTGCCCTTGCTTGTTGGGATGTCCTGTTTGCTGTTTGCTGTTGAAGCTGTCCCCTCCCGCGGCGAGGGTGAAGTTGACGTTGCGGATGTAGGGGGCCTCGGTCCCCAGCTCGTGGCCGGTGAAGGCGTTCTCGATGTCCAGCATGTCGGCGGCGATCCCGTTGTCGGCCAGGACCTGCTGCGCCTTTTTGATGGAGGCGGTCAGCCGAGGCGCCAGAGTGCGGAGTTTCGCCCAGTCCGCCGGACGTTTCCGCACCACCCATCCCATGAGACCTCCGGGCTGGAGACCGTCTGCGACGCCCTGGGGATAGTTGACCATCATTACCCTGGCCTTGCCGCTGGTGGCGACGCTCATCGCCCGCACGAGCTGCACCAGCCGCGCCGACAGGGTCGACGGTTGCGTCACCGGTCGGACGAACGGCGGACGCGGCGGCTCTGAGTCCGCCCATTCCTGCGCCGAGGTGCGGGTGGTGTTCAACAGCGGCGCGATCCGCGCCTCGATACCGCCCACGTCACCTGGCTTGTCGAGTACGGCCGCCAGCATGGGCCCGAAGTCGACGTCGTTGCCGCCGAAGCCGGAGATCACCAGGTCGGTGGCCTCGTCCAGTCCCTCGTTCTGCGGCGGGTTGACGCGGCCGTGGTCGTTCTGGCCGGCGAAGAAGTGCTCGCTGGCGGCGCCGGAGGAGGCGTTGAAACGGACGTCGAAGAAGATCTCGGGATTGGCGCGGCGCAACTGGTCGATGGCCTGCAGGACCGCGGCGTTGGCCGAACGGTGACGGAAGTCCTCATCGTAGTCGGCCTCGGTGTGCCCTACCGCCGGGATACGCCCACCGTTGGGCCCTGGGAGGAATCGCATGGGTTCGGGCAGGAAGCCGCGCTTGTTGAAGTAGTCCCCCGCCCCCTCTCCTGATATGTACGAGTCGCCCATGATGACGATCTTCACGACCCTCTGCCCCGGCAGTGGGACGCCCTGACGGAACTGGGTGGGCTTGTCGTCCCCCCAGAACAGCGGCCCACCCGGCCCGGTGCCGACAGGCGGACAGGTGTCGGTCGGCGCGTACCGCTGCCCCAGGTACTCCAGGCCGCCGACGGCGGGGAGGTTCGCGAGCGATTCGGCGTCGTAGTCGTCGAGGAGCGGGATATCGGTGATCGGGGTGGCACTCGCAGGGGTGAAGCCCGTGCCCGCGACCAGGGCCAGGGCGAGCGCCGCTCCTGTGAGCGCACGGGGCAGTGGCCGATGTAAGGATCTTCGCGTCATGCCGTCAACTATGAGCGCCGCTCATATGGTGGGCCTCCTCCTTGGGGAGGAGCCCGTTCTCCGCCCACGGGCTGCCAACGCTCCTGCAAGAGGCCGTCATCTCAGCCGCGACATGAGAGAACGCCGTCAGGTCGCCTAATGGAAGGCGCGACCCTAGGCGAGCTGTCGTACAACTACTGGGATTGACCCGAGAGCGTCGAGGAAAACCGGCCGATTGAATATTGGAGGCCACCGGTAGCTCTCTGATATCGCGTTTGATGCGATCCCCCGCGGGTGCTCCCGACGCCATCCATGAACAGGCGGGTTACGGCGATCCCGGGGAGCGCCCGGGGGTCCGGCGATGAGTGCGGCGTGGCGTCATCTCCGCGGGCCGAAACCCCAGCGCCGCGCGGCGCGGCGCCGGTATCGTCCGGCGAAGCCGCGTAGCAGGATGAAGCGTGGGATGGCCGGCACCTGCCGGACGACGATCTGGTAGCGAGTGGTGTCGAGGCTGTCGAGCAGCCAGTGGCCCTCGTCGCCGAGTTCGGTCAACGATCTCTGCTTGATGTGGAAGTCCTGCTCCCAGGCGTGCCACTCGGCCGAGGTGAGGGCGGCCGCGGCGACCGGCATCGTCTCGTCCTCTTCCCGCCGCAGGTGTGGCAGGAGCGCGTCGTCGAGGGCGGTCAGTGCGTCGAGCAGGCCGGTCCTCGTCTCGTCGGTGCCGCTGGCGGCGTACCGCTGGGCCGCCGCCTCGACGGCGGCCATGGCGTGGGCGATGTCCGCGTGGTCTTTCTCCATGCTGTCGAGGAGTTGCGCGGCGGTCGGCGCCTTGCGCCGGAGCAGTGGCCACAGGCCGCGGTCTTCGCTGCTGTGGTGGTCGTGCAGGTAACGCATCATCCAGCGGAGGTGGTCGGCGATCGCCTCCCGTTGGCCGTTTTCGGGATATGGCCGTTCGGTGAGCGCGTGGCGTGTGCGTTCGAGGTCACGGCGTAGCGCGTCGTGGATGATGCCCATCATGCGTGTGTCGGCCGGCGTGGTCGCCTGAGGTTTCATCGCGTGTGTCCTTTCCCCTGGCTGCGCCGGTGGGCGGCGGGTCATGCGCTGTGCGGCTGGTGCCGGGAGGGGCATTAGAAGACGACCCTGGCCTGGCGGGCGGCGGCGGATGCGGCCGGGTCGCCGGAGACGAGTTCCAGGTGCACGTCGTCGTCGCGGCCGGCGAGGGCGCGCATGTATGCCACGGCGTCCGCTCGTACGACTCCCGCCGGATCGCCGGTGCCGATCAGCCAGGACCCTCCGGCCGGGCCGGTGAGCTCCAGCGCGATCGGTGGGCCCGTCCAGGCCAGTGCCAGGTCGCGGATGACCTGTTCGGTGATCTGCCGGTCGTGCTCCCCCGTGGTGATCGGCCGCCCCGTCGCGCGGGCGAGGTCGACGCGATGCATCCACAGGTCGCGGGGGTAGATGACGTCGAGCAGGTAGCCGATGGGCATCCGGGGCGTGGCGGGTATGCCGCTGTCGATCGTGACGCGTCGGAGCGTGCTCGGTCTCCGTAGGCGGGCGCGTACGGCGCGGGGCCACAGCCGGGCGAACTCCTCGACGAGTGCCGGTCCGGTTTCCGTGGCGTGGTCGTCGATCTGTACGGCCATGTGAGCGTCCAGAGCGATCTTGCTGGGGTGTCGTCGCCGTCCGGTGAGCTGCCGCCGCAGCATCGTGCGTAGGTGGATGTTGTCCTCGCACTGGCCGACGAGGTGGGAGACCAGGGTGCGGACATCCCATTCGACGCAGTCGGTGGGGCGTGCCCAGTCGTCGTCGCGAAGTTCTCCGAGTAGTGCGAGTGTCGCGCGGCCCTCGGCGTCGGAGATCAGCGCGGCCTGGTCGCGATCAGTCTGGGGTAGCCGCGCGGCTTCGACGAAGGATGGGATCATCGGTCTCGCCCTCCTCGGGGGCGTAGTAGCGGAAGAACATGTCGAGTGCCGTGCGCGCGTACCGGGTGAAGCGTCCCTGTCCGGGGGGCGCGGACGGTTCGTTGGAGAGTTGCTGGCTGATCACCCCGGAGATCAGCACCGTGTAGAGGGCGAGGCCCTCCTCGCTCGCCGCGGCGGGTGCCAGTTGTCCGGCGTCCACGGCCGCCTGGAGTGCCTCGCGCAGGATTTCCAGTTGTTGTACGGCGGGTTCGAATGCCTGGGGGGAAGGTTCGAATCCGGGTGCCGGTCGCCAGTACATGAGTTGCGCGAGCACTGGGTTGGCCGTCATCCAGGCGATGGTCGCCTCCTGGCCGGCGGCGATGGCGCCGCATGGGTCGTCGGCGATCGTGGCGCGGTAGGGGGCGAGGATCTCGACCGATCGGCGCATGCCTCGTTCGAAGAGTGCGTCGTAGATGGCGATTTTCGATGGGAAGTACTGGTAGAGGGAGGGCGGGCGGATGCCTATCCGTCGTGCGACCTCCGCGAGGCTGAGCGCGGCCACGCCTTCTTCCGCCATGACCTCGATCGCGGTGTCGAGGATCTCCTGGACGGTCTCGTTGCGCCGGCGGAGCCTCCGGTCTTGCCTCATGTCGTTAAATTAACCTAATGCCCGTAGGTAAATCAATCCTGATTAGGAGCACTGGTCGGCCCGGGTGAGGCTCTCGCGCGGGAGAGGGGTCGCTGATCGTCCCCTGGCGTCCGTTTGGTCGCCGGGTGTCAGGATTGACCCATGGGGACGACCAGCGCGACCAGCACCAGCGCGGGGACGATCAGGATCGGGCCGTCCTTGAGCGAGCCGGTCACGGCGAGCGCGATGATCG
>NZ_JBFALK010000029.1:0-105504 GCF_040656155.1 Microtetraspora glauca
TCGGGTCGCTGCGGGCCGTGTCTGGCTCACTCCGCGTGCTGCCCGGCTCGTATGGGGCCGTGCCGGATTCCTCCCACACGACGTCCGGGCCGCCGACCGCTTCGTCCGGTTGATCCTGTGGCGGCCCCTGCCCGTCCTGTGTGGGCTCGCGCTCACTTACGGCCGAGCCCCACACGTCCGGGATATGGGCTGCATGCCGCGCGTCCCCGCTGCTGGCGTCCCCGGCCCTGGCGTCCCCGGTGCCGGCGTCCTCTGTCGCGGTGTCCTCGGTGGGGGCGTCCATGGTCGCAGTGTCGTCGGCGGTGGCGGTCTCGCTGGTGGTGATGTCCTTGGCGGTGGTGGATGGCAGGTCATCCGGGAGGGACTCGGCGTTGATCAGAACAAGGAGTTCGGTACCGATCTGCCGCTCCAGCACGGCGATCAACGTGTCAGCGTTCCGCACCCGCAACGGCCGGTCATCACCCACAGCCCGAGGCTTGGCATAGGCATCCAGCAACGCCCGCAACCGCGCCCCCGCCTCGCGGGGAAGCCGGAACTCCCCCTCCAGCCCACCCGAAGAACTCTCCCGCACCAGCAGGAAACGCTGCCGATAATCGGCCTCGGCATCGTCATCCTCACCATCGGGGTTGAGCACCGCATACAGATACCGGCCCGCCCGCGCGATCTCCGCCGGACCCGCCTGATCCGCCAACGCGACCAGAATCGGCTCCGCCAACACGGCCTGCTCATCGGTCAACCGGCCGGTCGCCGCGCAGATCGCCGTCACATACCCCTCCGCCAGACTGCCGTCAGCGAACCGAGCCCGAACCACAGGCAGACGAGCCAGCTCGACCGCGAGCGCGACCAACCGCCCCGCCCCCGCGACGCTCATCCCCGCCGCCGTACGCAACCACAACTTCGTCGACGCATGCCCATGCGCCCTGGCCTCACCAGCGGCGTGGACCCGCTCCACCCGCGCCGCGACCGCCGAAACCAGCCGATCCCGCGCGAACAACAGATCCTCTACCTCGGCCAGACACACCCCCGCGGACTCCGGCACCACCGCGAGAGCCAACGCGGACGCCGTCTCCCGGACCGACGCCACCAACGGCCACGACACCCGACCCGCACCGGGAGAAGAACCCCCAGAGGCGTCGCCGATGGTGGTCTCGCGAACCGGGGTGTCGGAAGCGGCGCCCGCAGGGGCAGCGGTGCGTGAAGCCGCGGTCTCTGGAGCCGCGGTCTCAGAAGTCGCGGTCTCTGGCGCGGTAGTGATGGGCTTTGACGGCGAGGAAATGGGATCCCGATCGCGGAAAAGTGTGCCTTGTCGCGGCCATCCGGGGAGTGGTAGTGCCTTCTCGAGTGGAACCCAGCCGGAAGAAACCCGGCTGCCGATTTCATCCTTGCCGGGAAGAAAGTCGTCAATGGCCAGCACTGAAGTGCCGTGGGATATTTCAGGAATCCCGGCCGAGCTTGGCGCCGTTACTCGATCCCACCAATCCGCATCACAAGGGCCGGATTCGATGCGATCTGCCGGTTTCTCCGAATAGAACCCGGAAGGTCCGAAGAGCTCGACCACACCCCACCCCCGATCACGGATTAGAACGCCTGTATGAATAGTGCCAGACGGGCGAGGCGTCGGCAAGTCGAATTCGCAAATAATTTCGATGATGAAATTGCTATCTTAATTCGGGAAATATCGGACGCGATACGCAAAAAGTGAGCCGAATGTGCTGGATGTCCGGCACGTTCTGCATGTCCCGCACGTTCTGGCGTTCCCGCATGTCCTGCACACTCTGAATGTCCTGCACACTCTGAATGTCCTGAATGTTCTGCGTGTCCGGCACGCTCTTCATGTTCCTGCATGTCCTGCACATTCTGGGTGTTCTCGACATTGCAAATGTCCTGCACCGCCGGGTGTTCTCCACCTTCTGGGGGAAGGCGTAAGGAGAGGGACCCCATATGTCGCGCAAGGTGCGGCGGCACCCATCGTCGGCGTGGCTGGGACGTGAGATCCCTCCCCCGGCCACCCGACCCATGCTTGTCTTCCGGTGGCACCGGCGCCGCTGGCGGTTCCGCCGCCGCTGCCGCCTATACCAGCGCCGCTACCGTTGGGGTGGGCGGTGGCACGTCGCGCGTCAGGCCAGAACTCCTGACACAGCGATCAGCCGGATGAGGCGCCGTCAGTAGATGATGGCGGTGGCGAGGGCAATAAACGCCTCGTGCATGTCGTCTCGGATCTCCCAGCGGATGCTGCGCGCGGGGCAAGAGGCGGAAACGGACGGACAGGCGCATAGCGCATCCGCCCGCTCCAAGCCGTTGTCGTCGCAGTTCTTACCAACCGAGGAGCGTCGTCATCGCTGACCGACTGCATGAGGGCGCGACGGAGCAAGCGAGCGAGCAGGAGAAGATCGACATCGTCGCGCTGCCGCGCAATGCAGTTGTGAAGGGTTTCAGGGTGCTGACCCGCAGGCGGATGGTGGAACGGATGTCTCCAGAGGCAGGATGAGCCGGACCTCCGATCCGGATGGAGCCGGACTTTTTCGGCGGGGATTTTCGAGGCTGGTCTCTCTGTCACACGGTTACCTGCAGGTGTTCTGGTGTGGTTCGTGGAGCTTGAAAGTTCCCGGGGGAGTTCGAGCAGGCGGCGGGCCCGCGCCCAATGCTCCCGGGATTCTCCGCTGTTCCCGGGATCCGCTGTTCCCTGGTTCCGCTGTTCCCTGGTTCCGCTGTTCCCCGGTCCCTCCGCTGTTCCTGGAGCCGGGAACCTTCGCTCAGGCGGCCGGGATCGTGCACCGCCCACGCTGGGCGCATGTTCGGCTTTCGAATCCTCGCGGTCGGCTACGACACCTCCGACCACCTACACCCGCTCTCCGACGGGCTTCCGGCGGACGCCGGCAACGGCACGGCGGAGGTGCACACCCATGCCTGAAGCCAGGGCCTTCGACAAGGTGGACACCTCGTCTGCGGCGTTCTGGGCGCAGCCCGCGGCCGTTCGCGACGAATCCTTCCGTGAGCTGCGCGAAGAACGTCCCGTCTCGTGGCAGCGCCCCCATCGATGTGCCGTTCCCACACAGCGAGAGCGGATTCTGGGCGGTGACCCGCAACGAGGACATCCGGTACGTCAGCAGGAACAGCGAGATCTTCAGCTCGGCCAACGGTGTCTCGCTGGAGCCGTTCCCGCTGGAGGTCGCCACGCTGACCAGCTTCTTCCTCGCGATGGACCCGCCGCGGCAGACGACCTTCCGCCGACTGGTGAGTGCCGCGTTCACCCCGCGGCAGATCACCCGGATCCAGAGCCAGATCGAGGCCAACGCCGAAGAAATCGTCGATCGATTCGCCGCCGCCCTGGCCTCCGGCGACGACACGGATGACGGGGTGGATGACGAGGTGGATTTCGTGTCCGGGTGTGCCGCGGCGCTGCCGATGCGCACCGCGTGGGAGATGCTCGGTGTACCGCCGCACGAGCGGGACAGAGTCGCCCGCGCCACTGAGGCGATCTTCGGTTCCAGCGACCCCGAATACAACCAGGGGCAGGACCCCACGTCGTTCTTCCTCGAGCAGGTCGCCTACCTGCACGGCCTCGGTGCGGAGCTCGCGCGGCAACGGCGGTGTGAGCCCACCGCCGACCTGATCACCGGTGTCGTCCAGGCCGAGATCGACGGGCAGCGGCTCAGTGACGAGCAGGTCGGCGCGTTCCTGGTGTTGCTCAGCACCGCGGGCCATGACACGACCAAGCAGACCGCCACTCACGCGATCAAGGCGCTCGCCGACCATCCGGAGCAGAAGCGGTGGCTGATGGCGGACTTCGACGGTCGCATCGGCACCGCTGTGGACGAGTTCGTACGCTACGCGTCACCTGTCATCCAGTTCACGCGTACCGCCATGGTGGACACGGTGCCGGGCGGCCGGCAGATCGCGGCGGGCGAGAAGGTCGCCCTGTTCTACCGCTCCGGCAACCGGGACGAGCGCGCCTTCGTGGAGCCAGCGGAGCTTCGGCTCGACCGGACGCCCAACCCACACGTGGGGTTCGGCGGCGGCGGAGTGCATCACTGCCTCGGAGCGCATGTCGCCAAGGCCCAGCTCACCGAGCTCCTGCGGCATGTGCTGCACCGCCTGCCCCGACTGCGGGTCGGCGAGCCCGCCTACCTCCAGAGCCACTTCATCAACGGAATCAAGCGCCTGCCCGTACGGGCAGGCGTCGCGGTGACCTGGCGGGGCACGCGGTGCCGGAACGACCCTGGGCGCCTCTTCTGGCGCCCGGGCATGCGGGGGCCGAGAGTTCGCTCGCCTCGAACGAACATGCTGGGCAAGGCGTTCTCGCCGACCTGAAGCCCTGGCCCACCTGAAAACAAGACGTGCTCGCCGACCTGAAAGACGACCTCCGGCAACGGTGCGATCACCAGACGGGCTGCGACCGCCGCGCGGACACGGTTCGACACCGCAGAGAGCGCTGAGGTGAAGGCCCCGGAAGGAGCCGCGCCGGCATGCCCTGAAGGGAACGGTGGGACGTTTGAGGGACGAGAGCCCGTCCCCGGCGGGGCACAAAGACCCTGTTTCGCACCGGCCCCCGAACAGAGGGTGGAGGTATGAAACGAGCGGCCTCCGGTGAATGCGACGTCCTTCTACGTGACGGCGGGATCGCGCACATGCGCCCACTGCGTCCTGAGGATCGGCCCGCCCTGCGAGCGCTGGTCGATCGCACCAGCGAGCGCTCGGCCTACCTGCGGTTCTTCAGCGGCGGCAGGGCCTCCGCCCATGTTTATGTGGACCGCCTGACCGAACCCGGCTTCCACGGCCACGCGCTCGTCGCGCTGATCAACGGTCGGCTCGTGGCCGTCGCCGAGTACGTGCCCGACGACACCGGCAAGGTCGCCGACCTCGGCATCCTCCTCGACGACGGCGTGCACGGGCAGGGGCTGGGCACCCTCCTGCTGGAGCACCTGGCCCTGGACGCCACCGAGAGTGGTGTGCACGAGATGATCGCCGACGTCCTGGCCGAGAACCGGCCGATGCTCGAAGTGGTACGGGACCTGGGCCTGGAGGTCGGGCGGAGCTACGACGGCGAGCAGGTCCAGCTGCGCATCACGCTGCGGCCGACCCGGCGCCTCCTTGAGAAGGTCGAGGAGCGCGCGCACGAGGCGGAGCGGGCCTCGCTGGCCCGGTTGTTCTCACCGGAGTCGGTGGCCGTCATCGGCGCCGGCCGTGACCCCTCCAATGTGGGCCATCGGGTGCTGCGCAACCTCGTCGACGGCGGTTTCCCCGGGCCGATCTACCCGATCAATCCGCGCGCCGAGCGGCTCTGCGGGCTCGTCGCCTATCCGGATCTGGACAGCGTTCCGGGGCCGGTCGGACTGGCCGTGGTGGCCGTCCCGGCGGAGGCCGTACTGGACGTGGCCCGCGACTGCGCCCGGACCGGCGTGGGGAACCTGGTCGTGGTGAGCGCGGGCTTCGCCGAGACGGGCGACGCGAAGCCGGAGGCGGAGCTGCTGAGGATCTGCCGCGAGGCGGGGATGCGCCTGGTCGGCCCCAACTGCCTGGGCGTGGTCGACACCGGGTCGGCCCTCAACGCCAGCTTCCTGCCCAAGGCGCCCGAGCCCGGCCGCCTGGCCATGATGTCGCAGTCCGGAGCGGTGGCGGTGGCGCTGATCGACCGTGCGACGGAGGTCGGCCTCGGACTGTCCGGCTTCGTCTCCGTCGGCAACAAGGCGGACGTGAGCGGCAACGACCTGCTGGAGTACTGGGAGGACGACGACAGGACCGAGGTGATCGGCCTGTATCTGGAGTCCTTCGGCAACCCGCGCCGTTTCGGCCGGATCGCCCGCCGGGTCGGCCGTACGAAGCCGATCGTGGTGGTCAAGAGCGGCCGCAGCACGTCGGGCGACCGCGCCGTGCGCTCGCACACGGCGGCGGCGGCCACTCCGGACACGGCGGTGGACGCGCTGCTGACCGGCGCCGGGGTGATCCGGGTCGACACCGTCCAGGATCTGCTCGATACGGCGCGGCTCCTGGTCGGCCAGCCGCTTCCCAGCGGCGGGCGGGTGGCGATCGTCGGCAACTCCGGCGGTCCCGAGGCGTTGACGGCCGACGCCTGCGAACGGCAGGGGCTGGAGGTACCCGAGCTGTCGGTGGAGACCCGGCGGCGGCTGCGGGAGGGCCTGCGCCCCGGGGCCGCCGTGGGCAATCCCGTCGACCTCACCGCGGACGGCGAGGCGTCGGAGCTGGGCTTCACGCTGGAGACCGTACTGGCCGACCCCGGCGTGGACGCCGTCATCGTGGTCTACACGCCGCCGTTCGGCTCCGGCCGCGCCCGTACGGAGGCGGCGATCGATGAGGCGACGCGTGGCACGGACAAGACGGTGCTCGCCTGTGTCGTCGGCCATGACGGGCTGATCGGCGGCCGGGTGCCGACGTACGCGTTCCCCGAGCAGGCGGTGCACGCCCTCGCCCGCGCGGTTGAGCACGCCCGCTGGCGCGCCCTGCCGGACGAGCCGGAGCCGGAGACGGAGTCGGAGAAGGAACGACGCGCCGTCGCGACGGCCGAGGAGATCGTCGCCCGGGAACTCGCCCGTACGCCGGAGGGAGGCTGGCTCGACCACCGGACCGCGGCACGGTTGCTCGGCTGCTACGGCGTCGACGTGGTCGAGTCGATCGGCGTGGACGGTCCGGAGAGCGCGGCGGAGGCGGCGGCGATGACCGGGCTCCCCGCGGTTCTGAAGGCCACCGGGCCCGGCCTGGTCCACAAGAGCGACGTCGGAGGGGTACGCCTGGGACTGCGTACTCCCGAGGATGTGGCCGCGGCGTACCGGGACATGGAGCAGCAGGTCGGCCCCGGCATGACCGGGGGGCTCGTGCAGCGCATGGTGACCGGCGGCGTGGAGATGATCGTCGGCGGCGTCCGGCACGCGGCCTTCGGTCCCCTGGTCATGGTGGGGATGGGCGGGGTGACCGCCGAACTGCTGGCCGACAACGCGTTCCGGGTGCCGCCGCTGACACACGGTGAGGCCGCCGAGATGCTCAGGGAACTGCGCTGCTCTCCGCTGCTGTTCGGGTATCGGGGCCGCCCCGAGTCGGACGTCCGGGCGCTCGAGGAGCGGATCGTCCGGATCGGCCGGCTGCTCGACGATCTCCCCGAGGTCGCCGAGCTCGACATCAATCCGCTGATCGTCACCCCGCGCGGCGTCGCGGCGGTCGACATCCGGATACGGCTCGCGCCCACCGCTCCCCCGCCCTCGGCGTTCCGGCGACGGCTTCGCTAGTGCGGCCGGAGTGCGGCCGGGCCCGCGTACGCGGTAACCGAGGCGCCGGACGCGCGGGGGCCTACGCGAGAGAGGACCTTCGGCCACCGGGTTCGGAAGGCACCACCGCGATGGGGCACCGGGCGTGGTGCAGGGCGCCACGGCTCACCGAACCGAGCACCATCGCGCCGATCCCGCTCCTGCCGTGCGTTCCCACGACGAGCAGGGCCGAGTTCTTGGACGCCTCGACCAGCGCCGTGACCGGGTGATCGCAGATCACCTCGACCTCCGCCGGCACACTGGGATATCTCGCCCGCCAGGCGGCGACCCGGCCCGTGGCGAGGTTGTGGCGGAGTTGCTGCATCTCGTGCGGGTCGTAGACGAACCACCCGGTGTAGAGCTCGGGAGGCAACCGCCATCCGTGCACCGCGCGCAGGGGGCAGTCACGCGACCGCGCCTGCTCGAACGCGTAGGCGAGCGCGGGCTCGCACTCCTCCGATTCGTCGATGCCGACGACCACCTCGGCGCGGGTCGCCGTGTGGCCCGGCCGTACGACGACGACGGGGACGGACGTCCGCCCGGCGACGTACGCGCTCACCGAACCCAGCAGCATCCCGGTGAAGCCTCCCCGGCCGCGGCTGCCGACCACCAGTTCGGACGCTCGCTCGGCCTCGCCGACGAGGACGCGCGTCGGTACTCCGTTGACCATCCCGGAGGATACGTCGATGTCGGGGTGTCGCTCTCGCGCGATCTGCTCGGCCTCCCGGAGGAACTGGCTCCCCGCCCGGGTCAGGGCGTCGTCCAGGCCGGGGATCGGGTAGGGCGGGCTCGCGTACGGCAGGCGGTGTATGGCGTGGACCACCCGCAGGGGCGCCCCCTTCCTCACCGCGTCGTCGGCCGCCCACACGATCGCGGCCGAAGCGGCGGGCGAGCCGTCGGTGCCCACGACGATCGGTTCGGCCATCTGCCCCATCTCCTCCTGAACCCATCTCCTTCCGGGCCCTCTCGCCGCGATCACCGCGCCGGGCATGCCCCGCACGCGGTCGCGCTCCTGTCAGGCGCCGTCGAGCACCTCGGAGACCGGACGCCGCGTCGTGCCGCCCACGTCGAGGGTGACCCCGAACCTCATGATCATCTGCGGATACTCCCCGGAGCACAGCTCCTCACGCAGGAACTCGCGCAGGTGGCGCATCTCCAGCGCCTGGGTGTGGAAGGCCGCGGTCACGTTCTCCCCGCACGCGTGCAGGAGGACGCTCTGCAGCGCCTGGCCCGCGCCTATCCATTCCTCCCGGGAGTCGCCCGGAGTGGTGAGCACCGCGACTACTCCGGGGGAGGTGGCGGCGAGGTCCGTGTCGCCGCCCCAGTTGTGGCCCCTGGCGTAGTCCCGCTGGGCGAAGTGCGGTTGGGTGCGCGTGGCCGAGCGCGGGTACGCGTCCGCGGGGACGCCGTCGCGGCGGCCGCTGCCGGGCGGCCGGGCCCATCGGATCAGTTCCAGGCTGAGCACCCGGTCCTGAGCCTGGACGTCCTGGGCCGCGCCGGTGAGCGCCGCGACGATCCGCACCGCCGCCTCAGACCGGATCGGGGTCAGCCGTGCGCCTTCGGCGGCGGCCTGCCGTACGAGCGTCTCGATGACGCGGTCGGGCACCGGCAGCGTGGTGAACCCCGCCCGGTGAGTACGGCGGCGCTCGATCTGGGCGTGCAGCGACAGCGTGTCGTCGTCCGGCCGGTTCGCGGGTTCCAGCCGGATCGTCGCCAGCAGCGCGGGGCGGTCGGGCTCGGGCAGGACCTTCACCCGCGACTCGTATCCCAGCGCGCGCAGGGCGAGGCGCACGTTGAACAGGGCGGCGCCGCAACTGATCAGCATCTGGCGGCCTTCGGGGTCGCCCACCCGGAGGCGCCGGTCGGAATCGGCCCGCAGGCTGATCTCGTCGCCGGACACCGCGAACGCCCACGGCTGGGTGTTGTGTATGGAAGGAGCCCAGACAGCGGCCTCCACCGCGGCATGGACGGCATGGCTGATCTCTTCGGCCGCACGAGCGTTCATGGCACCACCTCCGGGATGAGGCCAGCGCATCACACGCGCGCCCCTTCCGAGCAGGGCCGAAGGTCCCCGGTGACCGGCCCGTCCGACCGTGACTTCCGACACATCCCCGACCCGTGGGTCAGCGGCGTACGACGACGACCGGGCCCCGGGCGTGATGCACGACGGCGTGGGCGATGAAGCCGAGGCCGAGCAGCGAGCGACCTTCTCCCTGGGCTCCGACGATCGTCAGATCGTGCTCGGCAGACGCCTCGATCAGGGCCTTCGCGGGATGCGCGCGTACGACCTGCGAGACGAGGCGGACATCGGGCCGGGTCTCGCGCCACCCGGCGACGGCCTCGCCGAGCAGGGTCTCCTCCTCCTGCCCGACCGCCTCCACGTCGTACACGACGGGCAGCATGTCGCCGGGCCCCGTGCTGGTCGGATGGGTCCAGGCGTGGAGGAGGCGCAGGACCGCGCCGCGCAGCTCGGCCTCGCGGAACGCGAACTCGAGGACGGCGTCCTGGTCCGGCCGTCCGGTGACGCCCACGACGATCTCGCCGCGCCGGTGGGCGTGCGGCTCCCGTACGACGACCACGGGACACGACGCCCGGGAGGCGACGTACCGGCTCACGGAGCCGAGCAGCAACTCGGTGAACCCGCCACGCCCCCGGTTGCCCACGACCAGCAACTCCGCCGCCTCCGATGCGGCGACGAGCGTCTCCCCCGGGCCGCCGTTCACGATCTCGGTGGCGACCTGTACGTCCGGATGGCCGGCCCTGACCCGGTTGGCCGCCCGCTGCAGCAGTTCCTCGGCGGCTTCCGACTCCTCCGGGCCCCAGCGGCCCGGCTGCGGGGCCAGCGGGACGTGGTAGGACCACTGGAGTGTGACGTGGACGACCCGTACCGGCGTGCCGCGCAGTACGGCCTCGTTCCCGGCCCACTCGGCCGCGTGAAGCGAGGCCGCCGACCCGTCGACACCGACGACGATCGGATCCCTCATGGACGCCCACCTCTCCTCCGGAGTGGCTCGGGAGCATGGCGCCAACCCGCGTGTGTCAGTCCCCTCCCCCAAAGAATCACAACAAATCAGACATAGAGCCAAGAAAGCCTCATGCGGAAATATCAACCTTTATGGTGTTTTGGCAGGCGACGTTGCGGGCAGCCGGACAAAGAGCAGGCGTCACGGAAACAGCAGCACCGTCTCAGCAGCACCGTCTCAGCAGCACCGAGTCAGCAGCGTGGAGCCAGCCATGGCCGAGAGCCGGAGCGAAACCCTGTGTGTCGCGTGGCATGGCGGTGACCGCTTCGACATCCAGATCCGCGGGCACTCCGTGCGGATCGACCAGCCGAGAGACTTCGGCGGAAGCGACACCGGTCCCACACCGACCGAACTGTTCGTCGGCAGCCTCGCCGCGTGCGTCGCGCACTGCGCCGAGCGTTACCTCCACCGATGCCAGCTGCCCGCCGGCGTCTCGGTCACCGTGCGCTACGACCTCGGCCTGCAACCGGCGCACCTCAGCAGGGTCATGCTGGAGATCCATGCTCCCGGCCTCCCGGAGGGACTGCGGGACTCCTTCACGGCGGCCGTACGGCACTGCCCGGTGTACAACTCCCTCTACATGCCGCCCGAGGTGACGTTCGACGTCCTGACCACGGATCACGAGGCCGTCTGCCATCACGCCTAGGCAGCACGTACCCGTTCAAGGTAGGCGACGAGGGCGACCATCTCGTCGGCGGGCCGGCCCGTACATGGCCGAGGAGCTCGTCGACCAGCCTGGCCCACTCGGTCCTGGCCGCCAAGAGCTATCGAACATCGAGATCATCTCCAGAATCATCGTAAATTTATCCGAATCGGGCATCAACGCGCGGTCCAGCTGGTCCAGCAGTCCGCGGATCCGGTGCTTGAGCCGGTCGATCCGTTCGGCCTGCTCCTCCAGCTCGCACAGCTGTGACGCAACGCGCGCACGGTCACCCCGCTGGCCCGTGCCAGCTCACCGATGCTCCACCGGCGTCCGGCGGCGTCATTCCCGATCACACGGGTAACGCTAGAACCTGCCGCCACGGCGGGTTCACGGCCGCGCCCCTCCGCCCGTACGGCCCGGCCGGCGGGCGGCGGCTCTGGCGATGTTCCCCGGCATGCGCCCGAAGATCAGCCCGTGCAGCGGGGTGATGGTCCGCCAGTACAGGTGGCCGAGCAGGCCGTGGGGATGGAAGATCGCCCGCTGGCCGTACACGGTGCGTCCCTTGTCCTCCTGGCAGGTCAGCTCCAGCCAGGCCAGGCCGGGCAGCCGCATCTCGGCGCGCAGCCGCAGCAGGGAGCCCGGCACGACCTCCTCCACCCGCCAGAAGTCGAGGGCGTCGCCGATCCGGAGCCGGTGCGGGTCGCGCCTCCCCCTGCGCAACCCGACACCGCCCATCAGGCGGTCGAGAAAGCCGCGGAGCCGCCACGCGACGGGCAGGGAGTACCACCCGTTGTCGCCGCCGATGCCCTCGATCACCCGCCACAGGCGTTCCGGCGGGGCGTCGACCGTCCGATGCCGCTCGTCCACGTACAGGCTGCCGCCCGCCCAGTCGGGGTCGGTGGGCAGCGGATCGCTCGGCGCGCCGGGCATCGACGCGGAGGACCAGCGGGTGACGACGTCGGCCTCCTTGATCCGGCGGAGCGCCAGGTCCACCGCCTGCGTGAACCCGATCAGGCCCTCGGGCGGGTCCGGAACATACCGCGCGATGTCATGTTCCCGGCAGATCGCCTCGCCCCGGAGCGACTCGACCAGCGGTCGCGCGATGCCCGCCGGGACCGGCGTGACCAGCCCCACCCAGTAGCTCGACAACCGCGGCGTGAGGACCGGCACGGGCATGATCAGCCGGCGCGGCAGGCCCGCCACGGCCGCGTAGCCCCGCATCATGTCCGCGTACGTGAGGACGTCGGGGCCGCCGATGTCGAAGCCCCGGTGTACGTCGTCCGGCAGCGCGGCGCATCCGACCAGGTAGCGCAACACGTCGCGGATCGCGATCGGCTGCGTCAGGGTGCGCACCCAGCTCGGCGTGACCATGACCGGCAGCCGCTCGGTGAGGTAGCGCAGCATCTCGAACGACACCGACCCGGAGCCGATGATCACCGCGGCCCGGAGGACCGCCGTGCGGACGCCGGAACCGAGGAGGATCCGTTCCACCTCGGCTCTGGAGCGCATGTGCGGCGACGGCCTGCTCGGCGGCGTGAGGCCGCCCAGGTAGACGACGCGCCGCACGCCCGCCTCCTCGGCCGCGGACGCGAACACCCTCGCCGCCTCACGGTCCCGCGCGGCGAACGCACGGGAGGACCCCATCGTGTGGATGAGGTAGTAGGCGACGTCCGTTCCCTCCAAGGCTCGTACGGTCTGCCCGTGATCCGCGGCGTCCGCCTTCGCGATCTCCACTCTGCCGTGCCAGGTCTGGTCGCGCAGCCGGCGCGGTGTCCTGACCATGCATCGCACGCCGTACCCGGCGCCGAGCAGTTCGGGGACCAGCCGCCCGCCGACGTAGCCGGTGGCGCCCGTCACCAGGCAGCGGGTCGCCCGCTCAGGCCGGGACATGGTTGCGCAGGCCCAGCTCGTGGGGGTAGGGCGACAGATACGTCTGGTCGCGCAGGTACGCGGCGCCCGCGCCCCTGGCATGGTGCCGGAGCAGGGCGAGCGGCACGCTCAACGCCACCAGGTGGGCCTGGTAGTCGTGGATGACCTCGTCGAGGTCGGCCCGCCGGACCGGGTCGAGGTGATCGCTCACCATGCCGAGGCAGTGCTGCAGCACGTTGACGTTGCGCCCGATGGTCGCGCGTACGGCGAGCGCCGCGCGGAACTCGTCGGCGTAGTCGGCGGCGAGCCGGTCACCGGCGCGGACGCCCGCCTCGGCCACCAGACCGCCCATCCGGCGGTAGCCCACGGGGTCGTGCGCGAGGATCTGCAACTTGTGGCGGGAGTGGAAGGCCACCAGGGCGCCGGGACGCATCCCGCCTGCTTTGCCTGTTTCACCGGTGAGGAACGCGCGCAGCCGGGCGTGCGCGAAGATCCGCTCGATGAACGCCTCGCGCAGCACGTCGTCGTTCAGCCGCCCCTCGTCCTCCACGGGCAGGAGCGGGTGCGCATCGACGATCCGGGCGGCGAACACGCCCCGGTTCCGCCGGTCGGCGGCCGCGTCTCCCGCGTAGACGGGGATGCCGTGGATCCCGCAGCTCGGGCTCTTCGCCTTGAAGACGTAGCCGTCCACGTCCAGGGTCGCCGCCCTCGCGGTCCCCAGGGACGTCATCGGTTCGGTGAGATCCCTGCGGGTCTTCCGGGTGACCAGGCGCGGGCCGTCGGGAGAGCGTTCGAGCCTGAGCGTCTCGCGGGGCGTTCCGAGGCCGATCTCCATTTCAGGACAGAACGGCACCCAGTCCACGAACTCCGACAGAGGTCCGGTGAGGAGGCGGTCACGACAGTGCCCCCCGTTGAACCGTACGGGCTCACCGAGAAGGCAGCTCGACACCGCCACCCGCGGCCGGACGTGTTCGACGCCCGAGTCGGTGGTCGCTCCGACGCTCGCGTGCGTGCTCATGTTCATGTCGCCGCCGATTCCAGAAGTGCGGAAAGCCGGTGCAGGCCCCGGGTCGTACGGGCCTTGATCGTGCCGAGGGGGACCCGGAGGCGCTCGGCGATCTCCCGCTGGGTCAGATCGCCGTAGTACGCCAGCGCGATGGCCTGCCGCTGGGCCACCGGCAGCTCGGCGAGGGCCCGGCGGACCAGGTCGCGGTCGGCGAGGTCGTCCCCGGCCGCGCGGCCGTCCGTCGGCTCCGCGACTGCCTCGATCGGCACGGTACGCGGCGCGCGGGCGCGCAGATGGTCGACGGCCCGCTTGTGCGCGATGCCCAGCAGCCAGGCGGACAGGCTCCTGGCCGGGTCGAACCGGTGCCGGGACCGCCACACCTCGGCGAAGACGACCTGCGCCACGTCGTCCACGTCCTGCGCCGGAACCAGCCGCCGCAGGTAGGAACGGACCATCGGCGCGTACGTCCGGAAGCACTCGCAGAGCGCTCCCGGCTCCCCGCGCGCGAGAAGCGTCTCCATCGTCTCGCTCGTGTCGCCGCGTGTGTCGTCCATGTCGACGAGCCCCCGTTTTCGGACGTGTCCGCTGCGGTGCCCCCGGCGCTGCCGCCGTGCTCCCCCGGCCGTACAGAAAACTACTCAAAATCTATTCATAGGCAGGCGTGCTGAGACCCGTCAACCTCATCACGAGCATGAGGCCACCAAGAACGGGTCAAACCAGTGCGGCCATGACCTGGGAGACGGCCTCGTGGAAGGTGCTGACCCGGATCACGTGAGGGGGCAGCCCGTCCCACCAGCCGGTGCCGCCGACGATGATCCGGCCGGACGGGCGTTGTCTCGGCAGCGCGGCCAACGGAGCGGGGTCGCCGGTCTCGCGCATCTGCGACCAGACGACGACGGCCACCGGATGCAGCCGGCGTACGGCCCCGGCGAGCGCGGAGGACGGCGTCCTGGCGCCGAGCATCCGCGTCTCCACTCCACGCTCGGACGACAGCGCCGCGGCCAGCGCGTGGATCGGCAGGCTGTGCTGCTCGTCCTCCGCGCAGGCGAGCAGGACCGGACGTGGATGCACCGGCCTGGCCGGCCGCGCGGACAGCGCGTTCAGCGCCGCCATGAGCCGGTCGGAGAACAGGTGCTCGACCTCGACGCCCCGCCCGGTCTCCGCCTGACCGCGGCAGATCGCGGCGAATGCGGGCAGGACCAGCCGCCCCCACGTCCACTCGACGCCGTGCCGGGCCAGGGCGGCGCCGATGCCGTCCGCCACGGCGACGGAGTCCAGCGCCGCCGCCGCGCCCACCAGGCGGGCGGCGGTGGGAACACCCTCGCCTTCCGGCGCGCGCGCCCCCGCGAGAGCCGGTCCGGAACCTCGCCGGCCCACGACGGCGGGGGACGGCTCCATGGGCTCGGGCCGGGGAGCCGGGCGTGGCGCCAGCGCCGCGCTCGCCGCGTCGGCGGGCACGTAGCCGGCGCGGATCAGGCGGTGCATCTCCCGCAGGCGTCGCAGGTCGGCGGCGCTGTACCTCCGGTGGCCGCCGGGGCTCCGGCCGCTCGCGCCGATGCCGTACCGCAGGTTCCAGGTGCGCAGCGTGGGGATCGGCACGCCGATCATGCGGGCGACGGCGCCGATGCCGTAGCCGTGCTCACCCCCGTGCTCGTCCTCGATGACCGGTGTGCCGCCGGTCTCCGGTGTCCTCGGCGTTTCCTCGTCCATCGCTCCGTACCGTGCCATGCCGTGCCTGCCCATGCCGTCACGCGCCGTCTGCCGCTCCAGCGTGCCATCCGCGGGAGCACCCCCATGCCAGTCGATTCGCGTACGACCCCCGCCGCGGATGCAACCGCCGGGGCGCCGGCGCCGAATGCTTCGTCGATGGACACCGCGATTGTGCTGTTCACCAGGGACCTGCGCGTGCACGACCACCCGGCCCTGTCCGCCGCCTGCGAGCGCGGCGGCCGCGTGGTGCCGCTGTTCGTGCTGGATCCCGAGGTGCCCGCCGGCCACCGGACCGGCTTCCTGCTCGACTGCCTGGCCGATCTGCGCGAGTCGCTCCGGTCCCGGCACGGCGACCTGCTCGTACGGCGGGGCGACGTGGTGGCCGAGACCATGCGGCTGGCGCGTGAGGTGGAGGCCGACGCGATATACGCGAGCGCCGACGTCAGCGAGCTCGGGCGGAGCCGGGAGCGGCGGCTCGCCGGAGAACGGGTCGACGTCCGCCTGTTCCCCGGCCTGACTGTCGTCCCTCCCGGCGCGCTGACGCCGTCGGGAGGCGGAGACCACTACCGGGTCTTCACGCCCTATTGGCGGGCGTGGTCCCGCAGTCGGCGCCGCGCGGTGCTCCCGGCGCCGGCCCGCGTCCCGGTGCCGTCCGGCCTGGTTGCGGGCGACCTGCCCGACCATTCGTCGCACCCGGCCCTGGAAGGCGGCGAGTCGGCCGCCCGCGCCCGCATGAACCGGTGGATGACGCGGGGGCTGGACGGCTACGCCGACGGGCACGACGACCTGGCGGGCGACCGCACCTCGCGGTTGAGCCCGTACCTGCGCTTCGGATGCGTCTCACCGCTGGAGCTCGCCGATCACGCGGAGGCGGGGGCGGACGAGGAGCACACGTTCGTCCGGCAGCTTTGCTGGCGCGACTTCTTCCACCAGGTGGCCTGGGCGTTCCCGCGGATCAACCGCGACGACTACCGGCCGGGCTCCCGGCGGTGGCGAGACGACGCGCACGCGGTGAGCGCGTGGAAGGAGGGCATGACGGGCGTCCCGATCGTGGACGCGGGCATGCGCCAGCTCCTCGCCGAGGGGTGGATGCACAACCGGGCACGCATGATCGTGGCCGACTACCTCGTCAACCACCTGGGCGTGGACTGGCGGGCGGGGGCCGCGCACTTCTTCGACCTGCTGCTCGACGGAGACGTGGCGAACAACTCCGGCAACTGGCAGTGGATGGCCGGCACCGGCAACTCCACCCGCCCCGGCCGCGTGCTCAACCCGGTGCGGCAGGCGAGGCGGTTCGACCCCGGCGCCGCCTACATCCGCAGGTACGTCCCCGAGCTGGCCGGTCTTCCCGCGATCGACGCGCGCGAGCCGTGGCGCCTGTCCAAGGAGGTCCCCGGCTATCCCGCCCCGCTGACCCCCGTCGAGTGATCGGCCCCACGGTCCGGTGACCGTCTGCGTGAACTCCATGATCCCGATCGCGGCCGCGGCGGAGGCCGGGGCCCCCTGACCGACGGGGACGCCGGCGCCCCAGGCTCCGGCGTCCCGGCTCCGGCGTCCCCTCGGCCCCTGGCCCGGGAGGATCGGTGTGGAGACTTGTCAGGAGATGCTGCGCCCCTCCACCGCGTCGAGCACCAGCGGGGCGGTCCCCGCGTCGCCGCGAAGGCCGAACCCGTAGCGGTACCCCGCCCGCACGTCCGGGTCGGTCAGCTGCGGGAGATGCTCGAGCGTGGCGGCGGTGAGCAGCTTCCAGCCGTCACCGGAGTCGGCGTACATGGCGGCCCGGTCGCCGACCAGCGACAGGGCGAACCGGCCGCCGTCCGGGATCGTCACGCCCTGCTTGACGCCGAAGACCGCGAGGCCACCCGGCACCTGCGGGCCGCGCACCTCGAAGCCGGCGAACTTGGCGGTGTTGACGTAGAAGGCCGCCACGTCGGTCGTCCCGTCCTTCACCAGCCCGGCGTACACCGTGTCCATGTCCGTGGAGTTCCCCTGGAACTTCCTGATCGTGATCGCGGTGCTGAACGCCGGGTTGCGCGGCGAGACGTCCCCGGCGACCAGGCCGAACCAGCTCGCGGTGGGATGCTCCGCCGACAGCGTGCCACCGCCGACAGTCAACTGCGGCGTCTCCTTGTCCTCCGGCAGCACCCGGTGCGTCTGGTAGCGCGCCGAACTGTCGGTGTCGAAGGTGTCCGAGAACTCCCGGTTGGCGAACGCGTCCGGGTTGGGCGGCACGTAGGCCGCCGCCGCCGGCAGCCGCACCGTCACCCGGTGCGTCTCCCCGGCGTAGGTCGCGCAGACCACCGGATGGTTCCCGTCCACCGGCGAGTACGCGGTGAGTTTCGTGGTCGTCGTACGGCTCTCGCCGGTCCGCGCGCCGGTCACGCGGAGCACCGCGGGATCGACGGTCACGCTGTCACAACCGCCCAGCCTGATCGAGCCGACGAGAGGCAGCACGTCGTGGTCGGTCACGGTGAACGTCACCGCGGACCCGATCACCCCGCGCTCCGCGGCCGAGGCCGTGATCTCGACATTGCGGTGCCCCGCCGAGGGCACAGCCACCGGGGCCAGACTCAGCCGGTCGATCTCGTAGGAGCCCGCCCAGTCGGAGCCGACCGAGCCGCGCACCCACACCTTGACGCGGGAGATCGCGCCACGGCCCGCCCATCGGGACAGGTCGAGGGTGAGCCGGTTCCAGCCGCGGGCCGGGTCGATCGAGCCCACGCCCTCCGCGACCTGTCCGTCGGGACCGTAGACGCGGACCTTGGCCGAGAACACGTTCCCGGGCGTGAAACCGTCGTCGGCGGTCTCCGGCACGCGCACCGACACCGACAGCTGCGGCGTGCGCGAGGCGTCCAGCGCCTTGTCGAGCAGCAGGTCCGCGCCCTTGTACGGCTTGGCGTACATCGACCAGGACGGGAGGTCGCGATCGAAGCTCACGCGCAGCGCGTGTCCGCCGTCGACCGCCACCCGCTCGACGGCCGCGGCGTTGTCGGAGGGGCGCCAGCCGCCGGTGTCCTGCTCGAAGTCGGAGATCACGCGTTCCAGCGCGGGCTTCGCGTCCAACTGGACACCGACGGTGGACGGGACCTTCCGTGTCGCGAGCTTCGCCGGATCGAAGCCCGGGATGGCATCCTTCCAGTCCGCGATGCCGATGATCTTCTTGGCGAACTCGGTCACCTCGAGCGAGCGCTCGGTGTCGATGTACCTGAAGACGTCGTACAGCGGCTTGCGGTCGCCGGGGTTGGACGGGGACGTGTGCTCCTCGTCCCAGGTCCACAGGCCGAGGCGCAGACCGCCCTCCTGCTTGTGGTCGACGTGCCGGTGCAGGATGAACGAGTCGATACCCTCGGAGAACGCGATCTTGTAATACGCGTACGCGTAGGCCGCGGCCTGAAGCTTGAGCGCGTCGTCGGTGTAGTCCTGGGAGTTCAGCCCCTGCTCGGACAGGATCACCCGGCGCGGCCGCCCGTCGAAGAGCAGACGCTCCTGGGCCAGATAGCGCGGCAGCACCTCGATGTTCTTGAACGTGATGCGCAGCGTGTCGAAGCCGTCGGTCGCGGTCTTGTCGTTCCAGAACGCCGGATCGAACAGGTTCTCCGGGTACGGATGGTAGGCGATGTACCAGTCGAAATCGCCCTGGGCCTTGGTGATGGCGTTGAGGCCCTCCACCACGTCCCTGCCCTTGTAGGTGTACGTCGGGTCGTCGCCGACGGCGCCGGTCCAGAAGTGGGTCAGCGACGTGTAGACCCGTCCGTTGGCGTCCGCCTTACGCACGGCCTGCCAGGTCAGCCGCAGGGCACGGGCGTACTGCTCCAGGAAGACGCCCCGCTCCTGGTGCCCCATGTTGTACCAGTACTGCTGGGCGTCGATCTCGTTGCCGACGATCCAGCCCCAGGCCCTGCCGTACTTCGCGTCGGCGCGGGTGTAGCGCTGGGCGAAGAAGTCCATCGCGGCGGTGAAGTACTCCTCGCCTTGGGCGTTCTTCACGTTGAAGGCGTACACCGTGCCCTTGCCGATCTCCGCGTCGGGATGGATCAGCGTGGACGCCGCCGAGCCGGCCTTCTTGCTGTCGTAGACCAGGACGATCATGTTGACCAGGATCCCGTTGTCCGACAACGGCTTGACCTGCGCGTCCACGCCTGTGACCGCGCTCTTGTCGAAGTAGTAGCGCTTGCCCTGCGAGACGAACTCGATCGTCTTGCCGGGGTCTCCCGGCCCGGCCAGCATCACCGTGTCGAGGGCCAGGTTGATGGCCGCGTGGGCGGTGCCGAGCTCCTCGGCGTCGTCGGTCATCTGCACCTGCAGGCCCTTCTTGCCCGGCACCTGCGGGTAGGGGGACTGGTTCGCCGCGGGGAAGCGCAGGTCGGTGGCGTAGCGCACGCCGCCGAGCACCTCACCCCCGTCGGCGACAGCGAGGAACTTGTCGTGCAGCCGGTCCTCGTCTCCGTCCAGGCGGGGCACCTCGGCGGTGAACGTGCCGTCGGCGGCCGCGTCGACGGTGGCGACCGGCTGCTCCCCGGCGCGGCTCTCGGGGTCCTGCCAGGCGTCGAGCGCGTACAGCGTCACCCGGCCGCCGTTCGACGCGCCGGTCACCACGACCGTGTCCTGTCCGACGGCGACGCCGGTGACGCCGAGGGCGGTCCGCGCGTGGGCGGGAGTGCTCACCGTCAGTCCCGAAAGGGCCAGGGTGAGCGCGAGGAGCCCGCCGCGCAGGCGCGCGGAGCGCGTGCGGACCCGTGGTGAGGACGAGTGTGTGTGCGACATTCCATCTCCTGCTCGGGGGGTTGGTGACAGGAAGTGATCGCCTGGTTACCTGGCCCAGTCCTCGTCACCCCAGTTGTTCTTCTTGATCCCGGCCTCGACGCCGCGGTCCCACCACTTCTGCAGGTCGGGCAGCTCCTCCTGCAGGGAGCGCTTGCCGAGCAGGAAGCCGTCGAACACCTCGCGGAAGGGGGAGCCCTCCGGTCCTCCGGGCAACCCGTGGACCCGGTAGATCTTGCCCCACTCGCCTTCGAGCAGGCCGGCGGTCTCGGACGACGGCTCCACGCCCTCGATCGCGGGCAGCCCGCCGGTGGCGTCCAGCCAGGGCTTGATCGCGGGCGAGCTCATGAACTGCAGGAACTTGATCGTGGCGGCGTACTTCTCCCCCTTGACCGTGGACGGGACCATGTAGCTGGTGCCGCCGACCGAGGCCCCGTAGCGTGCCGGGGCGTCCGTGGACACCGGAGTGGTGGCCTTGGTGATCGTCGGGAACGGCATGGTGCCGATCGCGAACTTCGCGTCCGTCTTGAGCGCCTCGACGGCGAAGTCGGTGCCCCACGACATGGCCGCCTTGCCCGTGACGAAGTCGCGGTAGCCGACGGTGGCGCCGCCGTCGGCCACGCCGCTCCAGTTCGGCGTGCCGTTGTCGAAGAACTCCTTGTAGAGCTTGAGCGACTCGGCCACCTCCGGCGTCTTGGCGGCGGTGAGCGTGCCCTCCTTGATCGCCTTGGAGAGAGACTTCTCCGTCACGCTCGGCGCCTTGCCGGGCTTGCCGGTGACGTCGAAGTAGTTCCACTGGTCGTAGTACTTGTCGGTGAGCTGCGTGGTGATGGACTCCCAGGTCCAGCCGGCGGCGAGCGCGCCCTTGTCCAGCGCGACGGGGTCGTACCCGGCGGCCTTGAGCTTCGCGCAGGCGGCCCGGAAGTCCTCCCAGGTCGCGGGCGCCTGCTGGATGCCCGCCTTGGTAAAGGCGTCCTTGTTGTAGAACAGGCCGATCGCCACCAGGTTGAACGGGATGTACTCCAGCTTCCCGCTCTCCTTGCTGAGCGCCTTGGACACGTCGGGGCCGAAGTACTCCTTCCTGAAGACGTCGATCCAGCGCTGGTTGCCCGGCACGTACGGGTTGGGCTTCTGCAGCTCCTCGTCGAGCGCGTGCACCTCGTGGGCCTTGTGCGGCGGCTGGTTGAAGACCAGTTCGGGCGCGGTGCCCGCGGCGAGCTGGGACGTGATCGTCTGGGTGAAGCCGTCGAGCGGGAGCACCTGGGTGCGCACCTCGATGCCCGGCTCGCGCTTCTCGAACGCGTCGACGAGCGCCTCCCAGGCAGGACCGAAGCTGCTGCCGCTGGTGTTCCACTGGTTCGGACCGGCCAGCGTGATGGTCACCTTGCCCTGACCGGCCTCGCCGGTGTCGGCCTTCTTGTCGGTGCCGAGCAGCCCGCAGCCGCCGGTCGCGACCGCCAGCGCCGGCAGTGCGGCCAGCAGCGCGACGGAGGGCGTGCGCGTACGGCGGGGCGTACGTGAAGTCATGATGGAACCTGATCCTTTCTGGGGGGTGATGCTGATTGATACGTTTCAATCGCATGCTCGGCCGATGCCGGGCAGAGATCGAACCGAGGGCGGGTCAGAGGAAGCCGATCACAGGGGTCAGGTCACGTGGAGCGGGTCACGGGAGCGGGTCATTTCCCGGAGACGATCCCGCCCTGGATCCCGGCCAGGAACCACTTGGACAGGAAGGTGAACAGCAGCAGCAGCGGGAGGCTCGCCAGCGCGTACCCCGCGAACAGCGGCCCCCATTGCTGGGCGTTCTGGTTGGCGAAGAACGCGAGGCCCGCGGGAATCGTGCGGAACTCGTCCGTCTGCACGGTGAGAAGCGGCCAGAAGTAGTCGTTCCACACGCCCAGCACGGTCACCAGCGCCACCGTGCCGATGACCGGGCGGGCGAGCGGCAGCATGAGCGAGACGAACACGCGGATCCCGCCGGCCCCGTCGACCCGGGCCGCCTCGAAGATCTCCTCGGGGAGCTGCGCCATGTAGGTGCGCATGACCACGATCCCGAACACGGTGTTGCCGGTGATGTGCGGGATGATCAGCACGAGCCGCGTGTCGAGGATCTCCAGATCCCGCATCAGGATGAACAGCGGGATCAGGCTCGTGATGGAGGGCACCATGAGCAGCGCCGCGACGAGGCCGAACAGGACGTTCCTGCCGGGGAAACGGAAGCGGGCGAACACGTGGGCCGCCGCCGTGGCGAGCACCAGCGCGCCGGCGATCGCGAGCCCGGCCACCACGAACGACGTGAACAGGTAGGGGCTGACCTTCTCCCAGGCGACGGCGTAGTTGCCGAGGTGGACCGGCCAGGCGGGTGTCCAGTAACTCGCGTAGAACTGCTCGTTGTCCTTGAAGGACGCGACGAACATGAACAGGTAGGGGAACAGCCCGGCGAAGGCGAGGAGCGAGAGCAGTCCGCCGACGACCAGGTCGGTCCGGCGCGTGCGGCTCACCCGGTTCCGCGCGGCCGGTCGGGACACCGTCCGTGCGCCCACGCCCACACCCGTGTCCGTGAACGGGGACGGGGACGGGTCCATGTCCGGGGACGCGTTCGGGGACGGGGACGCGTTCGGGGATTCCTCACGCAGCGGCACCCTTGCCTCCTCTCTTGCCGATCAGCAGCGCGCCCACACTCACCCCGAGTGTGAGCACGAAGAGGACGGTGCCGAGAGCCGCCGCGTACCCCCAGCTCGTGTCCAGGAACGCGGCGTCGAGCATGCGCAGCACCGGGACCTGGGTGGCGTTGTCAGGGCCGCCCTTGGTCATGATGTGCGCCTGCAGGCCGTACTGGAGCACCGCGATCACCGCGAGCACCAGCAGCAGCTTGACGTCCCGCAGCATCATCGGCAGGTCGATGCTCCAGAACCGCCGCAGCCGACCCGCGCCGTCGACCGCCGCCGCCTGGTAGATCTCGGCGGGGACGTTCTGCAGGGCGGACAGGAAGACCAGGAACGGCAGGCTCGCCACCCACGGGAAGCCGACGGTCATCAGCGCGGCGAGCGCGGTGTCCGGGTCGCCGATCCAGTTGTGCGCGAGCCCGTCGAGGCCCACCGCGCGCAGGAAGCTGTTGATGACGCCGTCCCTCGGGTCGTACATGAACTGCCACAGCAGCACGTTGACCACGGCGGGGAAGGCGAGCGGAAGGATGAGCAGCGTACGGAAGACGAACCGCAGCCGCTCGCTCGACAGCGACATGACCAGTTCGGCGGCGAGCAGCGGGAACGCCCACATGAGGGTGGTCGCCCAGATGAAGATGATCCCGACGTTGCGGAACGACTCCCACCACACGTCGTCGCCGAGCATGGTGACGAAGTTCTCCAGGCCGACGAACGGTGAGCTGAACCCCGGCCGCCACTCATAGAAGGAGTGCAGCATCCCGCTCAGGGCCGGGTAGTACGCGAACACCGCGAGCACCACGAAAGTGGGCAACAGGACGAGGTAGACACCCCACGGGACGCGCCGGCGTCCGGGCGATGCCTTACGGCTGATCACGATGGAACGGCCTCTCCGCTAATCATGTGGAACCTCACGACGAACATGGAATGACCTCCGGCCCGCCGATCGGTTACCCAGGAGGCATTTGAACGTTTCAGGAGTGTTTCGAGTCTCGTCATCCCCTTCGCACGTGTCAATAGCCAGGGATAACGGTTTGTTCACCATGGGAGGGTGCGCGGCGTCGCCGCCTCATCCGGGTTCCGCCTGGTGAAACGTTCAACTACCCGGGGCCCGGCGAACGCCCAGGACGGCGAGGTGGAGCGGCGGACTTCACCCGGGCTCCACCCCGCCGCCCCGCCATCCCGCCTCCCTATCAGACGCGGAAGGCGTAGGACCCCGAGCCCACCCGATAGACGGCACAACCGTCGGCGTGGCGGTCGAAGCGGACCCCCGCCGCCTCGGAGGCCGGGCGCCCGCCCTCGGTCACCCGCGCCGGCTCCGTGGCGGGCACCCACACCTCGGCACGCGTGTTGGGCGGGACGGTCACGTCCAGGGCGAAGCCGCCGTCCTCCCGCCGCCATGCGACCTCCACCCGGCCGTGCCGGGTGCGGTGGGCCGTCGTGGCCCAGGTGATGTCCCCGCCGGGGCGGGGCCGTACCACGATGTCCCGGTAACCGGGAGTCGCGGGAGCGAGCCCGCCGATCGTCCGGTACATCCAGTCCCCCACCGCTCCGTAGGCGTAGTGGTTGAAGGAGTTCATCCCCGGGTCCTGCAGGCCGCGATGGTGACTCCAGCTGTCCCAGCGCTCCCACATGGTCGTGGCGTCACCGTGCACGACCGGATAGAGCCACGAGGGGAAGCTGTCCCGCAGCAGCAGCCGGTAGGCCGTCTCGATGTGCCCGGTGCCGGTCAGCGTGTCGAGCAGGAACGGCGTGCCGAGGAAACCCGTGGACAGATGCCCGCCCCGTGCCTCGATGTCGCGGACCAGCCGCGCCGCCGCCCTGGGCAGCTCCGCGTCCTCGAGCAGGCCGGCGGTGATCGCCAGCACATAGGCGGTCTGCGTGCCGCTCGCGACCACGCCGGGACCCGTGACGAAGGCGGCGCGGAAGGCCCGTCGTACCTGGGCGTACAGGTCGAGGTAGGCCCGCTCGTCGTCGTCGCGCCCGAGGGCCGCGGCGAGCCCGGCGAGCTGCCGCGCCGACAGCGCGAAGATCGCGGTGCCGACGAGCCCCTTGGGGGTCTCGGCCCCGATGCTCAGCCAGTCGCCGAAGCCCTCATCGGGGAAGATGCCGGCGGTCGAGCGTTTGTGCAGGTAGCCGAGCCAGCGGCGCATCGGTTCGTAGTACCTGGCGACGGCGCCCGTGTCCCCGCGGAGGCGGTGCAACGCCCAGGGCACCATCACGATGGCGTCTCCCCAGCCGGGCGAGCCGGCCTCCTTGGGGTTGGGTGACAGGCCGCGGCCCGAGAGCACGTCGGGCGCGACGTGCGTGACGGCGCCGTCCTCGGCCTGCGCGTCCACCACGTCGGCGAGCCAGCTCTCCAGGAACGACCGGGCGTCGTAGTTGAACAGTGCCGTGGGCGCGAACGCCCAGATGTCACCGGTCCAGCCCAGCCGTTCGTCACGCTGGGGGCAGTCCGTCGGGATGGAGAGGAAGTTCCCTCGCTGGCCCCACACGATGTTCCGCTGCAGCCGGTCGAGGCGCTCGTCGGAGCAGGTGAACTCCCCCGCCGGTTCCATGGCGGCGTACGCCACACGGGCCCGGATCGCGTCCGCGGTGAGCGGTTCCCGCACCCCGGTCACCTCGACGAACCGGAAACCGTGGAAGGTGAACCGGGGCTCGAAGGTCTCGGCGTCCGCGCCGCCTCGCGGGAGGAACTCGTCCGTGGCGCGGGCCGAACGCAGGTTGGCCAGGTGGAGCGTTCCGTCGTGGTCGAGGACCTCGGCGTGGCGCAGCACCACCGGGCGCGTCCGGTCGGCGCGTGCGGTCAGGCGGACCCAGCCGACCAGGTTCTGCCCGAAGTCGGCGATCCAGACGCCCGGCCGTGCCTCCCACACCGCCTTCGGCGCGAGCTCCTCGTGCACCCGGATCGGCGGGGCGACGGCGGCGGCCAGCCGCCCCGACGGGGGGCTCACGGGTACGGCTGGGAGCCAGCCGGAATCGTCGAACCCGGGCATCGTCCAGCCCGGCGGCTCCGCGGCCAGGTCCTGCCGTTCACCGTTCTGGAGATCGGCGTACCTGATCGCGCCGCCGCCCGCCCTCCAGTCGGGGTCGGTGCGCAACCGAGTCGTCGTGCCGTCGTCGTGCAGGATCTCCAGCTCCGCGCGCAGCGCGAGCCGCCTGCCGTACTGGAAGGAGCCGAACCAGCTGATGTTCCCGGCGTACCAGCCGTCCGCGAGCGCCGCGCCGAGCGCGTTGCGGCCTTCGGAGACCAGCGCAGTGACGTCGTAGGTCTGGTACGTGACGCGGTGGTGGTAGTCGGTCCAGCCGGGGGCGAGGTGGTCGGCGCCCACCCTCCGCCCGTTGAGATGCAGCTCGTAGACGCCGAGTGCGGTGGCGTACAGGCGCGCGCGACGAACGGGACGCGGCACGTCGAACTCGCGCCGCAGGTAGGGGCTCGGCCGGTCGGCGACCGGCTCGCGCCCCCACGGCGGATCGCCGTGCAGGCCCGTCTCCTCGGCGAGCGACCAGCCGGAGTCGTCGAACTCGGGACGTTCGAAGCCGCTCTCCGGCCGCTCGACTGCCCGCCAGCGGCCGTTCGAGGTCACCGTCACGGCGGCGTCTCCGGCGACGGGGACGAGCTGGGGCAGCGCGGGACGGCCCTCCACCACGATCTCCAGCCGCGCGCACAGGCCGCCCGGCGTCCCGTCCCGCGCCTCGGCGGACAGCGCGAGCACGTTCTCACCGGAGGCCACCAGGTCGCCCGCGTCGGCGACGAAGGCGCCGTCCCTGATCTCCCCGGCGACCGGGAGGCCGTTGAGGTGGACCTCGCGGGCGGTCGCGCCGCCGATCACGAGCCACGCAGAGAGGGGACGCGCCCCGCCGGGCACGGTGAACCGGGCGCGGAACGCTCCGGTCTCGGACTCCGACGGCCCGAGCGGGCCCGCGACCCAGATGTACGGCACGTTCTCCAGGGACGGAAGCCGCTGGGAGCCGGGAACGCGGGGCGTGCCCACCCAGTCCGCGGTCCACCCGGTCGCGTCGCCGATCCCGGTCTCGAACCAGTGCGCGGGACTCCACGCGGACCATGCCTCGGATCCCCCGGATCCCCCGGATTCCCCGGATCCCCCGGTCCCGGTGGGCCCGCCGGTGACCCGCACCCGCCAGTGGTAGCGCGTGCGCGGGCGCAGGTCCGTCCCCTCGTACGGAATGTCGTATGTCGCGGACGACGGGACCACGCCGCTGTCCCACACCACGTCGGCGTCCTCGTCGAGGGGGTCGCTCTCCCGGCCGACGAGGATCCGGTAGGCACTCTGGACGCGGCCACGGTCCCCCGCCGGGGCGGCGAGCAACCAGGAGAACCTCGGCGCGGACTCGCCGAGGCCGAGCGGCTCGGTCCGCCCCTCCACCCGGGGATCGGTGACGATGAGGGTGGCCGCGGAGCCCTGTTCCATGTGTTCGCTCTCCTTCATGCCCTGCACCAGGGGAAACAAAATATTGAAACATTTCAACCCCGGGAACCGTAGACATCGCGACGACGTGGCGTCAACCCTCGGCGACGGCGCCCGGCCGACGTCAGCGTGATGCGACCGCCATCCGAGGGGTGAAGTGGGCACGATGTGGCCATGAAGTGGTCGCTGAAACATTTCAACCAGTAGACTGGCCTTTCATCGCAGGCGAGCAGAAGGGCTGTCCGCCGGTGTCCGACACCGACAAGCCGGGCGAGATCTCGGCGTCACGCCCCCGCCCCCGCACGAACCCGCGCCGCACTCCCGAGGCCGCTCAGAGCGGGGCGGCCGGTCGCCGCCGGCTCAGCATGGTCGACGTGGCGGCCCACGCGGGCGTGTCCATCGGCACCGTCTCCAACGTGCTCAACCGGCCGGAGCTCGTCGCGGAGCCCACTTTGCTCCGGGTTCGGGAGGCCATCAAGACGCTCGGCTTCGTGCCCAGCGCGCCGGCCCGGCAACTGCGGGCGGGCACGAGCCGCTCGGTGGGCATCGTGGTGCGCGACATCGGCAACCCGTTCTTCACCGAGGTGCTCCCCGGCATCGAGGCCCGGCTGTCCCAGGAGCAGCTCCTGCTCGTGGTGTGCAGCTCCGGCGACTCGCTCGAGAAGGAGGCCCACCACCTGCAGACCCTGGAGCAGCACCGGGTGGCGGGCATCCTCATCACCCCGGCCGGCGACGATGTCGGCCACCTCGTCGAGCTGCACCGTCGCGGCATCGGGATCGTGCTGCTCGACCGGCTCGGCGCCGGATCGCAGCTCTGCACCGCGGCGGTCGACAACGTACGCGGGGGCGAGCTCGCCGGGAGGCACCTGCTCTCGCTCGGCCACCGGCGCATCGGCTTCCTCAACGGGCCCTCCATCGTGAGGCAGTGCAGCGACCGGCGGCAGGGGCTGTTCCGGGCGATCCGCGACGCCGGGCTCGACCCCGAGGACGTGGTCACCGAGGTGTCGCTCCCCGCGCTCACCGCCCAGGGGGGAGAGACCGGGCTCGACGAGCTTCTCGCCAGAACACGGCCGACCGCGCTCTTCTGCGTCAACGACATGGTCGCGCTGGGTGCGCTCAGGGGTCTGGAGCGGCGCGGCATCGCCGTTCCTGACGAGATGGCCGTGATGGGCTACGACGACGTGGAGTTCGCCGCACTGCTCTCGCCGTCGCTCACCTCGGTGCGTCAGCCGAAGCACCAGCTGGGGCAGGCCGCCGCCGAGCTGCTGCTCACCGACTCCCGGGGGGACGCCAACCACTGGCACCAGGAGATCGTCTTCCAGCCCGAGCTGGTGGTGCGGGCCTCCACCTCCGCGCTCCCCCGCTCACGCGACCATTGACCCGACCACACGGACGACCACACGGACGACCACGAACCTGGCCCGGGAGCCGGGCGGGCGAACATCCGGACGCAATACCTGGGGTGGAACACCCTGGACGACCATCGCCTGAGCCCTGGACCCCCTTCGTAGCCCCTCCCACATACCCGATCTCCCGGGTTTGTCGTGATACGTTTCAACGTAGGCACCCAATGAGGCCAGGTCTTCCCGCGCTGGCGTGAACCTCGCCCGCCATGGCCGCCCGTACCATCCAGCGCCCGACTACTCGCGTACTTCCCTGAACTGCATGATTACCTGACTTGCGCGAAATATCAGGACCTGCTCTTGCCTCGAACCTCCCTCCGAGCCATCCTTGAGACGTTTTAATACCTCGGGGGCTCATCAGCTACAGGAGGTCCCGCATGGCGCGGGCAGTCCACCGCATCCTCATCGCTCTCGTCCTCGTCCTCGCCGCCCAGTTCGGCGTGGCCCCGTCGACCGCGCAGGCCGCGGACGCGCTCCCCTACCCCACCCGCTCCGACTACCGCATCAAGGGACTGCAACCGGACTTCTGGTCGAACAAGGACGAGATCTCCGGCAACAACACCGGCGGCGTCGCCATGAACCTCATCTGGGCGGAGTGGGAGCCGAGCGTCAAGGCTCCGCCGTGCGCGACGGGCCAGCAGGAGTTCGACGGGCACTGCTTCACCGTCGCCACGAACGTCGACTCCGCCATCAAGGCCTGGACAGACCGAGGACTCGTCGTCAGCGCGGTCGTGTACGGCACACCGGCCTGGGCCCGGCAGGGCCGGACCTGCACCCCGGCGGCCGCTGGATTCGAGAAGTTCTGCGTGCCCAACGACCCGGCCGACTACGCCCGCTTCGCCGGGATGCTCGCCCAGCGCTACGACGGGCAACACGGCAACGGCCGTATCGCCGACTTCATCATCATGAACGAGGTCAACAGCAACACCTGGTTCGACATCGGCTGCGGCCAGGGCACCGCGTGCGACACCACCGCCTGGCTGAACACGATCGCCGCCGACTACAACGCCGCCTACGACGCGATCATCGCCAGGCAGTCCACCGCCAAGGTGCTCATCTCCCTCGACCACTACTTCGGCACCACCTACGACCGGCCCGCGGCGAGCGAGGCGATGCTGTCGGGCATGACCGTGCTGAAGGGGCTGGCCGCGCGGGCCGGGTCCCGTGCCTGGCGGGTGGCCTACCACCCCTATCCGCCCAACCTGCTGAGCCCGGACTTCTCCGCCGACGACTTCCCGAGGGTGACCTACGGCAACATCGGCGTCCTGGTTGGCTGGCTGCGGCAGCAGTTCCCCGGCACCCCTTCGGCCTGGGAAGTCCAGCTCACCGAGAGCGGCGTCAACTCCCTGTCACCGTCCAGCGAGTCGGCCCAGGCCGCCAAGCTGTGCGACACGTTCCGCAACGTGCTCGGGACACCCGGCATCGAAAGCTACATCTGGCACCGGATGAGCGACCACCCCGACGAGACGGCCGCCGGGCTCGGCGTCGGCCTGCGCCGTACGGACGGCACGGCCAAGCCCGCCTGGTCCACCTGGGCCCTGGCCAACCGCTCCGACCTGTCGCCCGCTCAGCTGTCCTGCGGCTTCGAGGAGTTGCCGTACACCCGGCTCCGGCGCGGCTTCAGCACCAGCCGCGGCCATGTGGCCTCCTCCCGGCTGCTGCCGCCCGGGGTCACCCTGGAGCAGTCGTGGCGGCTGCTGCGCCGGCCCGCGTCCGGCACCGTGGCGCTGTACGAGTGCAAGGTCGGCAACCACACCATGCTCACCCGTGACGGCGGCTGCGAGGGGCAGTTCCCCATGGGGCCGGTCGGTCACGCGTACACCACGCAGGTCAGCGGCTCTGTGCCGCTCTACCGGTGCCGGAACACGGTGAACGGGGACCACCTGGTCACATCTCAGGCGAACTGCGAGGGGCTGACCTACGAGTCGCTGCTCGGCTACGCGATGACCTGACGGACCTTCACCGACGTCCCCGTACGCGGGCGCGAGCCGGGCGAACGACCGGCTCGCGCGCGTTCGGGTCCCGATCAGGCGGGCTTGACGGTGATGGCTCCGTTGCTCGTGGTCAGGTCAAGCTGGTGCTCGCCGGCGGGGTCGTCGGAAACGCCGATGTCCTTGCCGCCGTTCTGGGTCCGCGCGGACACCTTGTACCGCCCGGCCGGGACGGTGAGGGTGATGCCGCCGTTGGACGTCTCCGCTCGGACGTCCTGTGGAGTGACCAGGGTGAGGTCGATCGCGCCGTTGGAGGTTCGCGCCTGGACGCGCCCACCGTTCAGCCCGCGTCCGGTGATCCGGCCGTTGCTGGTCCGCGCGACGACCGCGCCGGTGACCCCGTCCAGCTCGATGGCGCCGGAGGTGGTGGTCACGTCCACCTCGCCCACATCGGTCAGGGCGACCGCTCCCGAGGAGGTTTCACCGCTCACCGGCAGTCCCGCGGGCAGGTCGACCGTGTAGTTCACCGAGCAGTGCCGCCCGCACCCCTCGAGGATCAGGACGCCGTTCTCGACGCGGTAGGTCGTCCCCTCCCGCGGGTCACCTCTGTACTCCATCAGGCGGCGGACGGACACCTCGGTGGCGTTCTTCCCCCCGCGCAACGTGATGCCGCCGGAGTCGTTGTCCAGCCGTACGGATGTGATCTTCTCCGACACCACGGCGTCGTCCTGAAGGGTCGACTTGGCCCTCAGGTCGCACGCGCCGAGCGCGCTCACGCAGATCCCGGCTGTCACGACGGCTCCGAGGAAGCGGAGCTGCTTGCGCATGGATGTCCCCCAATTCTGTGGAAGCCGCCGGTTCCGGCCCCTGAAGATCAACGGCTTGAACGAGGCTACGGCACACGCCGCGGCGACGACCATGGGGAATACCCCCGGTTCAGGCGACGGGCTACCCACCCCGCACGAGCTCCACGGCAGGCCACCCTCGCCATGACGTCCGGTTCCCCTCCGCACGCTCGGCGCGGTCCGGCTCTTCCGCCGCGGCCGGAGATCAGGCCAGTCCGTGCCGGGCGAGGACGCGGGCGGCGGCGCGCTCGCCGGACTCCAGGGCGCCCTCCATGCCGCTGTCCTCGACGCTCAGGTGCTCGCCGGCGAGTTGGAGCCGCCCGGTGTCGGTCTCGACGGCGGCCGCGAGCGCGGCCATCTGGCCGGGCAGCGGCATGGCCCACGCGCCTCCGGCCCACGGGTCACGTCCCCACGAGACGATCCGCGTGATCTCGACCGCCCCCGCGGTCGCGGGGCGTACGCGTGCGAGTTCGTCGAGGACGATCCGCCGCTGCTCGCGCTCGCCGAGCGCGTCGAGCACGCGTGCGTCGCGGCCGGTGACCCAGACGGCCAGCGCGCTCGGTCCGTCGTCGGCCAGCCGCCAGGGCAGCAGCCGCTGGATCCGGTTCGTCGTCCACATCACGGGCGGCAGGCCGTCCTCCTCCCAGAAGGGACGGTCGGCCACGAGGTGGTACTTCGTCAGTGCCGGATAGGGCAGCTCGGCGACCAGGCGCGCCACCGGCTCGGGCAGCGCGGGCTCCACGGCGATCGAGCGCAGGCTCGTGAACGGGACGGCGAGGACGACGTGCCCCGCGGCGATCCGCTCGCCGTCGCCGAGCTCGACCACCATCAGGTTCCCGCTCTCGCGCACCGCGGTGACGGCGCTTCCGAGCCGTACCGGGGTGCGCAGGCGGGCGGCCATCGACTCGGGCAGGCGCGTGTTCCCGCCGACGATGTTCGACGTCTGCGGCGCGTGCCGCGTCGCCCGCTGCGCGGCCCGGAGCGCGGCCAGCGCCGACGTGCTCTCCAGGGTCTCGAAGGTGCCCGCGCGGTCGGCCAGCGCGATCGCGGCGTCCGAGACGCCCGTCGAGCGGAGGTGGTCCGTCAGCGGGACGTCCCACGTGGCCGCGCCGGGCGACATCCAGTCGCGGGCGCCGGTCAGCGGGTTCCCGCGGGCGAGGGCGCCCGCGACGATCAGGGCGGGCGGGAGCGCCCGCTCGGCTCCGGTGAGCGGGTTGCCCTCGCTCTCCGCCCAGGTCGCCGGGGTGCCGGTGTGCCCGCCCGCGACGATGACGTGCTCCCGCATGGACACGGTGACCGGCTCCTGTTCGAGGCCGGCGGCGCGGACGTGCGCGAGCAGCCGGGCGTACCCGTCGCCGATGTTGACCGCTCCGGCCTCCTCCACGCCGGTGGGCCCGTCCAGCGACCTGACCCGGCCGCCCACCCGGTCGCCGGCCTCCAGGACGAGGACGTCCAGGCCGGCGTCCTGCAGCGTGAGCGCCGCGTGCAATCCCGCGAGGCCGGCTCCGACGACCACCACATCGTGGCTGCTCCGCAAGGTCGGTCCTTTCACCGCGACGCTGTGGCGGCGCCGGAACGGACACCACCCTTGACTCGAATTCCGCTTGGCGGAATGCTGTTCCGGAACATAGTTCGCCGGAGTCATCAGCGTCAACATCTCGCGATCATCCGTCACCGCTGTGAAGGAGAACCCCATGACGACCGAAGCGCCCCGTATCGCGGAACTCGACGACCCGGCCCGCAACCTGGAGGCGCTGGTGCGCACCCGGGCCGGCACCGACGGCGGCGAGTACACGATCTGGTGGACCGGCGACGTCTACAGCCAGGTGCCCGGCACCGACACCCGCAGGCTCTTCGGTTTCGTCGGCTTCAACGTGGCACGCGCCGTGGCGGTGGACGGCGGCTACGACCTGCTCACGCGGGAGGCGGCCTTCTATCTCGACCCGGTGACCCGCGAGATCATCGAAAGCTGGCACAACCCGTTCACCGGCGAGGACGTCGAGGTCCTGCACGTCTGGAACGACCCGGTCAACCAGCGGTTCCGGGTGCGGTCGCCGTACGGGCCGTGGCACGCGCCGTACACCGATCTGGGCGAGACCGTGGTGTTCAACCTGGACATCCCGATCAGCGCCCCGTCGGCACTGCCGGTCGCGGAGTGGCCGAAGAACTCCGCCGACGACGTCTACCGCGCGGTGGAGCTCTTCCAGTTCTACGCGCCGCGCGCGGAGGTGCTCGACCGGGGCGCCGCCAGCGCGCGGTGCGACGTGTCGTGGATGCGCCTGTCGGCCTGGCTCCCGTGGATGGAGATGGCGCAGCGCCCCGGCGGGCTGGTCTTCCACTGCCGCGGCACCAAGCTGGACAACTACGACGACCTGCCGTCCGGCGTGCGGGCCTACGTGGAGAAGCACCACCCCGAGTACGCCCACGCCCCTGAGGAGTTCAGCTCCCCGAACGAGACCAGCTGGACGTATTTCAAGAAGACGCGCCGACCGGCCTGAGACCGTCGCGCGGAGCGGCGCGGCCGCGCCGCTCGCGACGAAGGCCGGTACGCCCAGGGAGGATGGGGCGAACCGGCCTTCGCGTGCCCCGGCGATGCGGGGCGGCCCGTCCCGCCGGGTCAGCCCGCCAGGTTGGCGCCGAGGCCGCGCAGCACCCCGGCGGCCTGGGTGACGATCCCGTCGATCAGCTCCTCGCAGGAGGGCAGGTCGTCGATGAGCGCCACGACCTGGCCGGAGGCCATCACGCCGAGGTCCGGGCGGCCGTCGACCATGGCCGCCTTGAGCAGCATGGGCGTGTTGGCGGCCATCAGGACCTGGGACCAGGTGAGTTCCTTGCCGTGCCTCATGGCCAGCCCGTCGCGGATCATGCCGGGCCAGGACATGCCCGAGACGCGGCGGAACTTCGCGGCGTTGCGCACCGCGCGGATCAGGCCGGACACCCGGCCCGACTGCTCCAGGCCGTTGACCAGGGGCGTGCGGAGCACCCGGTGCGGCATGCCGTCCACCTGGCGGGTGACCACGGTCTCCGACGTGCCGAGGTAGGTCTGCTTGACCGCGTCCGGGACCGAACTGTCCTTGGTGAGCAGGAAGCGGGTGCCCATGGCCACGCCGGCCGCGCCGTACGCGAGCGCGGCGGCCAGGCCGCGCCCGTCGAAGAAGCCTCCGGCGGCGATCACCGGGATGTCGACCGCGTCCACGACCTGGGGCAGCAGCAGCGTGGTGGCGACCGCTCCGGTGTGGCCTCCGCCCTCACCGCCCTGGACCAGGACGGCGTCGGCGCCCCACGCGGCGACCTTCTCCGCGTGCCGCCGCGCGCCGACCGACGGGATCACCACGATACCGGCGTCCTTGAGCTTGGCGATCAGCTCCTGGCGGGGTGCCAGCGCGAACGAGGCGACCTTCACCCGGTTCCTGATCAACAGGTCGATGCGGTCGCCGGCGTCCGAGGCGTCGGCGCGCAGGTTCACGCCGAAGGGCGCGTCCGTACGCGAGCGGACCTCCTCGATGGCGGTGGCGAGCTGGTCGAGCGTCATGGTGGCCGAGGCGAGGATGCCGAGGCCGCCCGCGTTCGCCACCGCCGAGACCAGCCGCGGACCCGCCACCCAGCCCATGCCGGTCTGCACGACGGGGTGGCGCACCCCGGTGAGCCGGGTCAGCGGCGTGTCCAGGACCTGCTCGATCACGCCCGGACCTCCCGGTCCCGCAGGCTCCTCGGGTCGAGCACCTCGCGGATCAGCCGCAGCTCCTCGTCCGTGGGCTGCCGCGTCTCCGGCACGTCGCCGTCGATCACGAGGTCGAACCCGGTGGCGGCGGCGACCTGCTCGACCGTGACCCCGGGGTGAATCGAGAGCAGGCGCATCGCACCGTCGGCCGTGCCGAAGTCGAACACGCCGAGGTCGGTCACCACGCGGCCCAGGCCGTGGAAGCGGGACGCCGCCGGGCCCAGCTCGGCCGCGCGGTCGTATCCGACGCCGCTGACCATGTCCACCTTCGGCACGAACACCCGGGTCGAGTGCCTGGGGATCCAGTAGCTCGTCGGGTTGCAGATCGTGTTGCCGGGGGCGCCGCGCACCCCGAGCAGCTGGGACGTGGGCCGCTCCCACGCGCCGACGGCCGAGATGTTGCTGTTGCCGTACCTGTCGATCTGGGAGGCGCCCATCATGACGTGCCGCCGCCCGTTCTGCACCAGCCAGAGGTGGTCGCGGAACGGCATCCAGCCCTCGACCGGGCCGGCGGGCGCGCCGAACGGCACCGGCTCCGCGGTGAGCATCGCCCCGCCGTCGGTGGTCAGCAGCCCCGGCTCGAAGGTGAGCCGGGCCAGCCGGGCGCCCAGGATCGAGCAGGTGCCCATCGCCGCGGCCAGGATCTCGCCGTCGCCGCGCCACGCCTCGGCGCAGGCCACCACGCAGATCTCCGCACGGGTCGCGCTCATCGTGCCTTCCCCTCCTGCTCCTCGTGCCACCGCTGGACCGCCTCCTGGTAGGCCGTCTCGTCGCCGCTCAGGAATCGGTCGGCGAACGCCGTCCACGCCTCGGGGTCGGCGGCCGAGCTCGCGTAGTGCCGCTGGAACGCCTCATCCCGGGTGCGGTCGGGCCCGCAGTCGGTGAAGTGGCCGCCGTTCGGCGTCTCCACCACTCCCGCGGTGTGCATGCGGCTGACGAGCAGCGTCTGCGGCGGGCCGTCCAGCTTGCCGGGGTCCACCAGGCGCTCGCAGCTCACGTAGCAGCGGCCCGCCGCCTTGGCGAACAGGTCGTCCATGTACGGGTCGGGGCCGAGGTACTGGCCGTTGCCCCGCGTGTCGGCCCGGTCCATGTGCACCAGGGCCACGTCGAGCGCCAGCGCGGGCACCGCGAGGAGCTCCTCCTGGTCGTCGTACGGCGAGCGGACCGTGCGCAGGTCCGGGTTGACCCGTGTGACGTCCGAGCCGAGACCCGCCCTGGTGGGCAGGAACGGCAGCCGGTGCGCGGCGGCGAGCAGGCCGAACATGAACATGCCCTCGTCGTACTCGGCGAACTCGATCGTGCCGTTCTGCCTGGCCGCCCTGAAGTGGGGCTCCAGGGGGACGGAGTCGAGCGTCACGAACGGGGCGATCACCTTGCGGACCTTGCCCGCGGCACACAGCAGGCCGACGTCGGCTCCGCCGTACGACACGATCGTCAGGTCGTCGAGCGACGAGCGGTAGATCGCGCGGACCAGGGCCATCGGCTTGCGCCGGGAGCCCCAGCCGCCGATGCCGATCGTCATGCCGCTCTCCAGCGACCCGACGATCTCCTCGATCGTCATGATCTTGGTGGTCATCTAGGCCCCCTCGGAGACGAAGCTGTCGCGGTGCCGGTCGCCCGCGCCCATGAGGTTCAGCTCGAACGTGAAGCCCTGCTCGAAGCGGTAGCTGCGGTGGACGTCGACCGGGTCGATGCCGTTCAGCGACTCCTTGGCCCGGCGGATCACGTAGGGGTCCTTGTCGGCGATCTGGGCCGCGACCTCGAAGGCGGCGTCCCTGAGCCGGTCGCGCGGCACCACCTCGAGCACCGATCCGAACGCGTGCAACTCGGCGGCCGTGACGTTGCGGCAGGTGTACACCATCGCGCGCATCAGATGCTGCGGGACCAGGCGGGCCAGGTGCGTGGCCGCGCCCAGCGCGCCGCGGTCGACCTCGGGCAGCCCGAAATAGGCGTCATCGGAGGCCACCACGACGTCGGCGTTGCCCACGAGGCCGATGCCGCCGCCGAGGCAGAAGCCGTGCACGGCCGCGATCACCGGCACCTCGCACTCGTACACCGCCGAGAACGCGGCGTAGCAGCCCCGGTTGGCGCCCACCAGCGCCTCGAACCCGGAGGTCGCCTGCATCTCCTTGATGTCCACCCCGGCGTTGAAGCCGCGCCCCTCGGCGCGGAGCACGACGACGCGGGTCTCCGGCTCACGCCCTGCCTGCCGTACGGCGTCGGCCAGGTCGAACCAGCCGCGCACGGTCAGCGCGTTGACCGGCGGCGCGTCGACGACCACCTCGGTGATGCCGTTGCCGTGGTTCCTGGTGGAGATTCCCATACGCTACCTTTCCACCAAACATTTGTTAGAAATGACGGTAGCAGAAGGTACCGTGCCTGGACACGGTCCGCCTTACCCGACCGCCGCCGCCGGCAAGGAGAGCTGAGAATGATCTGCAAGGACCGCGTCGTCATCGTGACCGGCGCCGGGCGTGGCCTCGGCCGCGCGCACGCCCTGGAGTTCGCCCGGCAGGGCGCCAAGGTCGTCGTCAACGACCTCGGCGTGAGCCTCTCCGGCGAGGGCGGCTCTGACGGGCCCGCCCAGCGGGTGGTCGAGGAGATCCGCGCGCTCGGCGGTGAGGCCGTCGCCGAGGGCTCCGACATCGCCACCGACGCCGGGGCGCAGCGGCTGGTGGCCACGGCGCTGGAGACCTTCGGCCGGCTCGACGTGCTGGTCAACAACGCGGGCTTCCTGCGCGACCGCATGCTGGTGAACCTGTCCGAAGAGGAGTGGGACGCCGTGATGCGCGTCCACCTCAAGGGCCACTTCCTGCCACTGAAGCACGCCGGGCTGCACTGGCGGGCGGAGTCCAAGGCGGGCCGGCGGCCCGACGCCCGTGTGATCAACACCTCGTCCGGCGCGGGCCTGCTCGGCAGCGTGGGCCAGGGCAACTACTCGGCCGCCAAGGCGGGCATCGTGGGCCTCACCCTGGTCGCGTCCGCCGAGCTCGGCCGGTACGGCGTGACCGTCAACGCCATCGCCCCGGCGGCCCGTACGCGGATGACCGAACAGGTCTTCGCGGCCACGATGGCCGCGCCGGAGGAGGGCGCCTTCGACGCGATGGCGCCGGAGAACGTCTCACCGCTCGTGGCCTGGCTCGGCTCCGCCGAGTCGAAGGACGTCACCGGCCGCGTCTTCGAGGTCGAGGGCGGCCGCATCTGCGTGATGGAGGGCTTCCGCCACGGTCCGTCCACCGACAGGGGCGCCCGCTGGGACGCCGCCGAGCTGGGCCCGGAGATCGGCGGCCTGCTGAAGGAGGCCGCCAGGCCCGAGCCCGTCTACGGCGCCTGACGGCCGGGCCGCACCTTCGCGCGGCGGCCCGGGCGGGCGCGCCACAGGCTCGCCGCGCCCAGGGCCGCGGCGATGCACGCGATCGGGACCGCGGGCAGCATGTAGCGGTGGTCGAAGTCGAGCGCGGCGATCGGCCCGACGAACAGGAACATCGCCGCGGCCCACGGCAGCAGCGCCGGACGCCGCCGCCCGATCGCGCCGAGCCCGCCGAGCCCGCCGAGCAGCAGGACCACGCCGAACAGCGGGCCGTGCAGGACGTTCGGATAGCGGTACGCCGTGAAGAACGCGTCGTAGGGCGCGACGGACGCCATCCCGCGGATGGCGGGGTCGTACTCCACCCGAACCTGGTGGATGAGCGGGAACGAGGGCAGCGGCCACGAGCCGACCGGAAGCGACAGAGCCGGGACGACCCGCTTCGGGTGGCTCACGGGCGTCCACGCGAAGGCGAGCGACGCGTCGGAGACGACCTCGCGCAGGTAGTCGAGCGGCTGGGCGGCGATGGCGCGCAGCGCGAACGACCTGGCCAGGTCGTTGTGGGAGAAGCGGTCGCCCGGCAGCCGGTTGAGCGAGGCGTCCGCGGCCCACACGTACTCCCCGGCGGCGTCGACGACGGTGCCGTTCGGGCAGAGCCGCGCCTCGTCGGCCGGTGGCTTGATCTTCGAGCAGTCGGCGAACGTCATGGTGCGCGCCCACAGCGCCACGCCGTCCGAGCCGCTGAGCGCGAAGCGCCCGTGGTGCTGCTGATACCAGCCCGCGTAGGCGGCGAGCGGCAGCGTCCCGGCGACGGCCAGCGCGACCACGTGCCGCCAGCCGACCCGCCGCAGGACCAGGTAGAGCACGAACAGGGCGAGCAGCGGCGCCGCGGCCGTCCGGGTGAGCCCGGCCACCGCCAGCAGCACCCCGGCCACGGCGGCGGACCGCACCGAGGGCTTCGCCCGCCACATGAGGACCGTCAGCGCGGCGATGACGAGGAACGTGACCTGGGTGTCGGAGAGCACCGCGTGTTCGAGCCGCAGGAACGACGGGTCGAACAGCACGGGCAGCGCGGCCAGCGTCGCGCCCCACGCGGGCAGCGAACGGCGGCGCAGCAGGAGATAGATCATCAGGCCCATGCCGAGCCCCATGACGTGCTGCACGCCGACCACCAGCTCGACACTGTGGAACGGCCGGAGCAGCCGCAGGAAGAACGCGTAGCCGGCGGGATGGAACGCGCCGCCGGGCTTCAGGTGGACGGCCGTGTCCAGGTACGTGAACGAGTCGTACCAGTAGAGCTGGGCGGTGTTGTAGCCGAGCATGACGACGGCACGCAGCGCCGCCGCCAGGCTGATCACGACGGCGAAGAGGCCGTGTCCCGAGCTGAGCGCCCGGCGCGTGCGGTGACGCGCGCCGCGACCCGCCGTGACGGGTTCGAGCTGGACGCCATCCGGTGAGGTGAGCATGGACGGTCCCCCGGTCCAGGGCCGGGCGGTTCCCGGCATCGGAGGAGAACTGAAGTGGATGATCGATAAACTCGCCGTCACCTGATCCGGTTACGTCCGCGTTATGGCGTTGATGACATGGTGGCGCGATTCGCTGGCAGTTCGACGAGCAGTTCGACGGCATGGCATGGCATAGGGGGCACGTTGCGAGTACTGGTCGCCGAGGACGAGCGGATGCTCGCCGACTCGATCGCGGAGGGGTTGCGCGGGGAGGCGCTCGCCGTGGACGTCGCCTACGACGGGGAGGCGGCGCTGGAACGGGTGCGGATCCACGACTACGACGTGCTGATCCTGGATCGGGACCTGCCGGGCGTGCACGGCGACGAGGTGTGCCGGGCCGTGGTGGCAGACGCCGCGGCCGTGCGCATCCTCATGCTCACCGCGTCGGGTGACGTGCGCTCCCGGGTGGCGGGCCTCTCCCTCGGAGCCGACGACTACCTGCCCAAGCCGTTCGCGTTCGAGGAGTTGGTGGCCCGGGTCCACGCGCTGGGCCGCCGGGTCCGGGCGGCCGATCCGCCGATCCTGGAGCGGGCGGGCATCCGCCTGGACTGGGCGCACCGGCAGGTGTTCCGGGACGGGCGCTACGTGCCGCTGGCGCGCAAGGAGTTCGGCCTGCTGGCCGAGCTGCTGCGCGCCCGCGGGGCGGTGGTCTCCGCCGAGACGCTGCTGGAGAAGGTGTGGGACGAGCACATCGACCCGTTCACCAACACGGTGCGCACGACGATGATGAAGCTGCGCCGCAAGATCGGCGACCCGCCGGTCATCGAGACCGTCACCGGAGTGGGGTACCGGATCCCATGACGAATCCCATGAAGAGCGGTGTCCGGCTCCGGTTCGCCCTCGCGTGCGGCGGAGTCTTCATGCTCGTCGGCGCCGTCCTGGTCGCGGTGCTCGCCTTCGTCGTACGGCAGACCCTGGAGCCCCGTAACGGACTCAGGCAGCCGCAGTGGATCCGCGTCGCGGGCAACACCTACTGGCCCCCCACCGAGCAGTACTACATCGCCGGCCAGCGGGTCGCGCAGGTCAGGCGCGTCTACCAGGCCGACGCGATCAAGAACGTGCTGGTCTGGGGCGGCGTCGCGGTCCTCGCCGGCGGCGGGCTGGCGGCCGCGGCCGGCTGGCGGGCCGCCGGATGGACGCTGCGCCCCGTCCGGTCGGTCACGGCACGCGCGCTGCTCGTCGCCCAGAGCCACGACCTCGCCGAACGCATCGCCCACAAGGGGCCGGACGACGAGATCAAGGAGCTGGCCGACACCGTCGACGTCGTCCTCGCCCGGGTGTCCCGCTCGTTCGACGGTCAGCGGCGGTTCATCGCCAACGCCTCCCACGAGCTGCGCACCCCGCTCACCATCAACCGCACCCTGGTGGACGTGGCGGTCCGGCGGTCCGACGCGAGCGAGGACGTCAAGCGGCTCGGCGAGTCCCTGCTGGTGGTCAACACCCGGCACGAGCGGCTGATCAACGGCCTGCTCGCCCTGGCCGAGGGCGAGCGCGCCGTACTCGACCGGCGTCCGTTCGACCTGGCCGACGTGGCCGAGCACGTGCTCGACCTGGCCGCCGAGGAGGCGAAGGAGCAGGGGGTGACCATCCACCGGCTGCTCGACCCCGCGCCCACCGCCGGTGAGGCGGTTCTGGTCGAGCGGCTGGTCCAGAACCTGGTGGAGAACGCGATCCGGCACAACCACGCGGGCGGCGAGGTGTGGGTGTCCACCCGGCGGCGGACCGACCGGGTCGAGCTGGTCGTGTCCAACACCGGGCTGCCCGTGCCGCGGTACGAGATCGAGACGATCTTCGAGCCGTTCCGGCGGCTGCACGGCGACCGGCTGCGCTCGGACCGCGGCAGCGGCCTCGGGCTGTCCATCGTCCGGGTCGTCGCCGAGGCCCACGACGGCACCGTGACCGCCGAACCGCGCGAGGAGGGCGGGCTCACGATCGCCGTCGAACTGCCGCAGGAGAGCGCCTGACGTCCCGCCACCACCCGGGCGACGGTGGGCTCGGCCTTCTGACGCCGATCTGACGTGGGACCCCGGCGGCGGTGGCCGCCGGGGGGCAGGAGCTCATCGGAGGGGGCGGAAGAAGGCGCTGACATCCTCGACGAGCAGGTCGGGTGCCTCCATCGCGGCGAAGTGGCCGCCGCGGTCGAACTCCGACCAGTGCACGACGTTGTGTTCACGCTCGGCGATCCGCCGGACCCCGGCGTCGCCGGGGAAGACGGCGACGCCGTGCGGCAGCGCGGAGTACTCGGCCACCGCTCCCCAGCCTTTCTGCCCTTCCTTGTAGAGACGGGCGGCCGAGGCGGCGGTCCGGGTGAACCAGTAGATGCTCACGTCGGTGAGCATCTGATCGAGGTCCACCGCGTCCTCGGGCAGTTCGCGGGCCGGGTCGGTCCATTCCTTGAACTTCTCCACGATCCACGCCAGTTGCGCCGCCGGCGAGTCGTGCAGCCCGAACGCGAGGGTCTGCGGCCGGGTCGCCTGGATGATCGCGTAACCGGCCCGGTCCTGGTCCTGGTACTGGCCGAGGCGGGCGAGTTCCGCATGGGTGAGCCCCTCGAACTCGGCCGGGTCACCGGTCGGGAACCCGAGCGCGCCGTTGACGTGCACGCCGACGACGTTCTGGGGCGCGGCACGACCGAGCATCGGCGAGATGACCGCGCCGCTGTCGCCGCCCTGCGCGCCGTATCGCCGGTAGCCGAGCCGGTCCATCAGCTCCGCCCACGCCCGCGCGACCCGCTGCAGGTCCCAGCCGGTCTCGGTGGTGGGTCCGGAGAAGCCGAACCCGGGGATCGACGGGGCGACGACGTGGAAGGCGTCGGCCGGGTCGCCGCCGTGCGCCGCCGGATCGGTGAGCGGGCCGATGACCTTCAGGAACTCGGCGACCGAGCCCGGCCAGCCGTGCGTGATGATCAGCGGCAGCGCGTCGGGTTCGGGCGAGCGGACGTGCAGGAAGTGGATGTTCTGCCCCTCGATGCGGGTCGTGAACTGCGCAAAGGCGTTCAGCCGCGCCTCGGCGGCACGCCAGTCGAAAGTGGTGCGCCAATACTCGGCCAGTTTCTTCGCGTAGCCGACGGGGACCCCGTAGGACCAGCCCACACCGGGCAGTTCGTCCGGCCAGCGGGCCGCCGCCAGCCGGCCATGCAGGTCGTCCAGCTGCGCCTGCGGGATATCGATCCGGAACGGGGTAATTTGCAGGCTAATTCGCAGTTCGTCGTTCATGTCTGTCACGGTAGATGCCGGTTAGGACAGCCTTAGTCCTAGGATTGACGGCATGCTGGAGACATCGGCACGGCTGCTGCGGCTGCTGTCGCTGCTGCAGACCCCCAGGGAGTGGCCGGGCGCCGAGCTGGCCGAACGGCTCGGGGTCTCGCACCGCACGATCCGCCGCGACATCGACCGGCTACGCGAACTCGGCTACGTCGTGCACGCCACCGCGGGCACACCCGGCTACCGGCTCGGCGCCGGCGCCGGACTCCCGCCGCTGCTGCTCGACGACGACGAGGCGGTCGCGGTCGCCATCGGGCTCGGCACCGCCGCCGTCTCCGGCGTGACGGGCATCCAGGAGACCTCGGTTCGCGCCCTCGCCAAACTCGAGCAGGTCCTCCCGTCCCGGCTCCGGCACCGCGTCGGCGACCTGCGGTCGGTCACCGTCCCGCTGGCGGGCCCGGCCACAGCCGTGGACCCGGCCGTGCTCACCGCGATCGCCGCGGCTGTCCGCCACCGGGAAAGCCTGCGGTTCGACTACCGCTCCCACAACGGCACCGAGGACCGCCGCACCGCCGAGCCGTACCGGCTGGTGAACTCGGGCCGCCGCTGGTACCTGGTGGCGTGGGACGCCGGCCGAGACGACTGGCGCACGTTCCGCGTCGACCGACTGCGCCTGCTCACCCCGAACGGGCCACGCTTCACGCCCCGCGAGCCGCCCAGTGCCGACCTCGTCCGCTACATCTCCGAGCGGATCTCCGTCGGGCCCTACCGCTACCGCGGCCGGTTCACGGTGCACGCCCCGGCCGACGTCATCGCCGCCCGGATGCCGCCGACAATGGCGGTGGTCGAACCGGCCGACGACGGCGCATGCGTCCTCAACGCCGGATCGAACTCCCTTGACGAACTGGCCATGTGGATCGCGCAACTCGGCGTCCCATTCCAGGTGCACGAACCGCCCGAACTCGTCCAGCACATCCACGCGCTCGGCACCCGCCTCATCGACGCGGCCCGGCCTCACCCGCCCACCTGAGCGCGCCGCACGCACTCGACGCACGCGTGCGTGACCGCTGCCGGCGCGGGTGGTCGCGCGCATCGGCGTCCGGATCGAGCTCAGACGCGGGACAGCTCCGTCTTCTGCACCTTGCCTGACGCGTTCTTCGGCAGGTCCTCCACGATGACGACCTCGCGGGGCACCTTGAAGTTCGCCAGAAAGCCCCGGCAGTACGCCACGAGCGCGTCCGGCCTGAGGTCGGCGCCGGGGCGCGCCACCACGTAGGCCCGGCCGACCTCGCCCATCCGCTGGTCGGGAACGCCGATGACGGCCGCCTCGGCGACGCCCTCGTGGCGGGCGAGCACCTGCTCGATCTCGGCCGGGTACACGTTGAACCCGCCGACCACGAACATGTCCTTGGAGCGCCCCGTGATGGTCAGGTTGCCGTGCTCGTCGAGCCGGCCGCGGTCGCCGGTAACGAGCCAGCCGTCCCTGATCGCGGCGGCCGTCGCCTCGTCGTCGTCGAGGTAGCCGAGCATCACGTTGTAGCCCCGGACGAGGACCTCGCCGTCCTCCCCCGCCGCGACCGGGCGGCCGCCGCCGTCGACCACCTCGACCTCGACGCCGTCGATGACCCGCCCGGCCGTGTTCGCCACGGTCTCGTCGTCGTCGTCGAGCGAGCAGGAGGTGACCGTGCCGCACGACTCGGTCAGTCCGTACGCGGTGACGACCTGGGGGAACAGCTCGGCCCGCATCCGCCGGACCAGCGTGACCGGCACCACCGACGCGCCGGTCACGGCGAGCCGGAGCGAGGACAGATCGAACCGCTCCCTCTCAGGCGCGTCCAGCATCGACACGTAGATGGTCGGCGCGCCAGGCAGGACGGTGATCCGCTCGGACTCGATCAGCCGCATCGTCTCGGCGACCTCGAACACGGGCTGGAGCACCATCGTGGCACCCTGCAGCAGGCAGGCGAACAGGCCCGCCTTGTAGCCGAAGGAGTGGAAGAACGGGTTCACGATGAGGTAGCGGTCGCCGTGGCCGACGCCGGTCCGGCCGCACCAGGACCGGTAGGTGCGGACGTTCTGCTCATGCGTGCACATGGCGCCCTTGGACCTGCCCGTCGTGCCCGAGGTGAACAGGATGTCCGCCACGTCGTCCGGCGACACCGACGCCGCCCGCGCCGCCGCCCCCTCGTCCGTGACGGACGCCGCCCCGGCGACGAAGTCCGCCCAGGAGGTCGCGCCGGTTCGCGGCTCGGCGTCGTAGGTGACCACGGTGTCCAGGTCGGGCAGATCAGGCAGGTCGGGCAGTCCGGCGGCGTTTTCGGCGGAGGCCCCCAGCATGGCCAGATAGCCGTTGCCGAGGAACCCGTCCTCGACGAAGAGCATCCGGGCCCGGCTCCGCCGGATCAGCCACCGCGCCTCTTCGCCCTTGTACCGGGTGTTGACCGGAACCACGGCGGCGCCCGCCGCGAGCGCGCTCAGGGCGGTCACCATCCAGCGCAGGCTGTTCGGCGCCCAGATCACGATCCGGTCACCGCGCCCGACTCCGAGCGCGACGAACGCCTTCGCCGCCTCGCGGACCCGCTCCCCCAGTTCCGCGTACGTCACCCGGACCGGGCCGTCCACGACGGCCTCGACGTCCGGGAACTCGCGTACCGCGCGCTCCAGGACAGCCGGAATCGTCAACGTGTCGTTCTCGATCATGAGCTCCCTGCCTCGGTGGGGATCTGTCGTGTCCCAGTGATGACATGCCGCGATGACCATCGTGTCGCCCGGATCCGCCCCCGGCCAGGGCCGTCCCGGTGGGCGGTACAAGACCCCCGCCGCGACGGACCCGGCCGTACCCTCCGGGGGATCGGATTGACGTCGACGAGAGGAACGCGATGAACGCGACGGTGGACCTGAGCGGCCGTGCCGTACTGGTGACCGGGGGCACCAAGGGCATCGGATTCGTGATCGCGGAGAGGTTCCTGGCCGCGGGCGCCGATGTCGCCGTGTGCGGGCGGAACGAGCCCGACGTCCTGCCTCGCGCGGGCGGCAGGACGGCGCGGTTCTTCTCGGCGGACATCCGGGACGCCGCGGCCGCCGCCGGTCTGGTGGACAGCGTGGTCGGCGGCCTCGGGCGGCTCGACGTGCTGGTGAACAACGCCGGAGGGTCCCCGGATGCGGACGCGGCCACGGTCTCGCCCCGTTTCGTGGAGCGGATCGTGGACCTGAACCTGCTCGCGCCTTTCTACGTGGCGCAGCCGGCCAACAAGGTGATGCGCGAGCAGGAGTCCGGTGGCTCCATCATCAACATCGGCAGCGTGTCGGCGCACGACCCGCAGCCCGGCACCGCCGCCTACTCCGCCGCCAAGGCGGGACTGCTCGTGCTGACCCGCGCGCTGGCGCTCGAATGGTCGCCCAAGGTGCGGGTGAACCACATCACCACCGGGCTGATCCGGACCGATGCGGCCGCCCACGTGTATGGCCCGGACGAGGGCGCCGCGGTCGCGGCGGTGATCCCGATGGGCCGGATGGCGGTGCCCGCCGACGTGGCGGACACCTGCCTCTACCTGGCCAGCGACCTCGCGTCCTATGTCACGGGCGCGGACATCGCCGTGCACGGCGGGGGCGAGTTCCCCGCCCGCTATCTCGCGACACGGACGGCTACGCCGTGACGCGGAACTGGGCCCGGCCACCTGAAAGCGCCGTCCTGCCGTCGGCGGTCACCTCGAAGTGCACGGTCGTCCCGTCCTGCCCCGCCTCCCCGCCCGTCCAGCCGCGCGCGTCCAACCGGTCGCCGGGGAAGACGGGGGAGGCGAACCGCCCCTCCAACTCGACCAGATCCGCGGGATGCGCGCCCGCGGCCGCCGCCAGCGGCAGGGTCACCGCGGCCAGCGTGCACAGGCCGTGCATGAACGGCCGGGGCATGCCCGCCGCCTTCGCCGCCTCCGGGTCGATGTGCATGTGGTGCCGGTCGCCCAGCAGGCGGTACAGCGCCGCCTGGTTGGACGCGGTGCGAACCTCCAGCTCGAGGTCGGCGGGCGTCTCGCGCGGCTTCGGCCGTGAGGCGCCACGGTCCCCGCCGAACCCGCCGCGGCCGGGCGCGAACAGCGACCAGGTGGCGAGGAAGTACGCGCTCTCCACCTCGACGTCGAAGACCGCCGCGCTGCCCTTGTCCCACACGTCCGCGACCCGCGCCGTCATCGTCAGCTCGCCGGACACCGGGAGCGGCTCGCGTACCAGCAGCCGCTGGGAGCCGTGCACCGCCGTCGTGATGTCGAACGCGCCCAGCGAGCCGAGGGCGTCAGGAGCCCACTGCGCCTGCGTCAGCGCGAACGTCGGCAGCACCCGGAGGCGCTCCTCGAACACCAGGTCAAGGTCGGTCGCGGCCGCGCCGACGGCGAGCGCGTAGAGGATCACATCCCGCTCGTCGTAGGCGACCGTGCGCTCGCCCAGGCTGTGGCCGGCCCAGGCGCCCGCGTTCTGTTCCCCCACGTCAACCGTTCCCGTGCTCATTCGTCCACTCCCAGAACCAGACCGCTGGTGGGCACGCCCGTACCAGCGGTGACGATCACGTTGTGCGTCTCGGACGACGGCTGGTTCACCGACGTGCCGCGGACCAGCCGTACCGCCTCCGCGACGCCGTTCATACCGTGCAGGTAGGCCTCGCCGAGCTGGCCGCCGTGGGTGTTGCACGGCAGCCGCCCTCCGACCTCGAGGTGCCCGTCGGCGATGAAGTCCTTGGCCTCTCCCCGGGCGCAGAAGCCCAGCTCCTCCAGCTGCGGGAGCACCAGAGGCGTGAAATGGTCGTACAGGACGGCCGCGTCGATGTCATCGGGACGCAGGCCGCTCTGCGCGTAGAGCTGATCGCCGACCAGGCCCATCTCCGGGATGCCGGAGACGGAGGGCCGGTAGTAGCTGGTCATCATGTGCTGGTCCTTGCCCGAGCCCTGCGCGGCGGCCCGGATGATCGCGGGCGCGTGCGGCAGGTCGCGGGCGCGTTCGGCCGAGACCACGACCAGCGCCTGGCCGCCGTCAGTCTCCTGGCAGCAGTCCAGCAGGTGCAGAGGTTCGGCGATCCAGCGCGACGCCTGGTGCTCCTCCAGGGTGATCGGCCGCTGGTAGAACCACGCCGCCGGGTTGTTCGCGGCGTGCCTGCGGTCCACCACCGCGACCCGCCCGAAGTCCTCGCTGGTCGCGCCGTACTCGTGCATGTAGCGGCGGGCGAACATCGCGACCCACTGCGCCGGCGTGGAGAGGCCGAACGGCGTCATCCACGAGTACGCGGCGCGGTCGGCGCTGGTGTCCATCGCCCGGTCCGCCTGGCCGAGGCCGTACCGCTCTCCGGACCGCTCGTTGAAGGCGCGGTAGCAGACGACCACGTCGGCGACGCCCGTGGCGACGGCCATCGCGGCCTGCTGAAGCGTGCCGCAGGCCGCGCCGCCGCCGTAGCCGACGCGGGAGAAGAACCTCAGCTCCCCGATGCCGGTGTTGCGCGCGACGTGGATCTCGGCGTTGGTGTCGGCGGTGAACGTGACGAGGCCGTCCACGTCGGACGGCTTCAGCCCGGCGTCGGCGACGGCGGCGAGCACCGCCTCGCAGGCGAGCCGCAGCTCGCTGCGCCCGGAGTCCTTGGAGAACTCGGTGGCGCCGATGCCCGCGATCGCCGCGGCACCGGAAAGGGGGCTTGCGCCGTTCACGCGTTCTCTCCCTTCGGGAGCCGTACGACGACGGTGCCCGTCACGTGGGGACCGAGCGCGTTCACGCCGCGCACGGAGACCTCGACCCGGTCGCCCGCGTCGTCCTTCGCGGTGACGCTGCCGGTCAGCACCATGGTGTCGCCGGGGTAGTTGGGCGCGCCGAGCCGGATCCTGATCGCGGTGACGACCGCGGCGGGGCCGGCCCAGCGGGTGACGAACCGGTCGACCAGGCCGTTGCTGGTCAGGATGTTCATGAAGATGTCCGCGGAACCGCGCTCGACCGCCAGCTCGGGGTCGTGGTGCACGTCCTGGTAGTCGCGGCTGGCGATGGCGGTCGCGACGATCATGGTCCTGGTCAGCGGGATCGACAGCTCGGGGAGCTCGTCGCCCACCGCGACCTCGTCGTACGTCCGGCTCGCCGCCCGCCCGGTGGGCTTTCCCGTGGACGCGGTCATGACACCACCGGCCCGGCAGCCAGCACCGCGCCGAGGCGGGCGAGGTCCGCGCTGGCACCGCCCAGGGTGCCCGAGATCTGCTTGCCCCAGAGGAAGTAGCGGTGCACCGGATAGTCGATGTCGACGCCGATGCCGCCGTGGACGTGCTGGACACGGTGGACGACGTTCAGCCCGGCCTCGCCCGCCCACCACTTGGCGACCAGGACGGCGGCCGCGGCGGGCTCGCCCTCCTCGATCGTGGTGACGGCCTGCCAGAGGGCGACCCCCATGGCCTCGATGTCGATGTAGCAGTCGGCGAGCTGGTGCTGCACCGCCTGGAACGTGGCCAGAGGCCGGCCGAACTGCCTGCGCTCGCTGAGGTAGCCGGCGGCGAGCCGCAGCGCGCCCCGGGCGACGCCCAGCTGTACGGCGGCCAGCGCGACCGAGGCGTGATCGACGGCCCACTCGAGGACGCCGGAGCCCGGCGTGCCGACCGCCCGCGCGGGCGCGTCGTCGAGGGTCAGGTTTCCGCTGAGCTCGTGGGTCGTGGTCTCCGCGCGCTCCCAGGTGACGCCGTCCGCGTCGGCGGCGACCAGGAACAGGCCGGTGCCGGTCTCGGTCCGGGCGGCGACCAGGACGTGGGCGGCGCCGAAGGGCGCGGGGACGACCGCCTTGACGCCGGTCAGCCGCCAGCCGCCGCCGTCCTGCCCGCCGTCCCGCCTGGCCGCGCACCGGGGGTCGCCGGGCGCGTGCGGCCCGAACTCCTCCAGCGCGACGGTGAGCCGCGACGATCCGTCCACGGCGCCGGGCAGCAGGCTCGCGCGCTGCTCGGCGGTGCCGTACGCGGCGATCGTGAGGGCGCCGACGGCGTTCGCCCACAGCGGGACCGGGGCCACGGCACGGCCCTGCTCCTCCAGCAGGACGCACAGCGCGCCGAGTCCGAGCCCGGCTCCGCCGGCCTCCTCGGGCGCGGCGATGCCGAGCAGGCCCGCCTTGCCCAGCTCGGCCCACAGGCTCTCGTCGAGGTGCGACGGCGAGTTCTCCACCTCGCGCACCCGCTCGGTGGTGGCGCGGTCGGTGAAGATCTTCCGCGCCAGGTCGCGGACCGCTTCGAGCTCTTCGTCAAGGGTGAAGTCCATCAGTGACCTTCCTGGGCGACCGGCCGGAACACCGGAAGCGACAACTCGGGATCGGCGTCCAACCAGTCGAGGACGACGGGCATGTCGATCTCGACCTCCTCCGGGGTGACGCCGACCAGGTTGGTGATCAGCCGGGTGCCTTCGGCGAGTTCCACGACCGCGACGATCATCGGGAAGTCGAACGCCGGATGGCGGGGGTGGTGGTTGACCACGAAGCTGTAGACGTGCCCGCGGCCGGACGCCTGAACGGTGTCCCATTCGAACGAGCCGCACTCAGGGCAGCAGGGGCCGGGCGGGTGGCGCAGCGTCTCGCACGCCGCGCACCGCTGGATCACCAGCCGGTGCTCGCGCGCCGCCTCGAACCAGAACGTGTTGTCCCTGTTGAGCGCCGGGCGGGGCCGCAGCGCCCTCGGTTCCGGCTTCTCGTTCCGCTTTTCCGCGGGCTTCTCCTTCGGGCGGAACCGCAGGGTGCGCCAGCGCTGGACGGCCACGATCTCACCGTCCTGGTCGTGGTACGTCTTCAGGGTGGTCACGAAGCGTCCCGTGCCCAGGCCGGTGACCTTCTCCGGGGAGATCGACTCGACGACCTCCCGCATGCCGATGTGGTCACCGGGCACCAGCTCGCGGTGGAACTCGAACTCGGAGTCGGTCGCCACCACCGAGGTGTAGCCGCCCTCGGCGAGCAGGGCGACCAGGTCGTCGAAGCCGCCGCCGCCCTTCGGCGCGGCGGTCGCGGCGTACCCGCGCATCGTCCACGCCTGGACCATGGAGGCGGGCGCGACGGTCCCGTCCCTGCCGGTGGCGCGGGCGGCCGCCTCGTCCAGGTAGATCGGGTTGTCGTCCTCCATCGCCTCGACCCAGTGCCGGATCATCGGCTGGTTGACCGGGTCCTGGCCGGGCCTCAGCGGGTTGATCTCGCGTCCGACGAAGGCCCGCAGCCGGTCCTCGTACGCCTCGTTCATGCGCCGCGTCCCAACCGGGGAAGGCCGAGCCCCTGGGTGGCCACCATGTCCCTGAGGATCTCGTTGACGCCGCCGCCGAAGGTGTTCACGATGCCCTGGCGGGACAGCTGCTCGATCTGCCCGGCGAGCACGGCTCCCGGCGACTCGGGGCGGATCCTCCCGGCCGCGCCGAGGATGCCGGTGAGGGTGCGCTGCACGTCGATGTGGGTCTCCGTGCCGTACGCCTTGGCCGCTCCGGCGTCGGCGCCGGACAGGACGTCCCGCGCCACCGCGCTGGTCATCTTCCAGTTCAGCAGGCGCATCGCCTCCAGCTTGGCGTAGGTGCGGGCGAAGTCCCGCTGGACCCACGGCAGCTCGATGGTCCCGTTCTCCTTCGCCCAGGCGAGGACGTTCTCCCAGAGCTGGATCATGCGCCCGCCGAGCGCGGCGAGGCCGATCCGCTCGTGGTTGAGCTGGTGCGTGATCAGCCGCCAGCCGCCGTCGACCTCGCCGACCACCTCGGTCGCGGGCACCCGGACGCCGCCGTAGTACGTGGCCGTGACCACCATGCCGCCGACGGTCTGGATCGGGCTCCAGGAGAACCCGGGCGCGTCCGTCGGGACGATCAGGATCGAGATGCCCTTGTGCTTGGGCGCGTCCGGGTCGGTACGGCAGGCGAGCCAGACGTAGTCGGCGGTGTTCGCGCCGCTCGTGAAGATCTTGCTGCCGTCGATGACGAACTCGTCGCCGTCCCGGACCGCGCGGGTCGTCAGGGACGCCAGGTCGGTTCCGGCGTCCGGCTCGGTGTAGCCGATCGCGAAGACGATGTCACCGGACAGGATGCCGGGCAGGAAGCGCTTCTTCTGCTCCTCCGACCCCTTGCTCATCAGCGTGGGGCCGACCGTGTTGACGGTGACGAACGGGAACGGCAGCCCGGCCCGCTGGACCTCGTCGAAGAAGACGTACTGCTCCTCGATCGAGCGGCCCTGCCCGCCGTACTCGGTGGGCCATCCGATCCCGAGCCAGCCGTCGGCGCCGAGCCGGCTGACCACCTCCCGGAATCGGTCGCCTCCCACGCCCTGTTCGCCGACCCGGCGGCGTTCGTCCTCCGGCATGAGGCTCGCGAAGTAGCCGCGCAGCTCCATGCGCAGCTGTCGTTGCGCGGCGGTCTCGCGCAGATCCATGTTCCGCTCTCCTACGTGGTTGCTGGGCCGTGACGGGGCTACGGCAGGAATCTCTGGCGTCCGTTGGCGTAGAACTCCTCGCGCAGCGCGGTCCTGTCCTCTCCGGTCATCAGGGTGTAGTGCGGCTCGCCGCGGCCGACCCAGCGGTACACCGTGTCCCCGGTGTCCTCGATCCGCCAGCCGTCGTGCTGCATCTCCTTCTTGCGGAGCTTGTTGGACCCGGTCGCGGGCAGCGCGTGCGACACCCGGACGTAGCGGGGCGCCCCCTTGGTGCCGAGGTCCGCCTGTTCGGCGAGGAACGCGGGCAGGCCGAGGTCCTCGAATCCCATCCCCTCGGGAATCTCGATCGCGGCCATCACCTGATCGCCCGATCGCGCGTCCGGCACCCCGAACACGGCGGCGGCGACGATGTGGGGGTGGCGGCGCAGGACCCGCTCGCTCAGGAGCGCGGAGATGTTCTCCCCGTCCACCCGGATCCAGTCGCCGGAACGCCCGGCGAAGTAGATGTAGCCGGCCTCGTCGACGTAGCCGAGGTCGCCGGTCCAGTACCAGCCGTGCCTGACCCGCTCCGCGTTCGCGGCGTCGTTCTTGTAGTAGCCCTCGAATTTCGCCGCGCCCTCGGTGTTGACGATCTCGCCGATCGCCTCCTCCGCGTTGGTCACCCGGCCGTGCTCGTCGAGCACCGCGCGGGGACGCGGCTCCCTGGTCTCCGGATCGACGACCACGACACCGGCGTGGGCGGGGCGCCCCAGCGCGGCGGCCGGGCCCTCGGGCGCGAGCCGGATCATGCCCGATCCCTCGCTGGACCCGTAGCTCTCGATGAGCCGGCAGCCGAAGCGGCGCAGGAACTCGGCCTGGTCCTCGGGCGACGCCTCGGTACCGAACGCGTGGGTGAGCGTGTTGTCCGCGTCGTCCGGCCGTTCCCGCGTGGCCAGCACGTACGCGATGGCCTTCCCGACGTACGTGAAGAACGTGACGCCGTAGAAGCGGACGTCGGGCAGGAAGCCGGACGCGGAGAACTTCGGCACGAGGGTGACACACGCGCCCGCCGTCAGGGACGGCGCCCACAGCGCCATCACCGCGTTGCCGTGGAAGAGCGGCATGCAGCAGTAGGTGATGTCGTCCCTGCCGACGCCGTACTTCTCGCAGTTGGAGTAGCCCAGGTCGGTCAGCCGTCCCTGGGAGCAGATGGCGGCCTTGGACGCGCCGGTGGTACCGGAGGTGAACAGCAGCAGCATCCGCGTCTCCGCCGTGATCCCGGGGTCGCGTACGGGCTCGCACGCGTGCGCCGCGACCTGCCCGGCGTACTCGTCGTCGTCCACGAGGAGGAAGCGGTCGCGGTCCACGCCGATGTCGAGGCCGTCGAGCAGCTTCAGCCCGGCCGCGTCGGTGATGACGAGCTGGAGATCGGTGTGCCTGACCTCCTGCTCCAGGTACGCGCCGCGGCGGGTGGAGTTGATGCCGACGATCGAGGCACCGCTGAGCGCCGCCGCGCCGAGCCAGAAGACGTACTCCGGCACGTTGTCGAGCAGGACCCCGATGTGGAACGGACCTTCGATCCGCAGCGCCCCGGCGAGGGAGGCACGGGCGGCGCTCTCGCGCACCACCTCGTCCCAGGTCCAGGTCCGCTCGCGGGTCCGCAGGCCCGGGCGGTCGTCCCCCACCCGGTCGAGCAGCAGGTCGGCGATCGTCTCGTGTCGCACTGTTTCGGTTCTCTCCTCAGGACTGCGCGTTCCGTGCGGACGGCACGGGCGGCTGCGCGATCAGGGGGCCCGTGAGCACGCAGTGGGTGCCGCCGTAGATCGCCGTCATGCACTTGTTGCAGTGGATGCACAGGGACGTGACGCTGTCGTCGGCCTTGATCCTGTTGATCAGGTCCGGCTCCCGCAGCAGCGCGCGGGCCATCGCGACGAACTCGAAGCCCTCGCTCATCGCCTGGTCCATGACCTGCTTGTTGGTGATCCCGCCCAGGAGGATGAGCGGCATCTTGACCGCGGCGCGGATCTGCCGGGCGTCCTCCAGCAGGTAGGCGTCCTTGTACGGGTAGGCACGCAGGAAGTGCTTGCCGACGATCTTGACGCCGAGCTTCACCGGCTGCTTCATGACGGCCGCGAACTCCCGCAGGGGCGCGTCACCCTTGAACAGGTACATGGGGTTGAGCAGCGAGCTGCCCGCGGTGAGCTCCAGGGCGTCGAGGGAGCCGTCCTGCTCGATCCACTGGGCGACCTTGATCGCCTCGTCGAGCCAGAAGCCGCCGGGCACGCCGTCGTCCATGTTGAGTTTCGCGGTGATCGCGATGCGGTCGCCGACCGCGTCGCGGACGGCGCGGGTGATGTCCCGCGACAGCCGGGCCCGGTTCGCAAGGCTCCCGCCGTACTCGTCCTTGCGGTGGTTGACCTTGGGGCTCAGGAACGAGCTGGCCAGGTAGTTGTGCCCGAGGTGGATCTCGACGGCGTCGAACCCTGCCTCGATGGCCATGGTCGCCGCGTGGGCGTGGGCGGCGACGATGCGGGTCAGGTCGTCCCGGGTCGCGGCCTTCGTGAAGCTGGTGGTGGTGGCGTGGAAGTTCCGGTTGGGCGCGAGCGCGGGGAGCCTGTTGGACTTGGGGTTGGCCACCGGACCCGCGTGGCCGATCTGCGCGGCGACCGCGGCGCCTTCGGCGTGCACGGCCTCGGTCAGCTTGCGCAGGCCGGGCAGCGCCTCCGGAGTCCACAGGATCTGGCGCCGGTCGGTCCGGCCCTCGGGGGCGACCGCGCAGTAGGCCACCGTGGTCATCCCGACTCCGCCGGCCGCGTGCCGGACGTGGAACTCGATGAGCTCGTCGGTGACGAGGCTCTTGCGGCTCAGCCCCTCATAGGTGGCCGCTTTGATGATGCGGTTGCGCAGGGTCACCGGACCGAGCTTCGCCGGAGCGAGCACGTCCGGCACGTCGTGGGCCCTGGGCGTTGTCTGAGTCAAGGGGGATCCTCCGTCCGGACTCCATCACGGGAGCACGGCTGACGTTAGTGAGCGGAGGATCCCCCGTCCCCGGCCAATCCCGCTGAACGGGAGGGTCACGGGGCGCGGACGCGCCTTGGAAGACGTCTCAGAGACGGCGGTCCCCGATCGCGGCCGCGATCTGGTCCGTGTGCGCCTGCCCCTCAAGGAGCTGGCGGAGCAGCCACAGCCGCAGCACCCGCGCCACCGCGGCGGCGAGGTACAGCGCGGCGCCCATCACGGTGAGCGCGGCGAACGCGGTCGCCAGCACCTGGAACGAGCCCACGTTGCGCAGGTCGTCCTGGGCCAGCGAGTTCACGTACGAGATGAACCCGCCCACGACGCCGGCGATCATCAGGAGCACGCCCAGCACGCGCGTCCACGCGTCCCCGCGTGACCCGTCCGTCTTCAGCTTCATGTCCGCCACGTCCGACGTGAACTTCTCACGGCGTTCCTCGGTCAGCATCGCTCAGCCTCCTAGATAGCTGCTTGAGAGTTGGTCCTCGATCTCGTCGGGCCGCCCGACCGAGACGACGCGCCCGTGCAGCATCAGGGCGGCGGTGTCGGCGATGGGCAGCACGGCACGGGCGAACTGCTCCGCCACCAGGACGGACAGGCCCTCGGCGACGAGCTGCGCGACGGTGTCGTACATCTGCGTCACGATCATGGGCGCGAGTCCCATGGACAGCTCGTCGAGCAGCAGGACGGCCGGGTCCGTGCCGAGGGCGCGGGAGAGCGCCAGCATCTGCTGCTGACCGCCCGACATCGAGCCGGCGAGCTGGTGGCGCCGCTCGCCGAGGATCGGGAAGCGGGAGTAGGCCGCCTCCTCCATGGCCGCGAGCTTCGCTCCGGTGCCGGTGCCGACCCAGAGGTTCTCCCGCACCGTGAGGTTGGGGAAGATGCCCCGGCCCTCGGGGATGGAGCACACTCCGAGCCGGGCGGCGTCCTCCCCCGATATGCCGTTCATCCGGCGGCCGGCGAACCTGAGCTCGCCGCCGGTGAGCGGCAGCAGGCCCGCGCAGACCTTCATGGTGGTGGACTTGCCACCGCCGTTGGGGCCGAGGAGCGCGACGACGGAGCCTGGACCCACCTTCAGGTCCACGCCGTGCAGCACCTCGATCGGGCCGTAGCCCGCGCGTACGCCCGCGAGTTCGAGGAGCGGCGCCGGTTCCGCGTTCTCCCCGGTCAGGGGCGCCGTCTGTCGTGCCGCGCTCACGCCGTGACCTCCTCGGTGCCGATGTACGCCGCGATGACCTCGGGCGACTCCTGGATCTCCTTCGGCGTGCCGGACGCGATGACGGCGCCGTAGTCGAGCACGTGGATGGTCGAGCAGAGCTTCATCACCAGCGGCAGGTCATGCTCGACCAGGCAGATCGCCAGACCCTCGGCGGCGAGGCCGGCCAGCAGCCCGGCGAAGTCCTCGGTCTCCTGCTCGGTCTGGCCGGAGGCGGGCTCGTCCAGCAGCAGTACGCGGGGCGAGGTCATCAGCGCCCTGGCGACCTCCACGACCCGCGCCCGTCCCGTCGGTACGTCGGACATCTCCAGGTGGGCGATGTCGCCGAGGCCCGTACGCGAAAGGACGCGGTCGGTCTCCTTGTCGACGTCGACGCGGTGCCGCGTGTTGGCCCGCAGGATGTCGCCGGCGACCCTGACGTTGTCCCGCACCGAGAGCGACAGGAACAGCTCCAGCCGCTGGAAGGTGCGGGCCATGCCGAGGTGCGCCCGCCTGGCCGGCGCCAGCCGGGTGATGTCGGCCCCGTCGAGCAGGACCCGGCCCGACGCGGGCTTCTGCAGTCCGGTGACGGTGTTGAACAGCGTGGTCTTGCCGGCGCCGTTCGGCCCGATCAGCCCGGTGATCCGGCCCTCGTCGACACCGATGCTCACGTCGTCGACGGCGGTGTTGCCGCCGAACCTGACGGTGATGCCCCGGGTCTCAAGCAACGACATGGACGTCTCCCTCCTCGGCCGCCCGCGGGGCCGGGACGCGCGGGGCGCGGTCGACGCCCGAGGGCAGGCCGAGCTCGCGGTCGAGCCGGCGCCGCAGCTCCTCGGTGTACGGCTCGTCGATCCCCGCCAGTTCCAGCGGCGTGCTCCTGCGGCGGGCGAGCTCCTCCTCGGAGAGCACGGCCTCGGGCATGATCATCTTTCCGAAGACGGGCAGCATCATTCCGAGGCAGGCGCTGAGGATCGCGAACCACCAGTTGCCGATGACGCCGGTGAGGGTCAGGACGTACAGCACGGCCTCGGCGACCGCGCCGCCGATCAGCACCGGCCTGGCCTTCCGCAGGGACCGGTAGCCCTCGATGATGTCGTGGACGGTGCCGCTGGGGTTCTTGCCGACCCCCATGCCGATCAGCGCGGTGGCGACCATCGCGAGCTGGCCGAGCGACTTGTAGATCGTCTCCATCGCGGGGGTCGCCGCGGCGAGGTCGTTGAAGGTGCCCACCATGATGGTGAAGCCGACGCCCGACATCAGGCCACCGAAGAGGGCGCCGCTGATGTAGCCGATGCCGCCGACGACGGTGAGCATCACCAGGCCGAGACTGGCCATGACGGCGAAGTTCTCCCCCGCCACCGAGCCGCTCGCGCTCGCCATCAGCACCCCGCCGAGACCGGCGATGGCCGCGGAGATCATGAACACGCCGAACTTCAGCTTGACCAGGTTCTGCCCGAGCATCGCCGCCGCCGCCGGGCTGTCCTTCATCGCCGCGAGCCGCCTGCCGTACCCGCTGCCGCGCAGCGCGACGAGGCCGACCGCGATCAGCGAGAACAGGGCCGTGGCGGTGAGCAGGAACGTCTCGGGGTCGCGCAGGTCGAGCGGACCGATCTTGAGCGGCGGGACGATCAGCGTGCCGTTCGGGAAGATCGAGAAGGTGCGGCCGAAGAGGGTGTGCTCGACGGTGTCGCGCAAGACCATGGTGGACAGGAAGACGCCGAACGCCATGGTCGCGAGCGCCAGATAGAGGCCGCGCAGCCGCAGCGCCGGCAGCGCGACCAGCCCGCCCACGACGGCGGTGACCAGGACGGCGAGCAGGATGCCCCACAGGGTGAGGCGGGCCGCGAGGCCGGTTCCCGAGACACCGAAGTGGAACGCGACGATCGTTGCGACCGCGCCGAACGAGAGAGGCGCGAGGTTCAACTCTCCCGCGTAGCCGGTCAGCACGGTGAGCGACAGCGCGATGATCGCGAACGTCATGCCCAGGGCGAACGTGGTGACCGACGTCTCCTCCATCAGGAGCGTCAGCAGGAAGACCACGGCCACGAGCACCGCGCCCCACACCGCCGCCTTCCGCACGGTCGGCACGCGGTACCGCTCGCGGGTGCGGATCGCGGCCCCGCGCAGCCGGTCCTGGGGAAGCACGATGAGCACGACGAACAGGATGATCATCGGGAGCGACACCCGGAAGTTCCCCGACCACGTCCAGTCGGTCGGGAAGTACGCCATGACGTACGTCGCCGTCATGCCGAGGACCATCGCGCCGACGAAGGTGCGGGGGATGCTGCGCAGCCGGCCGAACATCGCGGCCGCGAACGCGTCGATGACCAGCAGCGTGAGCGCGTTGGCCTCCAGGGCGCCGCCGCCGATCGGGGTGATCAGGACGCCGGCCAGCACGGCGAGGGTCGAGCCCATCGCCCAGGAGAGCGCGGCGACGCGGTCGGGGTTGTGCCCGCATCGCCGGAGCAGGTCGGGGTCGTCGACGGCGCCGCGCATGACCACGCCGACGCGGCTGCGGGTGAAGAGCAGCCGCAGGCCGACGGCGATCGCGGCCGCCACGACGAGGCAGATGATCTCGTGGACCCGGATGACCACGCCGGCGAACTCGATCTTCGCGCCCGAGCCGAAGAACATCTCCATGATCCGCGCTTCTTCGGGGTGCCAGATCCACTGGGAGAGGTACAGCATCCCGAGCAGGATCGCGACGGTGACCACGATCTTGGTCACGTCCGCGGTGTCCCGCAGCCCCTTCATGATCAGGGCGTGGAGTATCGCGCCCATCGCGGGGCCGACGACGCCCACCACCACGACCAGCGACAGCCACATGGGCCAGCCCCAGCCGTACGTCAGCTGCCAGTAGAGAAACGTGCCCAGCATGGCCTGCGCGCCGTGGGCGAAGTTGAAGATCCCCGAGGTGTTGTACGTGAGGACCAGGCCGGAGGCCGCGATCGCGTAGACCGACCCCAGAACGAGCCCGAGGATCGTGAAGGTCAGGAACGTGGTCATGGTTGCCCTAGGTGAGAGTGGCAGGAACGGGCTGGAGGCGGGCCAGGGGGACGGCCCGCCTCCAGCGAGGGATCAGACCTGCGGCTTGATCACGTTGGGGGTCAGGAACGTGGTGGCCACCCGGTCCTCGTCGAGCTTGGTGCCCCACGTGGACGGGTCGGTCTTGAGCAGGTTGTCGTCACCGCACTCGAACTCGCCGACGTTCGCCGGGGCGACCTGCTTGTACGTCGAACCGGTGAGCTTCACCATCAGCGTGCAGGTGGCCGGCTTGTTGCCGCCCGGGTCGGTCGGGGCGTGCAGGCCGCCGCCGGTCCACTCGTGCACCTGCGAGAGCTTGTTGACCATGCACTGGCGGGTGAGGTCGGAGCCGCAGTCCCTGGCCGCCGTCGCCCACAGCAGGAAGGCCGAGGTCGCCTGCATGCCGAGCAGGGCGACCTTGCCGCCGTCGGCGTTGACCAGGTCGAGGTACTTCTTGACCGCGGGCACCTTGTCGGCGTTCTCGAACGGCTGGAAGATCAGGCCGGCGTGGATGTTGTCGCCCACGCCCTGCGTGTTCCACTTGGCCACGGCCGAGCTGTACCAGGTCGCCTCGAACACCAGCGTCGGGTGGGCGCCCACCCGGTCCAGGGACTCAAGGAGGCTGAACGCCGCCGGGTCGGGCGACTTCGACGTCCACAGCGCCTTGACGCCGCACGACTTGAACTTCTCCGCGAACGGCACGTAGCTCGGGTCACCCTCGGCGTTGAGCTGGACGCCGCACTTCTTCGGCGTGACGTCGATGCTCTTCAGCGCGGACTCGATCTTCTTGCTGCCCGCCATCACCGCCGGGGAGGTGGAGGTGATCAGGTCCATGCCCGCGGCGAAGTCGGGGAACTGCTTGGCCGCCAGGCGCAGGGGCGCGACGTTGAAGTAGTCCACCGGGTAGGGGACCGACTCGAACTTCATCGGGCCCATCGCCGCGTTCGGGCCGACGGTGAAGCCGGCCACCGTGGGCAGGTTGCAGCCGACGCGGTACTGCTCGGCCGACTCGTCCATGGCGAAGCCCTGGCCGACGAGCATGAAGTCCTGCTTGCACGCCTTCTGCATCACGGTCGCGGCCTGCATGTACGCCGCGTCGTACTGGTTGCCCTTGATCTGCCGGCCGTTGATGCCGCCCTGCGCGTTACACCACTTGATCATGGTGCTGACCGCGTCGCCCATCTCCTTGGAGAGGCCGGGAGCCTTGGGGAAGCCCCGGTCGTCGCCGTAGCCGATGGTGATCGTGGTGTCCGTGACGCCCTGGTCGGTCGCGCCCTTGGCGTCGCCCTTGCCGCACGGCGACTCCAGCGTGCCGAACATCTCCTTGGCGCCGGAGTCCGCGGCCGCCGTCGCGCCGCCGTCGCCGGTGGCACCCGGTACCGCGGCCGATCCCCCGCGCTCGCTCGCACACCCGGTGGCCAGCACCGTGAGCGCGACGGCACTCGCCGCCACGCGGGCGATCGTGTTGCCTTTCATCCGGACTATCTCCTTTCACCGACCGCCATGCGGCGGCCGGGGACCTGGGGGGTGAAGGTGGGATTCGTCCCGACGGGACTCATCCGAAGTTGGCCTGTCCGCCGTCGAGTGGCACGGTGGCGCCGGTGAGATAGCGCAGGTCGGGGCCGACCAGCGCGACCACGGCCCGCCCGATGTCCCGCTCGCAGTCGCCGACGTAGCCGAGCGGGATCGTCCGGCGGAACTCCTCCGCCTCGGCGGGGTTCGCCTCCATCCATCGCTTCAGTCCGGGCGAGAGCGCGTGCGGGGCGATCGAGTTGGCGCGGATGCCGTCCACGCCCCATTCCGCGGCCACCGTCCTGGTCAGCGAGCGGAGCGCCTGTTTGGCCGCCGCGTACGCGCCGTAGGTCGTGGGATCCCACCGGACCGTGGCGGAGGTGATCAGGTTGACGATGCTGCCGCCGCCCCGCTCCTTCATGTGCGGGTGGCAGGCCCGCATGAACGCGAAGGCCGCGAACGGCCCGCTGCGGAAGCCCTTCTGGAAGGCGGCGTCGTCCATCGACAGGAGCGGTCCATACGAACCCGAGTACGCGTTGTTGACGAGGATGTCGACTCCGCCGAACCGCTCGACCACCTCCGCGACGACGGCGGGGACGGCCTCGGTGTCGCTCACGTCGCAGAGGAAGGGTTCGGCCTCCGCTCCGCGTTCCCGGATCAGACCACAGGTCGCGTCCAGCTTCGGCAGGGTCCGGCCGAGCACCGCGACGGACGCGCCTTCCGAGGCGAGTGCGAGCGCGATCCCCTGTCCGACCCCCTGGCCGGCACCGGTCACGATGGCGATCTTCCCGTCGAGGCTTCCCATTGATCTCCCGTTTCACCCGGCAATGGCCGCAATAGTGATGTGACCCAACCCACCCCGAGTAGGCAGTCCCGCTCACCGGGAGCAACTCTTCGACGACGGTGCGGACGCCGCGCGGGAGTCCCGGTGACCGGGAGGAGGCGTCCGGAGTTCCCTAGTCGAGGGTGATGTCGACCCGCTCGATCGTGCCGCGGGTGAAGGGGTAGGACGCGGGATACTCGCCCACCGGAGACCCGGTGCTCAGGCCGATGTCGAACGTCTCGTCGATGGAGAAGATCGCGGGAGGCGTCACCGCGATCCGGTCCTCCCCCGCCGGGACGCCGTCCACGACGAGGGTGACAGTGCCCCCCGCGGCGATCCCGCCGTCGTAGGAGAAGGCCACGTCGATCGTGTGCCGTCCGGCTCCGAGACCGTCCTCGCCGGTGAGCCTCAGGCACGCCATCGCGAAGGTGCGGTAGACGAAGACCGGCCGTCCGGCGTCGTCGAGGTGGAGCGACCAGCCGGCGGCGCGTCCTCCCATCGTGGCGATCACGCCGTACGCGCCGGGGGCGTCGACACGGATCACGGCGCGCAGGGACCAGGACCTGCCGACCACGCGCGGGGCGTTGGACTCCGGGATGCCGACGGCGCCGGGGTGGTAGGTGAACCGCCGCCTGCCGCGCGCCAGGTTGGGCATCCGGGTCCGCGCGACGCGCGCGTCGCGCAGCGGCAGGATGCCGGCCCGCGCGGCCTCCTGTTCGAAGAGCGCCCGCATCCTCCGGAGCTTCCCGGGCTCGGCGGCGGCCAGGTCGTCGGCCTGGCTGAAGTCCCGTTCGAGGTCGTAGAGCTCCCAGACGTCGTCCTCGAAGGGCCGGTCCGCGCCCGGCCGCCCGATCGACCACGGCAGGCCGCCGTGGTGGGCGGAGGCCATCCACCCGTCGCGGTAGATCGACCGGTGCCCGTACACCTCGAAGTACTGCGTGGTGTGCCGCTCCGACGCGTCCGCGTCTGCGAAGGTGTACATCAGGCTGGTGCCGTCCATCGGCACCTGCACGACGCCGTCCACCTCCGTGGGCGGCTCGATCCCCGCCGCCTCGAGGATCGTCGGCGCGATGTCGTTGACATGGGAGAACTGCGCGCGCAGGCCGCCCCTGTCGGCGATACCGGCCGGCCAGGTGAGCACCAGGGGGTTGCGCGTGCCTCCGAGGTGCGAGGCGACCTGCTTCACCCACTGGAAGGGCGCGGTCAGCGCCCACGCCCACCCCGCCGGATACTGCGGGTAGGTGTTCGGTCCGCCGATCTCGTCGAGCAGGTCGAGCTGGGAGGCGACGCTCTCCGGCAGTCCCTGAAGCGCGCCCATGTAGTTCACGCTGCCGGGGACGCCTCCCTCGGCGCTGCTGCCGTTGTCCCCGACGACGTAGAAGAACATCGTGTCGTCGAACCGCCCGCTCTCCTTGAGCGCGTGGACCAGCCGCCCGATCTGCGCGTCGGTGTGCTCGAGGAACCCGGCGTAGACCTCCATCAGGCGTTCCGCGACCGCCTTCTCCCCGTCGCCGAGGCCGTCCCACGCCGGAATCTCGCCGGGCCGCGGCGTCAGCTTCGTGTTCGCGGGCACGACGCCGAGCCGCTTCTGCCGTTCGAGTGTCTCCTCGCGCAGGACGTCCCAGCCCCGGCCGAACCTCCCCCGGTACTTCTCGCTCCACGCTCCGGGGACCTGCAGCGGCGCGTGGGTCGCGCCGGGGGCGAGGTAGAGGAAGAACGGGCGTCCGGGGGCCAGCGACGTCCGCAGCCGCAGCCAGTCGACGGCCCGGCCGACCAGATCCTCGGTCAGGTGGTAGCCGGGCACGTCGGGCCGGGCCACCGGGGTCGTGCCCTCGTAGAGCGTCGGGTCGTACTGGTCGGTCTCGCCGCCGAGGAAGCCGTAGAACGTGTCGAACCCCTGCCCGGTGGGCCAGCGGTCGAACGGACCGACCTGGGTGGACTCCCACGGCGGGGTGAGGTGCCACTTGCCGAACGCGGCCGTGCCGTAGCCGTTCCGCCGCAGGACGGTGGCGACGGACGCGGCCTCCGGCCGGAGCACGCCCTCGTATCCCGGGTGGCCGTTGGCCGAGTTCAGCACCGTACCGACACCTGTGACGTGCGGGTCCCTGCCGGTGAGCAGGGAGGCCCTGGTGGGTGAGCAGATCGCGGTCGTGTGGAACCGGTTGTAGCGCAGCCCCTCGGCGGAGAGCGCGTCGAGCACCGGCGTGTCGATCGGACCGCCGAAGGTCCGGGCCGCCCCGAAACCGACGTCGTCGAGGAGGACGACCACGACGTCGGGACGCGTGGTTCCCGTCGCGCTCGTCGCCGTCCCGTCGATTCCGCCCGGAGCCCGCCCGCTCGTCACTCGACCTCCCGACATCGGTAAGGCACGTGTCTTACGGCAAGATAAGACATGTGCCTTATCTGATCAATAGCCTCTTCCCCGAACGGCGTCTCCCGTGACTCCGGACGAGACGGGCGCCGACGCGGCTCTGGGCCAGGACACCCGGATCCGGCTGATCGAGGTGGCGGAGCGGCTCTTCGCCGAGAACGGGATCGCCTCCGTCTCGCTGCGCACGGTCGGCGTGACCGCGGGCCAGCGCAACAACTCGGCCGCCCAGTACCACTTCGGCTCCAAGGACGGGCTGATCGCGGCCATCGCGCGCCACCGCTCCGCGCCGATCACCGAACGGCGCATGGAACTGGTCGAAGAGCTCCGGGCGGCCGGCGAGCCGCCGGGCGTCGAGGCGCTCATCCGGCTGCTCGTGGCCCCGCTCGCCGAATCGACGACGGGACCCGGCCGGCAGAGCTGGTATCTTCGCTTCCTCGCCGGCGTCATCGACCATCCGATGATCCAGGACCCCCGGGAGTACGGCGGCCAGAAGCATCCCGGCATCGGGTACATGCTGGCGCAGCTACGGCTCCGGCTGCCCGGCCTGCCCCAGGCGGTGTTCGAACGCAGGACCCGGTGGATGGCCGTCATCGTGATCCGGGTTCTCGCAGACCACGAGCGCCGGCGGTCCTCACCCGCGGGTCCCACCGCCACTCTCGACGAGGTCGTCTCCGATCTCACCGTGAGCATGGCGGCCCTGCTGCGGGCTCCGTACGCGCCGGGCGGAGACTGAGAGAATATTCGTATCGCAGTCCCGGTGACCGGGAAGACCCGTTTCGCGGCGCGTGCGGAAGCCAGAATGGGCGGCCAACAAGACGGATTCCCGCCGGCACGAGAGGCAATCGATGTCCACGTCGACAGATCCGAGAGCGGCAGCGTTTCAGGTCATGGCCCGCCTGACCGGTCCCGGCGGCGATTTCGAACTGGCCGAGGAGGACGTCCTCGGCGCGCGCATGCAGGTCTACAAGAACCGTGCCAGGTCGCTCGGACAGGTCCTCGCCGACTCCGCCCGGTTCGGCGACCGCGACTACATCGTGACCGCGAGCGAGCGGCTGAGCTTCACCGAGCATCTCTCCCAGGTCGCGTCGCTGGCCACCGCCCTCCGCGACGAGTACGGCGTGCGCCCCGGCGACCGGGTCGCCGTCAACGCGGCCAACTCCCCCGCCTGGATCCTCTCGTTCTGGGCCACGGTGACGCTCGGCGCCGTCGCCGTCGGATACAACGCCTGGTGGTCACGCCGGGAGGTCGCGTACGCGCTGGACCACACCGAACCCACCGTGGTCATCGCGGACGCCAAGCGCGCCGCGCTGGTCGAGGGCGACGTCACCGTCCTGACCGTGGAGGACGACATCCCCCGGCTGGCCCGCCTGCACCCGGACGCCGCCCTCCCGACCGCCGACGTCGCCGAGGACGACCCCGCCGTCATCCTCTACACGAGCGGGACGTCGGGACGGCCGAAGGGCGCGGTGCACTCGCACCGGAACGTGACGTCGGTCATCGAGTACCACCGGATGAACGACGCCATGATCCGCGCGTTCGGTGGCCCGTCCGACCCCGCCGACCGGCGTTATCTGCTGGCCCTTCCGCTGTTCCACATCGCCAGCCTGCACAACCTCGCCGTGCCCCGACTGGCGACCGGCAGCGCCGTGGTCATGCACCAGGGCGCCTTCGACGTGGACCGCGTGCTGCGGCTGATCGAGAAGGAGCGGGTCACCAACTGGGGGGCCGTGCCCACGATGGCGCACCGGCTGATCGAGCACGGCGACCTGTCGAAGTACGACCTCTCCTCGCTGACGGCCTTCGCGCTGGCGTCCGCGCCGTCCTCGACGGCGTTCAAGGAGCGGCTGCGCCAGGCATTCCCCCCGGCCAAGGACGCCCTGGTCGACAGCTACGGGCTGACCGAGACCTCGACCGCCGTGGCCGCGGCGACGCCCGCCGACCTCGCGGAAGCGCCCGGCACGCTGGGCCATCCCATCATGACCGTACGGGTGGAGATCCGCGACCCGCTGGGCGAGCCGCTGCCCGAGGGCGAGGAGGGCGAGATCTGCGTCCGCAGCCCGTTCAACATGCTCGGCTACTGGAAGGACCCGGAGGCCACCGACCGGACCATACGCGCGGACCGGTGGCTGCACACGGGCGACATCGGCGTGATGGAGCAGGGGCGGATCCGCCTCACCACCCGGCGCTCCGACCTGATCCTGCGCGGCGGGGAGAACGTCTACCCGGCCGAGATCGAGAACGTCCTGGCGGAGCATCCCGCGGTGCTGGAGTGCGTCGTGATCGGCGTCCCCCACCCCGACCTCGGCCAGGAGGTCATGGCCGTGGTCGTCACCGACGGCGAGCAGCCGGTCAGCGAGGACGACCTGCGGGCCCACGCCCAGGGGGAGCTGGCCTACTTCAAGGTGCCGTCCCGCTGGCGGATCACCACGGAGCGGCTGCCGCGCAACGCGACCGGCAAGGTGGTCCGCAGTGACGTCGAGAACTCCGTGAGCGACCGCTCCTCATGAGCGATCCGGCCGGAAACCCGGCGGAACCCCGCCTCGGCAGCGGGGTTCCGCCGTTTCCGGCGAACCCCTGCCGGACGTACGGACTCACACCGGCCACTCGAACGGATTGAGTAGCCGCGCTCCCGTACGTTCGAAGTCCTCGATGTTCCGCGTGACCACCGTCCACCCTCGCAGACGCGCTGTCGCGGCCAGAAGTCCGTCGACCACCGGCAACGCCGCCCTCGAATTGAGGGCACCCCATTCCTGAGCGACCCGCAGATCGACGGGCACTATTCGCTCGCTGACGTTGTGCTCAAGACGTACGAGCCAGGACTCGAAGACTCCGGCCTTGAGGGATCTCCATCGCGCACCCGCTCCATCCCCAGGGATACCGAACGCTCTCACGCCCGGGGCCTGCCGCTACGGAACCCGCGCGCAGGCGGTGTCAGCGGACGGCAACGTCAGCTTCGTCAGATATCGGTCGGCGTACCCCGTCACGCACGTGTCCTTCGCCCGCAGGTAGACGACGTGCACAGGGCCGTCATAACGGACGGCGACCGAGCCGGGGATCTTGCTCACCAGGAGTTCGGTGACGGAGAAGTCGCGGTCGCCGCCCAGTCCCAGTACCGGAGGCAGGCCGACCGGCAGGGGGCGCGGCGGGTTCACCGGACGGTGCCGCCAGCCCGAGCAGGCAAGGGCTTCCAGCCCGATGCCGACCCCGCCGCCGAAGTCGCGGGAGATCCGCTCGCTGTAACGGCGGTCGCTGACCAGCGCCTCGTACCCCAGTCTGACGAGGCCGTCCGGGCATCGGGTCGCCGCCGCGCCCGGCGAGCTCCAGCTCGCGGAGACGCCCAGAATCTGCTCGCCGAACCAGGCGAAGTCGCCCTTGCTCGCCTTGAGCAGCGCGCCGGCGAACTCCGGTGCCTTCTCCGGAATGGGAAGGACCAGCCGGGCCAGCGCCTTGAGGTGCAAATCGGTCAGTCTGATCTCGCCCAGCCGGGCGGAGGCATATGTGACGGGCCCGCGGCCGGTGCTCTTGATCAGCTCGCGCCAGAGCCTGCGCACGTTTCGCCCCCGCAGGGCGCACGCGTCGTCACCGGCGCACCAGGTGGTGAAGCGCTTGAACGCCGCCTCGGTGGCGCGGAGTTGCGCGCGTTCCATACCGCGCCAGCCCACCGTCGAGTCGGGTGTGCTGTCGAAAACCGCCGCACGGACGTGCCCCGGGTAAAGCCGCGCGTACGCGGCGGCCGGAACCCCGCCGTAGGAGAAGGCCAGCATGGTGAGCCTGTCCTGGCCGAGGGCGATTCGGATCTCCTCCATGTCCCTCGCCACCGAGTCCGAGTCCAGGTGGTCGGCCAGACCGGTCGTGTCGTCCTGACGACACCGATCGACCAGGCGTTCAAGGCCGGCAGCCTGCGCCTCGTACGCGGCGCGGTCACGCGGGTCGTTGAGCGGCAGCCCGGGAACCCCGCACGAGGGCGGCAGATAGCGCCCTGCCACGCTGGTGCGGGGGTTGTAGCTGACGACATCGAAATGCCAGCGCAACGTCGTGAACGACTCCGGGGCCGAGGAAAGGACGCCTTGGATCCCCGGACCACCGTCGGGCACGACGAGAACGCTGCCGAGACGGAGTGACGGATCGGTGGCGGGCAGCCGAGCGAGGTCCAGCTTGATCGTGGCTTTGCCGGGCGCGGACCAGTCCGCCGGCACCTCGATCGCGGTGCATTCCATCCGCGCCGGGCCTTGGCCGGAAGGGCAGGCTCTCCAGATGAGGGCCGGCGCGGCCTGGGCCGCCACCGGCAGCACGGCCGGGCCCAGGAGCGCGGACAGGGCCGACAGGGCAACCGGCACGGTCTTCACCCGATATGCGGAGCGGATCGGCGCCCGTCTGAGCGGCCGTTTCATTCGGTTGGTCATGCGCTCACCGTAGAGATCATGACTGACCCGGTGACATGGCCGAGGCATCCCAAAACAAGGTGAGGCACACCTCACCTTCGTACGTGCCCCCAGCCCCACTGGAACCCCGAGGCTGTTACTGCCGGCGCAGGTCCCAGCCATGATCTCAATGTGTCACTGGAGTACCGGTGACGGCCTCGGTGAGGACGGCGTGCACGGCGGTGGCGACCCTGACCGGGGAGTAGCGGGCACGGACCGCGGCGTAGTGGCGGGCCACGACCTCGGCGTCCGGGCCGGTGGTCGCCAGATCGACGAGGCGCGCCCGCAGCTCGGTGACGTCGCCGTACAACACCGCGGGGTCGTCACCGGAGACCTCGGGATAGGAGCCGATCCGAGGAAGCAGGCAGTGATTGCCGGTGGCCATCGCCTCCAGCGTCGCGACGCCGAGGCTCTCGTGTGTGGCCGTGCTGATCTGAAGGCCGCTCTGCCACAGCGCCGCGTAGTAGTCGTCGATCGGCAGGTCTTCGCCGCAGACGACGCGGCCAGGATGGGCCGCGGCCAGCTCCCGCAGCCGGCCCGCCCAGGGAGAACGCTCGGGAAAGTGCCGGGTCACCAGGATGCGCGCGCCGGTGCGTTCGAGGATCTCCTCCGCCGTGTCGAGGAACACCCCCGGCTGTTTCGCGGAGTTCGGCGCATGGTTGAACACGATGGTCGTGCCGTTCCGCGTCCCCGGCCGGCGGGCCGCGTCGATTCTTTCCAGGTCGAGCGGCAAGCCCACCACACGCACCTTTCCGGCGAGTTCGTCGGCCGCTTTCTCGCTGACCGAGGAAACGCCACCGAGAATCGTCCTGCGCATGTAGTCGCTGACCACCAGAACACGGTCCGCCGCCATCAGGTTGCCCAGATCCGCCCAGCGCAGGTTCGGATAGTGCTCGAACCGGAAGAGATCTGTCTCGTCCCAGTGACTGCCGTGCGTGTAGGTCACCAGGGGCAGCGAACGGGTGTCGTCCAGCACCCAGCGCAGATCCGCGGTGAACGGCCATAACGCGTGGAAGGCCAGGACAACGTCGTAATGTCCGCGGGCGACCGCCTTCTCGACGGCCGCCAGGACCTCCCCCGTCCACACCGTGAGTCGCCGGGCGTCCGATGTGATGACGTCCACATGGAGGCCGAGCCCGCGCAGGCCCGCGACGAGCGCGGCGGAGGAGGTGACTCCGTATCCCATCGCGCCACTGACCTCGGTGGGGCCGGCGTCGGCTGGATGGAGATACGTCGCGACAAAGAGGATTCTCAACCGGCGCCTCCTATGGGAGATTTCCCTTGTCGGATGTGCGGAACATTTAATTGGATCGGATCCTCAATGTCGATATTTGATGATCTGCACCAGAAACGACCCGCGGGGGCACGCCTCTTCGTCGACCGGCACACCCCATGCCGTGAGTTCGCGGAACGCGTCAACAACGATCCGGCACAGCAGATCGTCCAGGTGTACGTCGGTGTGGGCGGCAACGGTAAGAGCGCACTGCTCCGCACCCTCCAGAACCGGTGCGCCTACCGCATTCCACGCGAGCAATGGGAAGAGATCCACGCGTACCCCGACGAGTTCTTCGTCGACGCGCTGGGCCGTTCCCCCGGCGCGACGAAGGTGCCGGTGGCGCTCCTGGATTTCGGCGCGCAACCGTCCGGTGTGAACCGGCCCCAGGAACCGCTCAGCGCGTTGTTCATGCTCAAACGGCAACTGGCGGAGGCCGGCGTCCGGACGCCCCGGTTCGACTTCGCGGCCGTCTCGTACCTGCACCGGTCCGGCGCGGACGTCCGGGCGCTCATCGCCGAGTTGTTCCCCCGGTCGGAGTTGTTGTCGGCGGCCAGCATCGCCGACGTCTTCCTCCAGGTGCCGGTGGTTCAGCTGGGCACGGCCCTGTTCGAGTGGATGAACCGCAGGCTCGACAATCTGACGGAGCAGCGGAAACTGCGCCGCCGGGTGCCCCCGGAGGTGGTGACCGAGGTGCTCGCCCTCGCTCCGGAACCCGACCTCATGGAGGCTCTGCCCCGGCTCTTCTGCGAGGACCTGCGCGCGACCCTGACCGGCCGCCGCGCCCCGCACCGGATCGTTCTGCTCTTCGACACCTACGAGGCCGTGGCAGGGGAGGGCGCCCGGTCGCGGTTCAGCAATGTCGGCGGTCCACGCTGGATCAGGTCGCTGCTCGGCAACCTGCCGCTGGCCGACGGCGCCATGGCCGTGGTGGCGGGCAGGGCCGCACCCACCTGGTCCCAGGCGCTCGTCGAGCCGATCCCCGAGCAATACGTCAAGATCGACGCCTTGGGAGCGCTGCCCGACCGGTTCGCCCGGGTGTATCTGGAGGAGGCGGGCGTGACCGACCCGGCACTCCAGCAGGCGCTCCTCTCCTACGCCACCGACGAACCCGGGCTGGTCCATCCGCTGCTGCTGGGCCTGTCCACCGACGTGGTGCTCACCGCCGTCGAACGCGGCCGGAGCCTCCAGCCCGTCGACTTCCCTTCCGCCCCTGAGCTGCGGGACAAGGAACGGGCGCTGGCCGCCCGGTTGCTGTCGCGGATCAACGACGACCTCGAAGAGGCGGTGGCCGCGGTGTCGGCCGCCCGGTCGTTCGACAGCGACCTGTTCTTCCATCTGGGAGCGCGGATGGACTTCCCCGCGACGATGGCGGTGTTCCGGCGGCTGACCGCGTTCTCCTTCGTCACCCCGGTTCCCGGGGAACAACGGTTCGTCCTTCACCAGCTGCTGCGCCGGGCCATCGGGAACATCGCGCCGGAACTCGTAGCCCACGCTCACGAGGTGCTCGCTGACTACTATGAAGCGGTGCCGCGACCAAACGAGTTCACCGGGCGGGTGGAGCACATCTACCATCGCGCACGGCTCGATCCGGCCGGCGGGGTCGAGCTGTGGCTCGCCGAGATGGACCGGGTGCTGGCGCTCAGCCGGTTCGACCTCTGCAGATCCCTGCTGAACGTGCTCGGCGACCTCGACATGCCCTCCTCCGAGGTCGCGCGGGCCTGCGACTACCAGGTGGCGCGGGCCGAGATCGCCCTCGGCCGCTGGGAGGAGGCCGAGGAACGGCTGCGCGCCCTCCCCGCGGAGGCGGCGCTCACCCATCTGTTGATGGGCGAGCTGGCTTTCGTCCGGGGTGACTTCGACGGCGCGAAGCGGCTCGCCGACCAGGCGTTGGCGGCCGGTGGAAGCGGGGCGGCCCGGCTGCCGTTCCTGATGTTCTCGGCCAACATGATGCTCTTCCTCGGTCGGTTCGAGGACGGCAAGCGCCTGTGCCGCGAAGGACTCGCGATCATCGGACCCGAGGGCGACGGGAACGCCGCCGTCCTGTGGCACTCGCGCCTCGCGTCCATCGAGTTCTTCTCCGGGGAGATCGAGGCCGCCAAGGAGCAGCTGGCGCTGGCGGCGCGGCGGTTGGACGCCGTCCCCGAGGCTGACCGGGACCGTCAGGCCGAGGCCGGGCTGCGGCAGGAGGAGGCCGTCGTCGCCGAGGCCGAAGACCGGGCCGAGGACGCGCTGCGGGGGCAGGCCGAGGCACTGCGCATCCGCCGCGAGATCGGCGACGTCCGAGGAGTGGCCCACGGCCTGAACGGGCTGGGACTGGCGGCGCTGCAGATGGGCGACGCCGCCCAGGCCGCGGAACGATTCGTGGAGTCCGCCGTGCTCGCCCGCGACCTCGGGGAACGCCTGCTGTACGCCAAGGCGACCAGAGGTCGCGCGGAGGCCGCCACCCTGGCCGGCCGGTTCGACGAGGCCGACGAGTTCGCGGCCACGGCTCTCGCCGGGTTCGAACGCGCCGAGATCCCGTACGACGTCGTTCACGCCTGGATCACCCAGGCCCGGGTGCATCGGGCCCGTGGAGACGAGCGTGCCTGGCTGACGCTGGTCGACCGAGCCCGGCGGGAGATCGAGAAGGAGGGCTTCGGCAGCCTGTACGCGCGCTGCCCGGAGGTCCGGCCGCCCTCGGCCGAGCGCATCGGGCGGGCGATGACGGCGTTCGCGGCGGGCGACGCGCTCGGCGTCCCGTGGGAGGGCACGGCCCCGGGCGCGATCGACGCCGGCCGGGTCACCGAGCTCCCCGCCCCGGAGTGGGGCTGGCCACGCGGCTCGACCTCCGACGACACCGCCCAGATGCTCCTGGTCGGCGAGTTGCTCGCGGAGACCGAGGGGCACCCGACGACCGAGGCGTTCCTCACCCGGCTCGCCGCCGCGGAGAGCGAGATCCGCGGCATCGGCCCGACCACCCGCCGTGCGCTGGATCACTTCCGCGAGACGGGTACGCCGCCCGGGCCGGCCGCCGGCGGGCGGCCGACCAACGGTGCGGCGATGCGCATACTGCCCGTCGGCTGGAGCACTCCCGCCGCCGACCCCGACCTGCGCCGCCACCTGGTGGAGACGCTGTCGATCGCCACCCACCGGGCCCCGGAGTCCATCGCCGCGGCCTGCGTCGTCGCCGCGATGGCCGCCTGGGCGATCGAGGGTGTGAGCCTCGCCACCGTCCTCGCGGCGGCCGAGACGGAGGCCGGCTGGGTCGCCGATCGGTACGGCGAGCCCACCGCCGTACGCGCCGCGCTGGCCGGAACCTGGGCTCCCCCGGCCGACGGTGTCACCCTCGACGCGCTGGAGACGGCCGCCGCCGTGGTCCACGTTCTGGGCACCACGACGGACCTGGACTCGGCGTTGCGCGCGTCCGTCCTCCTCGGCGGCGACACCGACACCGTCGCCGCGCTGGTCGGCGGAATCCGCGGCGCGATGGCTCCCGACGAAGTCGACGGCCTCACCTGGCTGCCCCTGGTGGACTTCCCACGGCCTTCCGATCTGGCCGAACGGCTGCACCGGCTGCGCGTCGCCCGGTACACCCGGTGATCGAGGAGATCGCCGGCGGGATCCGCGCGGCGGCCCGGCCGATCGCCGTACTCGCCGGATCGGGGGTGTCGCAGTCGGCGGGGGTGCCGACGGGGCAGGATCTGTTGCGGGGGCTGGCCCGGCGGCGTGGTGAGGACGCCGACCCCGATCCGGTCGCCTGGTACCTCGGGGCGCTCGAAACCTTTCCCGACTACTTCGGAATGGTCGGGGACGGTACGGATACCCTGCCTGATTCGATCTTCGACCGGCCCTCGACCACGCCCGCGCATCGGGCGATCGGGCGCATGGCCGCGGCCGGCCTCGTCGGACCGATCCTCACCACCAACCTTGATCGCCTGCTGGAGCGGGCGCTGCGCGAGGCGGGGGTGCCCTTCGACGTCGCCTACGATCTCGACGCGCTGGCGCGGATCGGCCTTGACGGGGTGGTTCTGCTCAAGCTGCACGGTGACTACCGGGACATCGGCATCCGGCACACCGCGCGCGCCGCGCACTCCTACCACGGCGTGATCGACGACCTGCTCGACCGGGTGTTCGCCGGCTTCGACCTGCTGGTCTGCGGCTGGTCGGCGAGCTGGGACGTACCGCTCCACCGTGCGCTGCGCCGGGCGGAGCGGGGGCGGATCTGGTGGCTCCAGTGCGGGCCGCCGTCCGAGGCCGCGCAGCGGATCTTCGCGGTGCGGCGTCCGACGGTGGCCGCGGTGGAGGGCTCGGACGAAGGGCTGACGGAACTCAGTGCGCTCCTGCTCGGTACAGACCGCGACGCACGATGTGATCCGCCACCGGGTCGGGCACCAGATAGCGGATCGGTTGGCCACGGCTGACCCGCCGCCGGATCACCGTGGAGGAGATCTCCCAAACCGGGACGTGGAGCAGCGTCACGCGGTCGCGGAGCGGCAGAGCGCCATCGGCCAGTTCGTACCCCTGCCGCGAGCAGAACACGAAGTGCGCCAGTTCCTTGAGGGACCATGCCTCGTGCCAGGTGCCGATCGACCCCAGGACGTCGGCGCCCGCGATGAAGTACAGCCGGGCTCGGTGGCCGTACAGGCGCCGCAGCTCGCGGAGCGTGTCGACGGTGTAGGTGGGACCGGCCCGGTCGATCTCCATCCGGCTCGCCGAGAACCGGGGGTCGGGCGCGACGGCGAGCTTCGTCATCGCGTACCGTTCCTCGGCGTCCGAGACCCCGCGCGGGTCCTTCTGCCAGGGGCTTCCCGCCGGGATGAAAACGACCTCGTCGAGGCCGAGCCGGTGGGCGGCCTCGCTGGCCTTCAGCAGATGCACGTTGTGGATCGGGTCGAAGGTGCCACCCATGATGCCCAGGCGGACAGTCATGGCTCAGTATCGACGTCCGCCGCCCCGCCCGCAGTTGCCTTTCACGATACGAAAGTGAACCGGGCCGCGCTCTTCAGGGTGATGGATGAGCTGCCACATATCGAAGAACGATCTTGCAAGCTTCCAGCGATCAACCAGGAGCCGGCGCCAGGCCTGTACGGTCATGCCCCTGGCGCCGAGCCGATCGAGTGAGATCTGCACTTCTGGGTGGACATCACCCTGGCGTCACGATCGGCCGGGGCACGACGAGTCGGCTTGTGCTCGCGTCGGTGATCTTGCCAAGGGTGCGCCAGGCCACTGTGGGGTGCCCCTCGCCCGCCAGGCTGCCGAAAACACCGCAGCCTTGACTCTTTTCCTCCTCGCGTGGTGCCGTCACTCGAACCAGACGACCAGACGCACGCCGTCAGGCGCGAACCGCTGCGCCAACGCCCGCATCACCTCGAAGACGTGTTCCCACCCCGTGCCCGGGCCCAGCACATCCAGTCGTGTCACCGGGCCGTAGTCGAGTGTCGCCCCGGCAGCCTCCCAGCGCCCTGCCGGGGCCTCGATGGGCGAGGCGCCCAGCGGTGGTATGCCGTACTGCTCGACAACCTCGTCGGGCCACTGGTCATCGATCCGATACCGCTCGATCACCCAAGGTCGTGGGAGGATCTCCAGCATCCCCCGTGCGGCCGGACGGACTGTCATGTCCAGCTCACGAAGCTCCGCCCACGAAACCCACGTGCAGCTGTCTATGGCGCTATCGAGCCGTGCGTCTCTCTCGTAGTCGGTACGAACGGATTCCGACACGTCGGCCGGGAGGCCACGCTCGGCCGCGACCGGGGTCCAGCCAAGCCAGTTACGGACGCCGAAGAGACAACCGAACGCCGCGTAGTCACTGCCCTCATAGAGCAGGTCAAGGCGCATGCACACCGCCCACGGCTCCCCCTCATGCCAGTCCTCACCGGCGGACGGGTGACGAACCTCGATGAAACCGTAGATGTCGGTGCCCACGGTGACAGGGTAAACGGATCCAGATCACTGCCGCCTGCCCAGATGATCACAACCGAGAGAGAACCACTGTACGTATTGATCAGGAAGCGAACACGATCACGACAGGCGAGCAACCATCGTGATCAACGTGGGGCGCGGGGCATCGTCGAAGCGATCATCAAATGATGAAAGCGATCAACTCGCCACGACCACAGTGGGCACACCGTCCCCATGCATCTGCTTGGCAAGACCTACCAGATGGGCCGGTTAGTCCAGCCTCGATGTGAACGGTAAAGCACGCAGCCGCCCAAACCGCGCCACGGAATCGCTCGTAACGCTCTTCGACCAGCTCTGGAGCTGGCCTATCCATCCGGCGTCGCGGAAGGACGAGGGGGATGTTGTTCATCTCCTGCAGCCCGTGTTTGAGCATCGGCCCGTCGATCTCCCGCAGGATGTCGGAGCGTACCTCGATGGTGTAGTCGGAGCGGATGCCGAGGATGTTCTGGTCGTAGGCGGCATGGTGGATCTTGCACAGAGCCAGGCCGTTGGAGATCGCGGGGACGCCACGGACGTCGCGGTCGGGGATGATGTGCGCGGCGTCCAGCAGGGAACGGTGGCGTAGGCGGCACATCGCACAGCTCGTCTCGTACGCCTGGATCACCCGCTGCCGGAAGACCGGCTGGTGGAGCCGCTGCCGGGTGATCCGTTCGGAATAACGGCGCTCGATCAAGCTCACCGGGCCATCCACGGGCACGTGCCGCTGGGCCTCATCCAGCGCGACCGCGACCCGGGACTGCCCCTCGTCGACGGCGACGATCCAGACTGGGAAGAACGGCAGATACAGGCCCTGCTGAACGCCGAAGAACCACATCAGGGGCACACCGAGTTCGTGGGCGCGCCGCAGGCCGACGTTCGTGTAGTGACCGGGGTTGCCCTGGAACTTGTAGCGCAGCAGCCCGTCCTCGCCGACCGCGTCTTCATACGGAGCGCGAGCGCCGTCGGAGGTGTAGGTCGTCAGTATCGACAGCGCGGCTGTGAAGCCTGGAACTGTCGCTCTCTGGTCATCTATCCGAGCCAGCCATGCCCTGTTGAGTTGGCGGCGCTTCCGAAGTCCGTCCGAGCTAGGGTCCCTCCATGGGAAGGTCTTTCATCGAGTACAAGGACCGGGGGTTCTGGACGGTCGACGCCTACGTCAGGTTGTATCTCCGCCTGCTCTGCCTGGAAGTCGACGCTCTTCCCGAGATGCCCGACTGGTTGGCCAAGGCCCGCGAATACTGGCATCTCCAGGCGACCGATGAGGCCTTCCACGGATGGATCGGGCTCAGGCTCGACGAGTACGTCGGGGACGACACGGTTCGCGCGGGTGAGCTCCTGGAACTGCTGGATCGGGCGAGGCTCCATGCGCTGTCCTTCGGCCGTTACGCCCCTGTGAGCCTGCTCGTCTTCTGCGGGTTGGCCGAAGAGGGCGAGTACTCCACAGAGGAAAGCCTTGTTCACACCGAAGCGGTGGCGGCGTGCGGCGACGCCATCTCCCGGCTGCTGAAAGGTGAGATCACCTGGGATGCCGCCACATCGCCGACGTTGGGGAATCTCGGCTGGGGCTGATTCCGGCCCCACCGTCACGGGCGAATCCATCGACTCGATCGTCGGCAATGACGCGATCTCACGATCCAGTGACGTGAAGGTGAACTACAAGTCCACCTCGATCGACGGGAAGAAGATCGACTACCTGGTGTCGATCTCGGACCCGACCACGCCGATTCCAGTCCCCACCACAGAGCCAGCCCGTCTCCATCCCCGACTCCCACCGCCTCACCGAGCCCGTCGCCCACGGCCATCCCAGGTCTGGTCGCCGCGTACGGCATGAACGAGGGCACCGGCACGACGGTGGCCGACCTTTCCGGCACGGGGAACACCGGCACCGCGAGCGGCACGAGCTGGGCAACCGGCAAGTACGGTCAAGCGCTGTCCTTCAACGGCACGTCCAGCAAGGTCACAGTCCCGGACTCGACCTCCCTGCGGATGACCAACCGTTTGACGCTGGAGGCATGGGTACAGCCCGCCGCCTTGGGGGCTGAGCGTCCCGCTCTGGTGAAGGAAGCGGCCTCGGAATCCGTATATGGGCTGTTCCCGGCGCTAGAGATTTGTACTGCTGACCCCCTCGTGTGCTGGTTCTCGCCCACGTACAGCTACCTTCCCAGCTGGGAGGTGAAGCAGAGCGGCTCCGGCTTCTACGCCACCGGAACCAGTTCCCTGGCGACCGGGTCGTGGAGCCACATCGCCAGCGTCTATGACGGTGCGACGATCAAGACCTATGTGAACGGTTCACAAGTCGCAAGCACCAACGTCTCAGGCGCCATCGACACGAGCACGTCGCCGCTCCGCATCGGCGCCGACACCATCGCAGGCACCTATTTCAAGGGCCTGATCGACGAGGTCCGGGTCTACAACGTCGCCCTGACCCAGGCGCAGATCCAGAGGAGTAATTGTCAAGACCTGTGGATCAGTTGAGTTCAACCTGCCTCGGGTGAGCTGATCGCGACGAGCAATGATCGAAACCTGTGGATCGTCGGGAAGGGGTGTACCTTCCCGGATCATCCGATGAAGGTTTCGAGATAGGCCGACGCGCCAACGTCGGTCGGAAAGGCACACCCGTGCCGCTCACCGTAGTACCAGATTTGCCCGCAGACGACGGCAACCCGGCGTCAAGCTCTGCGGCGCTGATCGACCAGATCGTCCGAGACGGCGCTCGCAGGATGCTCGCTGCCGCCCTGCAGGCCGAGGTCGACGCCTACATCGCCGCATTCGCCGACCAGCGCGACGAGGACGGCCGCCGTCTGGTGGTGCGCAATGGCTATCACCAGCCGCGCGAGATCCTCACCGCCGCTGGTGCGATCGAGGTCCGCGCGCCGCGGGTCAACGACAAGCGCGTCGATGAGGTGACCGGCGAACGCCGGCGGTTTGCCTCGGCGATCCTGCCCGCCTGGGCGCGTAAGACCCCGAAGGTCACCGAGGTGCTGCCCCTGCTGTACCTGCACGGTCTGTCCTCGGGCGACTTTACGGCCGCGCTGGGGCAGTTCCTCGGCTCGCCCGCCGGGCTGTCCGCACCGGTGATCACGAAGTTGACCGAGCAATGGAAGGCCGAGCAGCGGGCGTTCGCCGCCCGGGATCTGTCCGGGGTGGACTACGTCTACCTGTGGGCCGACGGTGTGCACGTCAACATTCGGCTGGAGGAGCACAAGCTGTGCTTGCTGGTGATGATCGGGGTGCGGGCCGACGGGCGGAAGGAGTTGATCGCGCTGGCTGACGGCTACCGTGAGTCGACCGAGTCGTGGGCGGATCTGCTGCGGGACTGCGCGCGGCGCGGGATGCGCGCTCCGGTGCTGGCCGTGGGTGACGGCGCGCTGGGGTTTTGGGGTGCGCTGGGTGAGGTGTTCCCGCAGGCCAAGGCTCAGCGCTGCTGGTTTCACAAAATCGCCAACGTGCTCGGGGCGCTCCCGAAATCCGCCCAGCCGGGCGCCAAGAAGGCCCTTGCCGAGATCTGGAACGCCGAGGACAAGGACCACGCATTGCGTGCGGTGAAAGCGTTCCAGACCGCCTACGGCGCCAAGTACGGCAAGGCCGTCGCGAAGATCACTGATGACGTCGACGAGCTCCTGCGTTTTTATGACTATCCGGCCGAGCACTGGGTGCATCTGCGCACGACCAACCCCATCGAGTCGACCTTTGCCACGGTAAGACATCGAACCAAGGTCACCAAGGGGCCTGGGTCACGCGCCGCCGGGCTGGCCATGGCGTTCAAGCTGATCGAGTCTGCTCAGGGCCGCTGGCGTGCGGTCAACGCCCCTCATCTGGTCGCGCTGGTCCGCGCTGGCGCGACCTTCATCAACGGCAAGATCGTCGAACGCCCGGAAGGGGTCGCGGCATGAGCGGCGAGGCCACCACCGGAATGCTGCACCACGTCGAGATCTGGGTCCCCGACCTGCAGCGGGCCATTGCCAGCTGGCAATGGCTGTTGCAGGTGCTCGGCTACGTCGAGTTCCAGGACTGGAGCGATGGCCGGAGTTGGCGTCTGGGGGCCACCTATCTGGTCCTGGAGCAGTCACCCGCGCTCAGCGCCGATCGGCACGACCGCTGCCGACCGGGGCTGAACCACCTGGCCTTTCACGTGGAAAGCCGTGCCCAGCTCGATGCTCTGGTCGAGCAGGCACCCGCACACGGGTGGACCTTGATGTTCCCCGATCGTCACCCCTACGCCGGGGGCGAGCAGCACTACGCCGCCTACCTGGAGGACAAAGACGGCTTCGAAATCGAGCTGGTCGCCTCCGACGTATCAGCCCAACCTTGACGACCGCACTCAATCGATCCACAAGTCTTGACGATTGCTCAGATCGGCAAGGTCTCGGCCTGTGAGGAGTTGTGCGGCCCGGTTGCTGTCCAGAAGCCACGTTCATTTCACGAGGGCGCCCGGTAGTGGTCCATGGAAAATCTCGGGGGTGAGGACGACACCAGTCAGCAGGGCGGTCAGCACGAATAATGACCCCTCGTCGTCCGGGAAATCGAAATCTCCATCGGGAGCAGTGTCCGGATCGAACCCGGCCGCACGCATCTCCTCGACAAATCGATCCGGTTCGTCCCCTTCTCGTAGGTACGCGGCGACAGGGTCGAACGAGGTCATCAACTGCCCGTCGATCACGTGCTCGAACCCGCTCCACCCGTTGACGTTCTCGAAAATCATAATTGTCTCGGTCTGCGCGGATAGAGCATCGATGACCTTCGGGTCGACCAGACTGCAGTCGGCCACCTCGATGATTATGGTCCAATCGCCTGACCGCCAGGCCCGGACCGCCTCGGGCAGCGGGCAATCCTCGTTTGTGAAGAGACGGACATCAGCCTGCTGCGCACCCAGCCGGCGCAACGCCTCAGCCTCGTCGACGCCTCGGACAAAGGTCAGGCTCCACGCATGCCCGAGAACGATGTCCTCCTCTAGCCAATCGAAGTCGGCGCGATTCAGCTCGACCAATGTCCCTTCCCCCTGCTCGTCGCTCCTGGTAGCGCTGGACAAGTTAGTCGAACGACCTCCGGGGAGGTTAGATCCGCTGGGGTCTGCCTGCAACGCTGGCCGCACAGTCAGGCGCCTGCCTGATCTCGAGGCTCGGATGGGCCACGACAGCGACCGGGCGGCGCTGATCTACCAGCACGCCACCCGCGACGCTGACCAGAAGATCGCCGACGCGCTGAGCGCCCGCGTCGAAGCCGAGCGGAAGAACGACGAAGAGAGGTCGGCCGATGCGCCGGTCTCCAGGAGTTAATGGCCCGCTAATGGCCCGAACGCCGCTCCTCTTGATCGAGGAAGCGGCGTTTTGGCTGGTGGACCTCCGTAGAGACTTTGAGAACACCTGCCAAGCCCACGAAACAGTGCATTTCCGCTGGTCACGAGGGGACTACCGCACCCAGGTGAGGGCCTCCGAACCCCCAGTTCGGGACTCCCGGGGGCCGATCGTGGGTGCAATTGGGAAAGTTCAAACATTTCTCACCCCCGCCCAGGTCAAGGCTCTGGTGGCCTCCTACCGGGCCGGCGCGAGCACCACCGAGCTGAGTGAGTCGTTCGGAATCCACCGCAGGACCGTCGTCGCACACCTGCATCGGCAAGATGTCCCCCTCCGCCGCGACGGGCTCCCAGCGAAGCATGTCAAGACCGCAGCGAGGCTCTACGACGAGGGGTGGTCGCTGGCTCAGATCGGAACCAAGTTCGGCACCACTGCGAACACGGTCCGGGTCGTCCTGCTCGCGCAGGGCGTCGAGACGCGGAAGCCCTGGGAGCGCACGAGGCAGCGGCGCCTGGCGCCGGACCTTGGGCGTCCTCGCTCTGACGACTGACACGCGCGTTGGCATGAGCCACCGTCTTTCATCGGTTCACGCGCCTCGCTACCCGTCGTGGCGATCCGGCTTGGTCGTCGCCAGCGGGGACACCTCACCTGCAGCCAAGAGTCGCCCTAGGTTGGCAGCGACCGTGGCCCTTGCCTGCGAAGGCTCCATCCCCCACAGCTTGGCCAGGCGTTCGATCGTGTCCCCGACGTCGCGCGGCATGAGTGCTCGCTCTTCGCGGGTTGCGAACGGCCCGTCTGTCTCGGTGAGCACTCGGTCTTGAGGGAGCGTGGCCACCAGTTCGCGACCCCGAGCGGTCGTCAACATCGGCGTGCCAATGCTGAACCAGCAACCCTGCCCTATGGCCGCCTCGGCTTGGCGAGCAGTGCCCGTGAACCAGTGAAGTACGGGGATTCCGGCATCGGGATTCGCCTGCAATGTGTCCAATACAGGCCGGACGGCACCTCGGCTGTGGATGGACAGGATGCGCCCGCCAGCTTCAGCACATGATCGAAGGATGTGGGTGAATGCCGCCGCCTGTGACCTTCGCGTGTCAGCGAAACGGGAACTGCCATCGAGACCAACTTCGCCGACGAATGGCGTCGTGGCGACGAGTTGGTCGAAGAGAGCCAACTCGTGGCTTCGTTCGTGTGCAGGCTCTGGGTGAGCCGACTGCTCACGTCGCGCGAGGCGATGGCCCCGGGGACTCCCCCCGGGGCCATCGGCGTTCTTACCGCGTTACCGTCCATTGGCGCCAGCTGCGTCACTCCGTAGCCGCGATCGACATCGCTTGGCGAGCGCAGGCGTTCAGGATCCGCAGCGCAATGCCTGAGTGCCGCCCTCGATAGCGACCATCATGCGACCGCGGAGCTTCTCGACCAGTCGCGGTGCGGCGTCGCGGGAACGCCAGCAGCCGGTCGATCCGGCTATGCCCAGGAGCTGTGGACATCGACGATGTCACGTCGCCTCTCGGCGTCACCAAGCAGACCATCTACTCGTGGCGGACGACGGGCTACGGGGCCGCCGGCTCGCACAGTCAGCTCCGCGGGTGGTGGTCAGAAGATCTCGAACAGGCCGGCCGCGCCCATGCCGCCGCCGACGCACATCGTGACGACGCCGTACTTCGCACCTCGTCGCCTGCCCTCGATGAGGACGTGCCCGGCCATGCGCGCACCGCTCATGCCGTAGGGGTGGCCGATCGAGATCGCCCCGCCGTTGACGTTGTACTTCTGCGGGTCGATGCCGAGCGTGTCGCGGCAGTAGAGCGCCTGGACGGCGAACGCCTCGTTGAGCTCCCACAAGTCGATGTCGTCGACGGTCAGGCCGTGCTGCGCGAGCAGCTTCGGCACGGCGAAGACCGGGCCGATACCCATCTCGTCCGGCTCACAGCCGGCGACAGCCATGCCGCGGAAAGCGCCGAGCGGGATCAGTCCGCGGCGGGAGGCCTCGGTGGCCTCCATGACGACGGCGGCGGAGGCGCCGTCGGACAGCTGCGAGGCATTTCCGGCCGTGATGGAGAAGCCCTCGGTGCCGTCCTTGGCCAGGACCGCGCCCACCTTCGCGAGGTCCTCGATCGTAGTCCCGGGGCGGTTGCCTTCATCCTTGGCCAGGGTAACCTCCTGCGAGCCGACCTGGCCGGTCGCCTTGTCCTTGGTGAGCATCGTCGACGGCAGGGGCACGATCTCGTCGTCGAAGGCACCGGCCTCCTGCGCGGCGGCGGTCCGTCGCTGCGACTCGAGGGCGTACTCGTCCTGCTGCTCGCGCGAGATTCCGTAGCGCTTCGCAACGATCTCGGCGGTCTCGAGCATCGAGATGTAGGTCGCCGGGACGTGCTCGAGGAGCCAAGGGTCCTGGGCACGGTAGGTGTTCATGTGCTCGTTCTGCACGAGCGAGATCGAGTCGACACCACCACCGACGGCGACGTCCTGGCCGTCGAGGAGGACCTGCCTGGCCGCGGTGGCGATCGCCATGAGGCCACTCGCGCACTGGCGGTCGACCGACATGCCGGCGACGCTCGTGGGCAGCCCGGCCCGCAGCGCGGCCTGGCGGCCGATGTTCATCGCGGTCGAGCCCTGCTGGAGGGCGGCGCCGACGACAACGTCCTCGATGCGCTCGCCTTCAACGCCGGCACGTTCGACGGCGTGCCGCACGGCGTGGCCGATGAGCTCCTGGGCCTGGGTGTCGTTGAAGGCACCGCGATAGGCCCGGCCGATCGGGGTACGGGCGGTGGAGACGATGACTGCTTCACGCATGGTCACTCCTGAGCGGTCGAAGAGGGCGGGGCGAGGCTGTTGGTCAGGCGCGCTCGGTCAGCTCGCGGGGAGGTCCACCAGCTGCGCGAGGTCGCTGCGGTGCCGGTCGGGCGTGCCGAGGGCGAGCTGGTCGGCCTTGGCCCGCTTGAGCCGGGTGTGTGCCGGCGCCGATGGCGACCCGCTCGTTGTTGAGGGTCGTCGTCGCGACTGTCCACCCCTGGCCGACCGCGCCGACGCGGTTGCCGTCGTGGACCCGCACCCCGGCGAGGAACACCTCGTTGAACTCGGCCTCGCCCGTGATCTGACGGAGAGGGCGCACCTCGATGCCGGGGTCGGTCATGTCGACGACGAAGTAGGTCATGCCCGCGTGCTTGGGCACCGAGGTGTCCGTGCGGGCGAGCAGGATCGCGAAGTCGGCACCGTGCGCGCCCGAGGTCCACACCTTCTGCCCGTCGATGACCCACTCGTCGCCGTCCGGGACCGCACGGGTGGCGACAGCGGCGAGGTCGGAGCCGACGCCCGGCTCGCTGAAGAGCTGGCACCAGATCTCGGTGCAGGCGAAGAGCGACCGCAGGTGGCGCTGCTGCAACTCCTCGTTGCCATAGGCGAGCAGCGTCGGCGCGGCCATGCCGAGGCCGATGCTGTTGCGTGCGACGTCCGGCCGGGGAGCACGTGCGGCCTCCAGGAGGGCATCAACCTCCAGCTGGCGCCCGCGCGCGAGGCTCAGTCCGCCCCTTCCCTCGGGAAAGTGGACCCAGGCGAGCCCGGCGTCGAACTGCGCGCCGAGGAAGTCGGCAGGTCCTGTCGTGGTGGGTTCGTGGCTCGCGAGGAGCTGCTCTACCCGCTGCTGCAGATCAGTCACGCTTCGTCATCCTCCGGATCTCGTGGGCGAGGGCGTTCTTGTGCATCTCGTCGGGCCCGTCGGCCAAGCGCAGCGTGCGGACCTGGGCGTACCACTCAGCGTGGGGGAAGCCCTGGCTCAGGCCGCCGGCAGCGCCGGATGACGATGGCGACGTGCCCTTGACCTGCATCGCGGCCCTCATCAGTCGCAGGGCCCGCCTGCGACGTAGAGGACCTGTCCCGTCGTGAAGCCGGCGCCCTCGCTGACGAAGAAGGAGACGGCGTGCGCGATGTCCTCGGGCCGACCGGTCCGCGCGACCGCGGCCTGTGCGGAGGCGGCGCTCTTGAGCTCGTCGAAGCTGATGCCCGTGCGCGCCGCGGTCGCGGCGGTCATCTCGGTCTCGATGAAGCCGGGCGCTATCGCGTTGACGGTCACCCCGAACTTGCCGAGCTCGATGGCGAGGGTCTTGGTGAAGCCCTGCACGCCGGCCTTGGCGGCGGAGTAGTTCGTCTGCCCGCGGTTGCCGAGGGCCGAGGTCGAGGAGAGGTTGACGATGCGGCCGAAGCCCTCCCGCGTCATGTACGACTGGCATGCCTTCGCCACGAGGAAGGCGCCGCGCAGGTGGACCGCCATGACCGTGTCCCAGTCCTCGACCGACATCTTGAAGATGAGGTTGTCCCGGATGATGCCGGCGTTGTTGACCACGACCGTCGGGGCGCCGAGCTCCCCGGCGACCCGCTGGACGGCGGCCTCGACCTGCTCCGGGTCGGAGACGTCCGCCCCTACCGCGAGCGCTCGGCCTCCGGCGGCGGTGATCTCCTCGGCGACGGGCGCGCAGGCCGATTCGTCGAGGTCGATGACTGCGACGGCCATCCCGTCGGCCGCGAGCCGCCGGGCGACACCCGCGCCGATGCCTCGAGCCGCGCCCGTGACGACGGCGACGCGGACGCGCTGCTGTCCAGTTGTCATGTGAGAGCTCCTGTGGTCTCGGCTGCCTGGAGCCTCGACCGTACTTGAACCCGGCTTCACATTCAACTACGTTCGAGACAACCCACAAGTGACCGAAGGAGCTCACCGTGACCCAGACCGCGCAGCACCGACCGACCTCCGCGCAAGACCTTGAGGACCTCGTCGGCGTCGAGCTCGGCCCGACCGAGTGGCACGTCGTCGACCAAGGGAGGATCGACGGTTTCGCCGACCTCACCGGCGACCACCAGTGGATCCACGTCGATCCCACGAGAGCGGCGGACTCCCCCTTCGGCTCGGTGATCGCACACGGCCTCTACAGCCTCTCGCGCACACCGGCGTTCCTCGAGGAGCTCATGGCCTTCGACGGCTTCACCCACAGCCTCAACTATGGCTACGACAAGGTCCGCTTCATCCACCCGCTGCCGGTGGACTCGCGCATCCGGATGCGCGCGACGATCACCTCGGTCGAGGAGACAGCGCCCGGCGCGGTCAAGGTCGTCACGACCCTGGCCGTCGAGGCCGACGGCATCGACAAGCCGATCCTCGTCGCCGAGTCGATCGGACGCTTCAGCTCCTGAGCCCCCCCGACGACACGACGGACGCACCGCGGACAGCTGAAGAAGTTGCTCGACGAGGGGGCCCGCGGTCACGGGACGAGCAGGACTTTGCCGGTGGCAGCCCGCCCCTCGAGGGAGGCCAGTGCGGTCGCCGCGTCCTCGAGCGGATGGGTGGCCCCGACGACGGGCCGCAGCGCGCCGCTGCGCAGGTGCGGCAACATGGCCTCCCACTCCTTGCCGACGTGGCCCGGGCGGGGCATGGCGTACGCCCCCCAGCCGACGCCGACGACGGAGATGTTGTTGAGCAGCAGTCGGTTGACCTTGACCTCGGGGATCTGCCCGGCGGTGAAGCCGATGACGAGCAGCCGGCCGTGCTCCCTGAGCGCCCGCAGGGAATCGGTGAAGCGCGCTCGATGAGGGCGAAGTAGACGGTCGCGTAGTTGAAGGTGAAGGATGCGCCTTCCTCGAAGCTCACCTCGTCGGGCAGGACGAAGGTGAGGTCCGGCCGGGCGAGAGCCTTCTCGGCGAAGCCGCCGAGAAGGGTGGGCGCGGCGACCCGGTCACCGCCGGCCAGACCGCTCCCCTGGGGAGCCGACCGGACCACGCCCGCGACCTCGGCTCCCGGGACGAAGGGAAGGTCAGGCCTGAGCTGGTAGAGCCCCCCGGGTCTGCAGCAGCTCGGGGAAGGCGACCCCGGCCGCCTTGACATCGATGGTCACGAGCTCGTCGTTGCTCGGGTCGGGTAGGTCGACGACCTCGACGGCCTCGGGTCCGTCGAGGGAGGAGATGTGGATGGCGCGCATGGGAAACCTCTCGTTGGACGCTGGCTGAGGTGCGGGAAGCGGTTGCCGAGGAGCTTGCGAGGCAAGCGCCTCGAAGGGCCGCGGCTGAGCCTCGAAGCTCGCGGTGCAGAACTGGTGAGATCACGAGCCAAGCGACCTTGTCCGGGGCACCGGCGACTCCGTCATGCCGGGCATGCCCAGGGCGCCGACCTGAGGGATGACCCGGGTGGACGAAGGCAGCTCAGTCGACCCGCAGCTCGGGCGTCGTGAGGCCGAGGGCATTGGTCCACAGCCGGGTGGCGGTCTCGACGAGTTCGTCGACATGGTCTCCGCCTTCGAAGGCGAAGACATCGTGGGCTAGCCGGGCGACCATGCCCGAGAGTGCCTTGGCGGCCATCGACGCGTCGACGCCCCGGTCGGCCAGGCCGCGCTGCTGCAGGTCGGAGATCGCCCGGGCGTTGCGGTTGACGAAGGCGGCGGACCGGGCTCGGCGCATCTCCCGGAAGCGGGGATCGACCGCGGCCACCTGCTGGAGGAGGAGATTGAGACGCGCATTGCGCCGGTAGGCCTCGAAGTAGGCTCGGTTGCTCGCCGCGATGATCGCCACGGGGTCGTCCGTGGCCTCGATGCGCCCAGTGCCTGGGTGGAGCATGTCGCTCTGCGCTTCGTGTAGGACCGCGGCGAAGACCTCATCCTTGCTGTCGAACCAGGTGTAGAAGCTGCCGATCGAGCATTTGGCCTCGGCAGCGATGTCCACCAGCCGCGAGTCGACGTACCCGTCGCGCTCGAAGACGGTGCGGGCGGCCGTGATGAGGGCGGCTCGGGTGCGCTGGCCGCGCGCTGTCTGGGGCTGAGTGCCGAGCCGAGCGGCGTGGACGAGATCCGGGATCTCGTCGACGCCGCGCTCGGACTCGGGCTCGTGAGCGGGCATACCTCGTACACTAATGGCGACGGCCCTCGCCATCCGAGCCAAACGCCAGCTTCACTCGCCGGCTCCGGTGGGTTGAATCTCGAAGATGTGACCCACGGCCGGATCCACGGTCCCGTCGTGCAGTTGGGCGATAACACTGGGGGCGTCGACCAGGCCGCGGTGCTCCTCAAGACGCATCCACGGGTTGCGGATGTCAGCGACACGCTCGGTGAAGCTGAGCTCGTCACGCTCGTATTGCGCCATGAAGGCGCGCGCCTGCCCGGCCGCCTTGTACGCGTCCAGTTGCGTGGCGGCGAAGAAGAACTCCGGTTGGGGACCGGGAAGGTTCTCGTCGGGCGCAGCGGGGTCGGGCAGCTGCACACCTTGGGTCGAACCGACAAGGCAGTCGTAGACGAGGCTGTCGCCGAAATACTCATGGACCCGACGTCGTAGCTCCGGATCCGCCGCCAAGTCGACGTAGAGGGTCGGTACGTCGCGGTCGACGGAAGCGAGATCCCCGTACTCGGCGATCCGCTCGTAGCAGCCGAGCTGCCTCACGAAGTCGCCATTGCGCGCTGAGGTCAGGCCGATCTTCACCACCGAGGCGTCGCCGGCGATGCAGTGGGCGATGCCGTAGGCCGTCTTGCTCGAGGCGCTGGAGATGACGATCTGGCTGGCACCGAAGTAGTTCCGTTCGCGCAGAAAGTCCGCGGCCGTGTATGAGGTGATGAAGAGCGGACGGAAGATGGACACGAAGCTGTCCGACCGGGCCGAGGCGGCTTCAGCCTTGATTTCGTAGACGTTGTAGACCTTGGGAGTCCCGGTTCGGTGCGCAGCCGCGTCGACAAAGCTGCGTGTGGTGATCGCGGTCGGCCGCATGACGAGCTCGTTCGACAGCGGGAAGTAGCCGAAGACACGCGTGCCTTCGACGATCTGGTCCACGCGTGATTCCGTGACGTGCGCGAACCCCCATGCCGGCATGCATCCGTGGTCGGTGTCCGCGGCTGGGAAAAGGTTCCAATAGCCGAGCGCGTCGCCGAACACCGCATAACTCATGTTGTTCGTGGTCAGGGCCACGCGCTCGATCTCGACCCGGACCCACCCCTTCTCGAGTTCTGGCCGGGGAAGGCTCACGATCCGAGCGACGCCAAGGTCGCTCTTGAGGGACTCGACGCGTACGACATCCGACATGACAGGTGCCCTTCTGGTGGAGATGGTCGTGGGAGGTGCGTCAGAGGTCTTCGCTCAGTGCAACGTGTGCGTGGGCGACCAACTGGTCGACCGCCTCGGCCGGGATCATCCCGACGGCGGTGAGGTTGCGCGGATCGTCGAGCTGGCGTCGCCGTATCCCCTCGAGGATGATTGCGAGCTTCCATAGTCCGAGCCCATGCCAGAAGGGGACGGAGGTGACATCTCGCCCGGACACCTGCGCGTAGTGCTCGACGAGTTCGTTCCGGGAGGCGAAGCCCTCGACCGTCGAGACAGCGGAACGAATCGTCGGCGGGTCACCGGCCTGGGGCCAATAGGCCAGGAGCGTCCCGAGGTCGGCGAGCGGGTCACCGAGAGTGGCCAGCTCCCAGTCGAGAATGGCTCGCACCCGTGCACCGACGGGATCGACGATGACATTGCTCAGGTGGCTGTCACCGTGGACGAGAGTGACCTCGCCCGGCTCGGGCTCGTGCTCATGCAGTCTCGTGGTGAGACGGTCCAGGTCGGCCAGGTCCCGCGTGCGCGAGAGCTCCCACTGGCCCGCCCACCGCTTGAGCTGCCGGGCCGCGTAGGGCTTGTGGCTCGCGAGGTCGGCCAGGCCCACCCGCTCGAGGTCGGTGGCATGGATGCGGGTGAGGGTATCGCCGAGGGAGAGGCCGAGGGCGTGCCGGGCAGCCGGCGCCAAGCCCTCAGCGTCGCTGAGGTCCTCGAGGACGAGCCCGTCGACGAAGGAGACGACGAGCACCGGCCGGTCGGCGACCGCCGGGTCCTCGCACAGGCCGTGCACGACCGGAAGGGGGACGTCGCCCGCCTGCAGCGCCGAGAGGATCCGGTGCTCCCGCGCTACGTCGTGGGCGGAGGCGAGCAGCTGCCCCATCGGGGGGCGTCGCAGGACCAGGCGCGATCCCTTCGCGTCCGTGACGAGGTAGGTGAGGTTGGACTGGCCCAGTCCGACCCTCTCGTAGGCCAGCGGAGGCGTGAGGTCGACGCGCTCGGTGATCCATGCGGTCATCGCCGCCGTGTTGATGCCCTCGATCACTTCTGCCTGCCCTGCTCCGAGCTGCGCCGACGATACTCGCGGCGGGCGATCGTCACCTTGTGCACCTCGTCGGGGCCGTCGGCCAGCCGCAGGGTGCGCATGTGGGCGTACCACTTGGCCAGCGGGAAGTCGTCGCTCACGCCCCCGCCGCCGTGCACCTGGATGGCGCGGTCGATGACCTTGAGCGCGACATTGGGTGCGGCCACCTTGATCGCCGCGATCTCGGTGCGGGCGACCTTGTTGCCCACGGTGTCCATCATGTGCGCGGCTTTGAGGGTGAGCAGGCGCGCCATCTCGATCTCGATGCGCGCCTCGGCGACCCAGTCCATGATGTTGGACCGGTTGGCGACGGGCTCACCGAAGGTCACCCGGGACTGGGCCCGGTCGATCATCAGGTCGAGGGCGCGCTCGGCGACGCCGATGGCGCGCATGCAGTGGTGGATGCGCCCCGGTCCGAGGCGGGCCTGGCTGATCATGAAGCCGTCACCCTCCCCGGCGAGGAGCGCGGTGACGGGCACGCGCACGTCGGTGAAGGTGACCTCGGCGTGGCCCTCGCGGTCCATGTAGCCGAAGACCGGCAGGCCGCGCTCGACCTTGACGCCCGGAGCGTCGATGGGGACGACCATCATCGACTGCTGACGGTGGGTCGGGGCGTCCGGATCGGTCTTGCCCATGACGATGAGGACCTTGCAGTTCTTGTGCAGCGCGTTGGAGGTCCACCACTTGCGGCCGTTGATGACGTACTCGTCACCATCGCGCTCCATGCGCGTCTCGACATTGGTGGCGTCGGAGCTCGCGACGGTCGGCTCGGTCATGGCGAAGGCGGAGGCCATCTCGCCCGCGAGCAGCGGCTTTAGGTACTTCTCCTTGTGCTCGTCGGTGCCGAAGAGCGTGAGCACCTCCATGTTGCCCGTGTCGGGCGCATTGCAGTTGACGGCCTCGGGTGCGATCTCGATGCTGCGACCGGTGATCTCGGCGAGGTGGGCGTACTCGAGGTTGGTCAGGCCGGGACCCCACTCGGGATGCGGGTGGAAGAGGTTCCACAGACCGCGGGCGCGCGCCTCCGTCTTGAGGTCCTCGAGGACCTGTGGGTGGTGGTTAGCGTCGCCGGACGCGCGCATCTGCTCGCGATAGACGCTCTCCGCGGGGTAGACGTGCTCGTCCATGAAGGCGAGCATGCGGTCGCGGTAGTGCTGTCCGCGTTCACTGAGTTCGAACATCGCGTCGTCCTTGGTTCGTAGGAGGAAAGGGGGGTCAACGGGAGGCGGTCGTGGGGGCGGGAAGGGAGAGCGCCTCGCGGATGCGGGGCAGGGACTCGTCGGCGGTGCGGTGCAGGATCCCCCGGATGCCCAGGCGGGCGGCACCCACGAGGTTGTGCTCGAGGTCGTCGACGAGCACGCACTCGCGCGGGTCGACGCCGAGCCGCGCGCAGGCGATGCGGTAGATCTCGCGAGAGGGCTTGCGCACGCCCACCTGCCCGGAGATGACGGTGACGTCGAACAGCTCGTCGAGGTCGACGCGGGCGTAGCAGTCGCGGCCCAGGGAGTTGGAGACAAGCGCAACGGGGATCCTCGCGGCCCGCGCCTCCCGGACGAGGTCGACCATCGGCTCGTCGAGATCGAGATGCGTGGCGAGACCGGCGAGGAGGCCCCGCGGCTCGACCCGACCGCCGGACTCGACGAGCGCGGCGGCGAAGGCGTCCTCGAAGCCTTCGTCGTCAAGCCGGCCCCTCTCATGCGCGACGAGCGCGGCGCGGGCCCCTGCGTGGGTGGCGAGCACCCGCAGCGCATCGTCGGGATCGAGGCCGGCGCCCGCGCCGAGCGCCCGGAAGGCGCGCGCGATCGGGACGGTGAGCACTCCCCCGAAGTCGATGAGGAGGGCGCCTACGGGGGGTGCCACGGCCTCAGTCGGGTCGGGCGATGTCGTCGTCATGAACTGGCTCCTCTGAACAGCGGGCACACACAGATATACTTGAACACAAATTCAGATTCAAATCGTTGCTCTCCCGATCCACATTTCTTCGGGACGTGCGCACTCTTCTCGGTCAAGCCCGCGCTGGACCCGCATCCACACGCCCCACTCGGTCACCGCGGCGTGCGCCGGCGTCGGTCGGCCTCATCGACCTCGACCACCCGCAGGTAGCCGGCACAGCCGCCGAGATCCGACGGGAGCGCCACCCATCCGACAGTCCCCGCCTGCGTAGCCGAGCTCGATGCGACGTCTCGTGAGGTTGGTCAGGACGTGGTGATCGTGGCGTCGGCGGCCACCGGCGAGCGGGGCGGGCGGACTCCGCCGCGGAGCAGGTCGTCGCGGCTGATCTCGCGCTTGAGGATCTTCCCGGTCGCGCCCTTGGGCAGCGCCGGCACGACCTGGTAGACCCGCGGCACCTTGTAGGCCGCGAGCTGCTCGGACAGCCAGGTGCGGAGCTCGCCAAGGTCGATGTCCTGCCCGGCGCGCGGCACGACGATGGCGGCGACCTCCTCTCCGAGGCGCTCGTCCGGCAGGCCGACGACCGCGGCCTCGAGGATCGCGGAGTGGGTGTAGAGGACCTCCTCCACCTCGCGCGGGTAGACGTTGTAGCCGCCGCGGATGATCAGGTCCTTCATGCGGTCGACGATCCATAGGTGCCCGTCGGCATCCATGCGCCCCAGGTCGCCGGTGAGGAACCACGGGCCGTGCATCACGGCCGCGGTGGCGTCGGGACGCTGCCAGTACTCACGCATCACGCACGGGCCGTCGATCGCGACCTCGCCGACCTCGCCGACGGCCACGGGGTTGCGCTCGGGATCGAGGATAGTGATGAGCACGCCCGGCAGGCCGCGGCCGACACTGCCCTCCTTGCGCGCGCCGTCGATCTCGTTGAACGTCGCCGCGCCGGTGGTCTCGCTCAGGCCGTAACCGTCGAGCACGGTCGCACCGAACCGCTCACGGAACGCCCGAGCCACCTGCAGCGGCATCGCCGCGCCGCCCGAGCACGCCACCCGGAGGTCCGCGAAGTCCTCGACGCCCAGGTCGGTCTCGGCGTGGAGCATCTCGTTCCACATGGTCGGGACCCCAGCCAAGACCGTGAGGCGGTGGTTCGCGGCCATCTCCAGCAGCCGGGCCCCGTGGAAGGGCCGCAGCACCGAGAACGACCCGCCGGCGTTGTAGATGGAGGCCATCACCGCGGCCTGGCCGAACACGTGGAAGAGCGGAAGCGCGGTGCCCATCCGGTCGTCGCCGGTGAGAGGCAGCGCCTCGGTGAACATCTCGCCGGTCACCAGCAGGTTGTGATGGGTCAGCACCGCACCCTTGGGCCGGCCGGTGGTGCCGGAGGTGTAGAGCAGTACGGCGGCGTGCTCGGGTTCGACCTCGGCGGGGTCCGGCACCCCCGCTGCTGGCTCGCGCGGGTCGGCGTCGCCGGGCGCGAGGACCCACACCGGGATCCCGTTGCGCTCTGCGGCGCTCGTGATCGGCTCGGCCGTCTCGCTCCAGCCGACGGCCAGCGTGCAACCCGCGTCGTCGATGAAGTACCCCAGCTCGCGGGAAGTGCTGAGGGTGTTGACCGTGACCGCGGTGGCTCCGAGGGAGAGCACCGCGTAGTAGACGTGGACGAACTCGGCGCTGGTCGGCACGACTATGAGGACGCGGTCGCCGCGGCCGACCCCGCGATCGGTGAGCTCGTAGGCCGTCTCGGCGATGTCGTCGCGCAACTGAGCGTAAGTCCAGCTGCGCTGAGCCTCCCTGAGCGCGAGACTGTCGGGTGAGGTCATGGCGTGTCGCCAGATGTGAGTAGCAGCGTTCATGTTCGAACTCCTTGCGAGGGCGGACTTTGTGGACCCCTCGGCGTGTCCGCAGTCGAGGCGTCGTTGGCACACCTGAAGCCGACGTTCGCGGATGTCGAGTCCGGGAAGTTCGACGAGCGCGCAGAGACGCGGTACCGGTAGCAGTAGCTGTCGTGGCACAGGTAGGAGCCACCTCGGAACACCTTGCGGTCCCCTGCCGAGGGGCCTGGCGGGGCCGTGGTCGGCGAGCGCTGGTAGTAGTCAGGCTGGAACCAGTCGGCGCACCACTCCCAGACGTTCCCGACCATGTTGTAGAGCCCGTAGCCGTTGGGCCGGAACGACTTGGCTGGAGCAGTTGTCTCGTAGCCGTCCTCCGCCGTGTTCACGTGCGGGAAGTCGCCCTGGAAGATGTTGCACTGCCATCGAGCACCGGGCTTCAGGACGTCCCCCCATGGGAATCGCGAGGCGGACAGCCCACCTCGTGCGGCGTACTCCCACTCCGCCTCGGTGGGCAGCCGCTTCCCGGCCCAGATCGCGAACGCATGTGCGTCGTTCCACGTGACGTGAACAGCGGGATGGTTCGCCACCGCCACCGAACCGCGCCCTTGGGGATGCCTCCATGAGGCCCCCCTCACAGCGACCCACCAGGGGGTCTCGGCGAGACGGTGCAGGACATCCTGCGGATCTGCCCGAACCGCCGCGTGGAAGACCGCCGAGACTCCGAGATCCTCGGCGTCTGTGACATAGCCGGTGGACTTGACGAACGTCGCGAACTGACTGACCGTGACAGTGCTCTCGTCGAGGTAGAAGTCGTCCAGGACGACCTCGTGCACAGGAACCTCACCGTCAGCCACGTAGCCTTCGCCGTGCTCGTCCCCCATCCAGAACCGTCCACCGGGGATGAGCACCTGGCGGCGGTGGGAGCGAGGACCAGGCCGTACAGCGGGAGCACCGGCGCCCGATCGTCGCTCGACGACATCGCCGACCGCTGGGGCACAGCAGGCGGGTCGTCCCGAGTCGCTGTTCCGGTCGTTCATCGCACATGCCCCGAGAACTGGCCTCCCTGTGGATCCGTGCGGATCCCGCTCACTGAAGCGCCGCCTCGATCTGCGCGTTCACCGCGGGAGGCGTGGGTGCGGCGTCACCGCTGATCGAGATCCGCACCCAATGGATCTCCCCGGAGAACGAGCCGTCCGGCTCCCGGTAGTCATCGATCACAGGTGAACCCTCGAGGTCGCCACCGACGTCTGTGCTGCCGCTGGATCCGGTGTGGAACGGCACCGTCCGCTCGATGCGGCCGTTCGCGACCTCGTGGCCGTCCACGATGAGGCGGCCCGTTCCCCCCCGTCCGAAACCAGGCGCGTCGTCGCACTCGAACTCGTAGCGGACCTCGTGCACACCGGGCCCCAGCCGATCCTGGGCGCACACGTCGTAGCGTTCGCGGGCGAACCAGTTGTACGAGTACTGCGGAATGCCCTCGTTGAGCCACAGCGTCCATCCGCCGAACCGCCCGCCTTGCGAGAGGATGGCGCCCTCTCCACCGTCCTCACCGACAGTGATCGAGGCGTGGACGACATGCGACTTGTTCTTGACGTTGGGCACGGCCGCTTCGTGCAGCCGACGCATTCCCCGCCGCAGGACCATCTCTGTGCGTCCCTTGAGCAGGTCGGGGCGACCCGCGATGTCGGAGTTGAACCGCTCCACCCGGCGGTCGTCCAGCGGGAGCACATTGTTGGCCTTCGCCTCTCGCTCGAAGACCGCCTGCAGCTCCGCGAGCTTCTCCGGCATCTCCTCGGCGAGGTCGTGTGCCTGGCTCCAGTCCTCGGGGCTGTACAGCTCCCACCGATCCTCGGCGAGGGGGATCGCCTTAGAGTGATCCCACGGGGTCACGTGCTTGGTGCAGGCGGTCCAGCCCTCATGATAGATCCCACGGTTCCCGAACATCTCGAAGTACTGCGTGGTGTGCCGCTCCGCGGCCTGAGGGTCGTTGAACGAGTAGAGCATGCTGACGCCGTCGGTCCGCTGTTGAGTCGTGCCGTTCACGCTCTCGGGCAGCGGGAGCCCTGCCGCCTCCAGCACGGTAGGCATCACGTCGATGACATGGTGCCACTGTGTGCGCACCTCGCCTGTCTCCTTGATGCCTCGGGGCCAGTGGACGATGGTGCCGACTCTGGTGCCGCCCCAGTGCGAGGCGACCTGCTTGGTCCACTGGTACGGCGTGTTCGTGGCGTGCGCCCATCCGGCCGAGAAGTGATTGTAGGCGCGTGGCCCTCCGACCTCGTCCAGCATGTCGAGCATCGCGTCGGGGGAGTCGTGGATCCCGTTGAGGCTGGCGATCTCGTTGAGGGTGCCGTGGATGCCGCCCTCGGCGGACGCGCCGTTGTCGCCCATGATGTAGATGAACAAGGTGTTGTCGAAGGCATCCACCTCCTTCACCGCCCGGACCAGCCGCCCGACCTGTGCATCCGTGTGCTCGGCGAAACCGGCGAACGCCTCCATCAGCCGAGCCGCGACCGTCCGCTCGTCGTCCGTCAGGTCCTTCCATGCGGGGATCTCGTCATGACGTGAGGTCAGCGGACAGTCGGGCGGGATGACTCCGAGCTCCCGCTGGCGCGCGACGATGCGCTCGCGCTCGGCGTCCCACCCTTCGTCGAACCGACCGCGGTACTTCTCGATCCACTCGCGGGGCACATGATGCGGAGCATGTGTCGCGCCGAACGAGAGATAGAGGAAGAACGGCTTCTGCGGCGCCAACACCTTCTGGGTCTGGACCCATTCGATCGACTTGTCCACGATGTCTTCACTGAAGTGGTAGCTCGCGTCCTTCGGCGGCGAGACCGGCGTGGTGCCGTCGTACAACAGCGGGGCATATTGGTTGGCCTCCCCCGCGACGATTCCGTAGAACCGCTCGAACCCCTCACCGGTGGGCCAGCGGTCGAATGGTCCGACCGGGCTGATCTCCCACGGCGGTGTTTGGTGCATCTTGCCGAACGCCCCGGTGTTGTAGCCGTTCAGGCGGAGGACCTCGGCCAGGGTCGCGGCACTCCTCGGTCGCACTGAGGTGTAGCCAGGGACCGGCGTGGCGAGGTTGGTGATCGAGGCCATGTTGACGGCGTGATGGTTGCGACCCGTCATCAGAGCCTGACGGGTCGGACTGCAGAGAGCCGTGGTGTGGAATCGCGTGTACCGGAGCCCTGAGTCGGCCAGCTCCTCAGCAGTCGGTGAGTGGGAAGGTCCACCGAATGCCGATGTGGCACCGAAACCCATGTCGTCGATCAGCACGATCACCACGTTGGGAGCGCCCTCCGGTGCCGCAACCGACTCGAGGTTCAAGGCGCCAGAGCGAGCCGGGAGCTGTTGCAGCACCTCGTCCGGAATGGGGAGAACCGTGCGGTCGAACTTGGTCACTGGGATGTACTCCTTCTCGTCGGGCCGGCGACGCCTGTCGGAAAATGGCAAGCAGCGGCGTGGCTGAGGGAAATCGGAGTCAGCTCGGGCTCCGTGGTTCTGCAGATGTCGCCCGCGCCCGGGCAACGCGGCGCGAACAGGCACCCAGCAGCAGGGTCGCCTTGGGACGCCTGGACTTCGATCGGGCGCCGAGTCGCCGAGCCGGGCTCCACACCAACCTCCAGGACCGAGTGCAACAAGAGGGAGGTGTAGTGGTGCTGGGGGTTCTGGAAGATCTGGTCGGACTCCCCCGTCTCGACGATCCGTCCCTTGTACATCACGGCCACCCGGTCACTGACGTGACGGACGACACCGAGGTCGTGGGAGATGAACAGCGTGGTGAGGGAGAGCTCCCGCTTCAGGTGGTCCAGCAGGTTGAGGATCTGGGCCTGCACCGACACATCGAGGGCAGAGACCGCCTCGTCACAGACGAGGAGCTCCGGGTCCGTGGTGAGCGCCCGGGCGATCCCGACGCGCTGAGCCTGTCCCCCTGAGAGCTGCCGGGCCGACCGGTCGCCGAACCGTGCCGGGTCGAGGCCGACCAGGTCCAAGAGCTCATCCACCCGCGTGCGGGCCTTGGAGCTGGTCCAGCGGGCCAGACGCAGCGGCTCGGCCACCACCTGCCGCACAGTCCACCGAGGATTGACAGAGTTGTAGGGGTCCTGGAAGACCAGCTGCATCGACGAGCGTGCTTCTCGCAGCGCACGGCCGCGGAGGGTGGTGAGCTCCACACCGCTCAACGCGACGCTGCCTGCGGTCGGAGGCCTGATACCGAGGACGGCACGCGCAGTCGTTGACTTGCCGCACCCGCTCTCTCCCACGAGCCCCAATGTCTCCCCACGGAACACTGTGAACGAGACCCCGTCCACCGCGTGGAAGGCTCGCTTCCCACGGCCGTAGAGCTGTCGCAGGTCCTTGACCTGCAGGACCACCTCACCAAGCTCCTGGTGGCCCGCCCGGGCGCTCATCTCGACTCCTTCCCGACGGGGTGCCAGCACTCGAAGACGTGGCCCCCGGCAACCTCGCGCGTGGCTGGCTGCTGCTTGCACTGACTCGTGACGAATCGACACCGTGGGGCGAAGGCACATCCGCTGATACCAAGCGCGAGGTCCGGAGGACCGCCAGGGATCGTCTGCAACGCCCCCCTGCCTGCGCGTGCCGACGGCAAGGACTCCAGCAGGGCCTGCGTGTACGGCATCTCGACGTCTGCGAACAGCTCGGCTGCCGGTGCTCGCTCCACCACCCGTCCGGCGTACATGACCGCGACATCGTCGGCGTAGTGGGCCGCGACGCCCATGTCGTGGGTGATGAGCAGCACGGACATGCCACGGGAGCGCTGAAGGCTCCGGAGCAGATCGAGGATCTGGACCTGGGTCGTCACGTCGAGCGCCGTCGTCGGTTCATCCGCCACAAGCACCTCCGGCTCGGCGGAGAGGGCCATGGCGATCGCGACCCGCTGACGCATCCCTCCCGAGAGCTCGTGCGGATACTTCTTCGCGACACGTGCCGCGTCAGGCAGCTTGACCGAGTCCAGGTGTTCCAGCACCTTGGACCGCACGGCTGAAGGACGGCGCTCGGGAAAGTGGATCTTGATGGCCTCACCGACCTGGTCGCCGATGCGTCTCGTGGGATTGAGCGCTCTGCTCGGGTCCTGGAAGATCATCGCGATCCTCCGTCCCCTGATGCTCCGCATGGCCGACTCGGACTTGCCCAGAAGCTCCTCCTGGTGCAACCGCATCGATCCCGGACCGATGCGCGCACTATGAGCCGGGAGCAGCCCCATCAGTGCGCGACCAGTGACCGACTTGCCCGACCCGGACTCTCCGATGAGGCACACCATCCGGCCGGCGCGCACCTCGAGGCTCACCCCACGCAGTGCCCGAACCTCCCCCCGCGGAGTCGAGAAGGTCACGTGCAGGTCCTCGATCGCGACCACCACGTCACTCATGCGGCGCCCACCTTCCGGTCGGCGCGCGTGCGCAGTCCCTCTCCCACGAGGTTCAGGTTGAGAACGGTCAGGAACAACAGGATCGCGGGCACGAAAGCAACGTGGGAGGCCATCCCCAGCTCGGTCTTACCGTCCGCGAGCATGTTGCCCCACGTCGACTGCGGAGGACGCACACCCAGACCCAGGAACGACAGGCTCGACTCGATGACGATCGCGGTGCCTGTCGCCAGGAGGCCGTAGGCCAACAGGGACTGGAGCACCAGAGGAACGATGTGTCGCCTGAGCGTGTAACGCACGTTGGCTCCCGCCAAGGACGCAGCGACGACGAAGTCACTGTTGCGGATCTTGATGGCGTTGGCGCGAGCCAGTCGAACGTAGGCGGGAACGGTGTGACAGCAGATCGCCAGCACGATGTTCCGCACGCTCGGGCCGAGGAATGTCGCGATCGCGAGTGCCAGGATCAGCGAGGGGAACGCCGAGAAGATCTCCGTGAGCCTGCTGATGACCGCGTCCACCTTCCCACCGAGGAAGCCGGCAGTCACTCCGAGCAGGCCCCCGACGATGAACCCGATCGCAACGGCGGAGAACCCGACGAGCAGTGAGACCCGTCCGCCGTCGAGCGCTCGGGAGAGGACGTCCCTCCCCAGACCGTCGGTCCCCAGCAGGTGACCCGGGCTCAGCGGAGCGAGGCGTGCTTCAGCGAGCGTCTGGCGCTCAGGGTCCGGGAGATCGAACAAGAAGGGGCCGAGAACGACGGCAAGGACAAGAAGTACCAGCGCTCCCGACGGCACGAGCATCGCACGGTTCTGGGCAAGCATCGCGAAGACGCCGGTGGATCGTGCCGGCATCGCCATCGTGGTGTCACCCATGCTGCCTCACTCGCGGGTCGATGAATCGGTAGAGGAGGTCGACCAGCGCATTGATCAGCACGAAGGAGACCGCAATGAACATCACGATTCCCTGAACGGTCGTGGCGTCTCGCTGGTAGATCGAGGTCACCAGCAACTCGCCCAGTCCTGGCAGAGCGAACAGGTGCTCCACGATCACGGCGCCACCGAGCAGCACGCCGAACTGGAGGCCGACGATCGTCACGAACGGCAGGAGCGAGTTGCGCAGGACGTGCCTGATCATCACCGACCGCATGGGCGCCCCCTTGGCCCGAGCCACGAGGGGGTACTCCTCGTCACTCAACTGGGCCACGAGGTCCGACCTGAGGACTCGCATAAAGACGGCTGCCTCGACGAACAGCAATGACGCCACCGGCATGACCAGCGTCTGCACATGGGCCACAAGCCCCTCCGACCATGAGTTCCATCCCGTCGCCGGCAGCCAGCCCAGCTTCACGGAGAAGACGTAGATGAGCACGATTCCTGCCAAGAACGGCGGCGCCGCGATGCCGGCGTAGGCGCCCATGCTCAAGACCTTGTCCTGCCACCGGTTCCGGAAACGAGCAGCCACCAACGCAGTCGGGATGGCCAGCAGAACCGCGGCCGACAGGGTCGCGACAGCCAACTCCAACGTGACCGGCAGGCGGAGCCGGATCAACTCGGTCACCGGGTAGCCCAGCGTGAGCGAATCCCCCAGATCGCCTCGCACAGCGCTCGAGAGCCACTCCCAATACCGAGAAAGCAGCGGGGCATCCAGGCCGAGCTCGGCTCGCAACGCCGCCTTGGCCTCGGGGCTGGCCCCCTCCCCGAGGACCGTCGTCGTGACGTCTCCGGGGAGGAGGTGGAGGACCACGAAGGAGACGACCGTGACTCCGAACACCACAATGATCAGCTGGCCAGCTCTCAGAACGAGATAGCGCACCATGTGCCCTCCAGGTCAGCTCGGGATGTCACTGGGTCACGTAGGCATCGCGCAACACGGTGCGGCCGTCAGGGGCGTCCGGGATGCCACCGACGTAGGAGCGCCACGCCTGGGGAAGGTCGTTGGAGAAGAGCCAGCACATCGGGGTCGCCTCCGCCAGCTTGTCCGAGATCTGGGTATAGATCTCCTTGCGTCGAGACTCGTCCGTCGCCTGACGCCCCTCGGCGACGAGCCTTCCGACCTCCGGGTCCGCATAGCCGGTGGTGTTGAGGAACGCGCCCTCAACGAAGAAGTTCGCGACGTTGCGATCTGGCTCGACATCGCCCTGGTAGCGATACGGCATCGCCTCGTACTCCCGACGCGTCGCCCGCTCGATGGCCGTCGTCGACTCAACTGCCTCGCCCGTGACGTGGATCCCGGCGGCTTGCCACTGCGCCATGATGGCGTCCCCGAGAGACTTGTAGACGGACGCGACGGTCAGCGTGACATCGAGTCCTCCAAGTTCCTCGACCAGCTTCTTGGCGCGGTCGAGGTCGTAGGACACATGCCCCTCGGGAGTCTTCGCAGGGCCGAAGGGATGCTCCGGCCCGAACGGCGAACTGACGTCGGTCCGGTAGACCCCGAGATACACGGCCTGATTGATCGCGTCAGCGTCAGTGGCGGCACACACCGCCTCACGTGCTCGGACATCGTCGAACGGAGCGCGCGTGTTGTTCAGCGAGATCAGGCTGTTGCCGAAGCCCGACGGATGGCTGATCACGACGGAATTGTTGGCCTTGGCGCTCTTGATGCTCTTCGGGTCGATGTTGTGGATGACGTCCACGGCGCCCGACGTGAGGCTTGCGTACCGCGCCTGCGCGTCAGGAATGAACTTCAAGGTCACCTTGTCGAGGTAGGGCCGCGCGGGGTCGTAGTAGTCGTCGAACCGCTCCAGCTGCAGCTCGTCGCCCGGGTTCTCGCGCACGAACTTGAAGGGCCCAGCACCCACCGGATTCTGGTCGATCTTGTCGCCGTACTTCTTCAGAGCGGTCGGCGAGACGATCCCGGACGCCACGCCGCCGAGCCCGAGCCGGAGAAAGGCGACGTCCGGGCGCTTCATGTTGATCTGGACGGTGCGGCCATCGACCACCTCGACAGTGTCCACAGATGCGAAGTAGACCGCGCTGGTGGAGGGCGCCTTGGGATCCCGGACACGGTCGAGACTGACCTTGACAGCCTCCGCGTCGACAGGGGTTCCGTCGTGGAAAGTGGTGCCAGGACGCATCTTGACCGTATAGCGCCGGCCGTCGTCGGACATCTCGACGGACTCCGCGAGCCCGGGCTCAACAGTGCCGTCGGGGCGGGCGTACACGAGCCTGTCATAGATCGCCTGACTCGCGGTCCAACTGCTGAGAGTGGTGGCATCGTTCGGATCAGTCGTCCAGGCGATCTCGGTGGCCACCGTCAGCGCGCCGCCCCGCTGCGCCTCCCCGCTCGGGGTCCGGTCGGCACTGTCGGCTCCTCCACCGCATGCGGCGAGTGCCAGTGAACCCGCGACGACGAGCGGCGCGAGGCGATGCTTGGGATTTCTCAACATGGGGTTCCTTCCGGGGCACCTGTGGGGTGCAGCTAAGACTGATGCCGAGCCCTCATCATGTGTCGTGGGTCACCGGGTTCAAACATGAACTCATATTCAAGTACGGACGTCAAGGGCTGCTCGCGGTTGTCTCGGATTCGAGAGACTCGTATTGAATCCGGACTCAAGTGCGTCTAGCGTCACATACCCCTCAACTTCACCGGAGTCCCCCCATGCCTGCGCGCCCCCTCGACTCCGCGCGCGCCAACCTGCGGCGCAGTGCGCGTGGTCCTCGTGGCGTGACCTCGGGCTACGACGCCGAGCATCCGCAGCACTGTCGTCGTACCTCCCGGAACTTGGGATCGATGGCGGCGGCCCGCTCCAGGATCATCGTCAGCTTGCCGTTGCGGCAGGAGGTGTCGACCTAGACACGACTGCCGGCCTTCGGGTTGCGATCGGACTCCAAAATGAAGTTGAATCCGGATTCGATCCGCTGCCGCGACGGATCGAGAAGGGAACCCCGATGACGACCATCGAGACCGGCACGGACCACCTCCTGGCCAGCGTTGAGGGGGGCGTAGGCACCCTCACGCTCAACCGGCCCGAGCGCCGCAACGCGCTGTCCCAAGAGATGCTGGAGGCTCTGGGCCGGGTGATCCCTCTGCTGGACGAGGATCCCGAGGTGGGCTGCCTCGTGATCACCGGTTCCGGTGGCGCCTTCTGCTCCGGCGGTGACGTGCTCGACTTCCACGACCGTGGCGGCGAGGGCGGCGGGGCGGATGAGATCGACCCGACGGCCGCCGCGGAGCAGCTCGAGCACCAGAAGCTCACCGCGGGCGCGCTCTACCGCGCCCGGACCCCTGTCGTCGCCTCGCTCCCCGGCGCCGCCGCGGGCGCGGGCCTGGGCCTGGCGCTGGCCGCGGACCTGCGCGTCGGAAGCGCTCGCGCGCTCATGGTCACTGCCTTTGCGTCGGTCGGCCTCTCCGGCGACTTCGGCGTCGCCTGGCTGTTGCAGCGACTCGTCGGCCCGGCGAAGGCGCGCGAGCTGCTGTTCCTCAACCCGCGTGTGGACGCCCAGGCGGCAGCCGACCTCGGCCTGCTCGACCGGCTCTGCACCGAGGAGGACCTCTCGGCCACCACCACTGCCCTCGCCAGGCAGCTCGCCGACGGGCCGCGGGGAGCACTCGCCGCGATCAAGCAGAACCTGATCGACGCCGCCGACCAGACACTCGAGGACTCCATGGCCGCCGAGATCCGCCGCCACAAGGAGTGCGGGATCACGGCCGACCATATCGCCGCCGTGGCCGCCTTCGCCACCAAGCAAAGGGCGGTGTTCAACCGGTCATGAAGCGACCAGGCCGCACCTCGGCAGAATCGCGGACGGACGAGACTGCGCAGCCGAGAGGCAAGGACGGCAGGTGGCCGGGCTGGGTCTACGACGAAGGCGTGGAGCCCGACTACCGGTTCAGCTTTGCCAACGAGCGCACCTTTCTCGCCTGGGTCCGCACCTCTCTCGCACTGCTTGCAGCCGGGGTCGCCCTCGACGTCGTCGAGCTCTCGATCCCGAGCATCGTCCAGTACGCGATCGCCATGCTCCTGGCGGCCCTGGGAATGCTCTCTGCGCTGGCGGCCTGGATCCGATGGGCCCGAGCCGAACGAGCTATTCGTCGTGGCGATCCTCTGCCGCACTTCGGTTTCGGCGCGTTGTTCGGCATCGTCGTGGTCGTCGCGGCAGTGGGGCTCATGGCTGCAGGTCTCGACGACACACCATGAGCCGAGCAATGGGCGATCCCGGAGAAGCGAACGAGCGCACCGCTCTAGGGCGTGTCCCGTGATCTTCGGTGCCGGTTTGGTGTAGATCATCAGTGTGGATGAGGAACGCCTGAAACGTCACGATCTGACCGATGAGGAGTGGGCGCGGCTGGGGCCGTTGCTACCAGTGAGCACGGGCTGGGGCGCGCGGTGGAACGACCACCGGACTGTGCTCAACGGGATCTTCCACCGGACGCGGACAGGAACCGTGTGGCGGGATCTGCCGCCGTGTTACGGGAACTGGAAGACGGTCTACAACCGGCATCGCCGCTGGTCATTGGACGGGACGTGGGAACGGATCCTGGATGAGCTGCGGGCGGGGTGTGACGAGGCCGAGGGGGATGATTGGACGGTGAGCGCTGACTCCACGGTGGTGCGTGCCCACCAGCACGCGGCCGGGGCGCGGCACGCCCCGGCCGTCGATATCCCTTCAAGGGGGCCGGAAAAGATCACAAGCGAGTGACGTCGGGCCGGGAGGCGTTGGGTCGATCCTGGGGTGGACTGTCCACCAAGATTCACCTGGTCGCCGATCGGCGATGCCGTCCGATCGCCCGGCTCACCTCTCCCGGCCAGCACGGTGATTGCCCA